>DATIQT010000103.1:0-12622 GCA_035470525.1 Rickettsiales bacterium
TAGGTTTAGTTGGTGGTTAAGTGAAAGTTATTTGACTATATTTAATAACGAAATGTATAAGTATACTATTTCTATTAAATACTTTGAAATATCCTTGTCTTTTTTGTAGAAATTATTTTTTGAGGAAAAATTTTATTTACATGAGGTCTATTGATTTTTCTATCACTTACTTTATAATTAATCTCAGAGTACCCATAGCTCAACTGGATAGAGTATTCGGTTGCGAACTGAACGGTTAGGAGTTCAAGTCTCCTTGGGTACACCATTTGTAAATGTTCTACAAACCACAATAATTCCTTTTTCTAAGTTGATTTTTGCAACATTAGAAATCATTTCATTTGATATTCCAATCCAACCAATATTTATGTTTATATTATTAACATTCCATTTAAGACCTTCATATTTAAGTCCATCAACTTTTGTTATAGGAAAAACAGATATAATATCTCCTATATTTCCATTAATTTTTATTTCATTTCTTACTAATCTTATTTCATTTTTTTCATCTAAAATAATTGTTTCAATATTTTCTTCTATATCTATTAAAGACAAAATATTTGAAAATATGTGATCAAATCTATCACCTATAGCTCCAAGAATTACAATTTTATTCGGTTTTAAAGTTTTAGCTAATGAAATTGAAAATTGCAAATCGGTTTCATCTTGATTATCTTTAAATACAATTTTAATATTTTTATTCTTTTTGTATTTATCAAGAATTTCAGGATTTATTGAATCAAAATCTCCTGTAACATAATTCGGTTTTATATTTATAGAATGTAAAAAGTTATTTCCACCATCGACACCAATTATAATTTTATTTTCTAAATTATTAAATAATTTTTCATAAAATTGTCTAGTATTGAATGACCCGTTTAATACTATATATATTAACATTATTTAACATTATTTTTAAATAAAGATAAAAAAATACAATACAAATGTCTAATGAAATTTTTAGGTTTTTTAATTATTGTATCTTGAAATAAAATATATGCAGGTCTTTTTTCTTTCGGGTATAAATAGCCAAGTCCCAATAGTCTTTCACAATTAGGACATATCATTTTTTTGTCAATTTCAAAGTTCAATAACCCATTGTTTTCTGTAATTCTATCAACATAAATTCTCAATAAATTACCCGGTCCATCTTTTTGATATTTAGCAATTTTATAACCACATTTTCTACAATATAAATTTAAATATTCAGAATAATTTCCTCTATTTTTTGTGTAAATATCTTGTTTAAATTTCATCATTTAAATTTATTTCTTATTCTTCAATGTTGGGAAGAACAAAACATCTTTAATATTCGGTGTAGATGTCATAAACATAATTAATCTATCAATACCAATACCAACACCACCCAACGGAGGCATACCAATTTCCAATGCATGAACAAAATTTTCATCCATCGGCATAGCTTCTGCATCAAATCCTCTACTTTCTTCCTGTTTTTTCAATCTATCATATTGGTCAATTGGATCGTTTAACTCTGAATAAGAATTAGCCAACTCAACACAGCCAGCAAACAACTCAAACCTTTCAACCAAATTACTATTTTTTCTATGCATTTTTGTCAAAGGACAAGCGTCAAGAGGATAATCAATCACAAATGTCGGTTGGATTAAATGTTTTTCACAAGTTTCTTCAAACAATTGCAACAACAAATCACCCCTACTCTTTTTTTCCTCAACATCTGCACCCAATATTCTCAACTTTTTAATCACATCATTTTTTTCTATATTTTCAGGATTTTCAATATTAGCATACTGTCTCAAACCCTCATAAATACTCAATCTCTTAAACGGTGCTTTAAAATCAACCTCCATACCCTTATAATTCACAACAGTCGAACCATTATTTATCTTCTTAGCAATACCTTCCAACAATTGTTCCACATTATTCATTTGATCATTATAATCAGTATAAGACTCATACCATTCAATCATAGTAAACTCTGGATTATGAGTAGTATCCATACCCTCATTTCTAAAGTTCCTACCAATCTCATAAACCTTTTCAAAACCACCAGCTATCAACCTCTTCAAATAAGTTTCAACACTTATTCTCAAATACAAAGTCATATCAAGACTATTATGATGTGTAACAAACGGTTCAGCCGCTGCACCACCATAAATAGGTTGAAGTATCGGCGTTTCCACTTCCATAAATCCCTTATCATCAAGATATTTCCTAATCGTAGAAATAATCAAACTTCTCTTCTTAAACGTTTCACGAACATCTTGATTCATAACCAAATCAATAAATCTCTGTCTATATTTAAGTTCTTGATCAGTCAATCCATGGAACTTTTCAGGCAAATTCGCAACCGACTTAGTCAACAACCAAATCTTTTGACAATGCAAACTCAACTCACCCCTATTAGTCCTAAAAACATATCCCTCAATACCAATAAAATCACCAATATCAAGCAACGGAACAAGCTTTTGCTCATCTTCACTCAAACTTGGTTTAGACAAATATATTTGAATTTTTCCATTTTCATCATGAATATCAAGAAACATCGCCTTTCCCATATCCCTTCTCAACATCAATCTTCCCGCAGCCTTATAAACCTTATCCTCAAGCTTTTCACCAGATTGCAAAAAATCATATTCTTCCTTCAACTTCTTAGAATCAGTTGTTCTCTCAAAATTATGAGGATACGGCTCAATACCAGCCTCTCTCAAAGCCTTTAATTTCAATAATTTTTGCTCATCAGCAGTTTCTGACACTTTCGTATAATCTAATATATTTCCCATTTTATTTAAAATTTAGCAACCTTTGTAATTATTGAATTTTTAAATTAAAAAGCAAGAGAAAAACTTTAAAAACCGGCTTAATTAAAAAAACAGGTGATTTTTACTCAATCAACTGAATATTATTATTAGCGGATATTATATAGATTTTTCAAAATACAAAATTATAATCATTAATTAAACCTTCATAAAAAATATAAATGAAACTTATTACCCAAAATTAAATTAAAAATACCTTGACTTACAATTATAAATATACAAAATATTATTTGTTATATATCCCTGATATATAACAATGAAGGTTGAATTTGTTTCTATTTCTCGCACAAACAATATTTCAAGCTCAACCTTCATTTTCCTATACAAAACTTAGAAAAAATATTATCTAAAATTTCTTCAGAATCTATTTTTCCAGTTATTTTTCCTATATGATTTGCTGCTAATCTTATGTTTTCAGCATTAATCTCTATAGGATTTTTAAATGTAAACAAATCCAAATATTTATTGGCTTCAATTAACTCTTGTCTATATCTTTCATTTGTGATTGTTGTGTTTATATTTGGTGATACTATAGTTTCCAATTTGTCTATTAATGTGTTTAAAAATTTATCTAAATTTAGATTATCTTTTAAGGAAATTTCTAAAACTATTCCTTTATCTGCTTTAAACTTATTAGTGCAATTTAAATCAATTTTATTTATTAAAATTATTGTGTTTTCATCTATTAAGTTTAATATTTGTTTATTTATATTAGTATTATCAGCACCTATAACAAGGATTTTTAAATCTGCATTTTCTGCTTTTTTTAATGCTCTTTTAACTCCTTCGCTTTCTATGATATCAGTGGTTTCTCTAATACCTGCAGTATCATATAAAATAACTGGTATACCGTTTATATCAATATCTACTTCAATAACATCTCTTGTAGTTCCTGCAATGTTGGAAACTATAGCTATATCCCTTTGTGATAAGAAATTTAATAAAGTGGATTTACCAGAATTTGGTTCGCCGATTATAGCAATGTGAAATCCATCTTTTATTTTTTCTCCAATTCTGTTGTCATTTAAGTTGTTTTTTATTTCTGTTCTGATGTTTTGAATTTTTACTTCTATTTCACTTTCTAAATCTTGCGGGATATTTTCTTCTGGAAAATCAATAAAAGCTTCTAAAATTGATAAAACACTAACGATTTTTTCTCTTAAAGTATTATAGAAATTAGAATTTTTACCTTGTAGTTGATTTATAGCGAGCTTATGTTGTAATTCGGTTTCTGATTTTATTAAATCTAAAATGGATTCCGCCTGCATTAAATCAATTTTACCATTTAAAAATGCTCTTTTTGAAAACTCACCTCTTTCTGCTATTCTTACATTTTGTGTTGATAATAAAATCTGTGAAACTTTAGAAATTATATAATTTGAACAATGTAAGCTAATTTCACAAATATTTTCTCCTGTAAAACTATTCGGAGAATTGAAATAAACAACCAATGCTTCATCAATAGTATTATTATTTTTATCTTTTAAAACACAGAGAGTTGCTTCTCTGTGTTTTAAGGTTTTTTTAACTCCTAAATTTGCTAGACAATTTAAAACTTCGCTACCGGAAATTCTAATAACATAAACACTGCAATTACCTTTTAGTGTAATTGGGGCAAAAATTGTATCCATTATATATCACTATTAATATCTAAATTTTGATTTTGATTTTCAACATCTTTAGGTTCTTCCATCATTTCATTAGAATTAAAATCAATATTTTCATCAATATTATTATTTTGTAAGTCAGTAGAAGTATTATCTGTAGATGTACTGTCCATATATGTATTATTATCTATAGGAGCATTATCATCTAAACCATCCATAGGCATAGGTTCTATTGTTTCTATATCAGTATTTTCTTCTGTTATATCTTTTTTTACATCATTATTATAGTTTGTATTATTTTTTTGTTCATTTTCTAATTGAACATCGTTTTGCTGTTCTATATTTATTTGATCATTCTTTTGTTCGTTTTGATCAAAAGTTTTTTTCATTTCATCTTCAACTTTAATTTCAACTTCTTCGTTGTTATCAAACTTTCCTTTAAATGAATCAGAAAATTTTACTCCTAAAGTAAAGGCAAAAGCAATACTAACCAAAAATAAAGCAATTTTTAAAATTTTTACCATCTCTATTATAAATATTATAGCTTATATTAAAATAAATAATTACTTATTAAATTGCAAGAAAATTATAGATTTTTTAAATTAATTAATTATCATAATGAGGGGTTTAAGAAATGGATTATAGTGGAACTAACATACTTTGATTATTTTATTTTTACAATAATGATTTTTTTTACATTATTGGGTTTTCTTAGAGGGTTTATAAAAGAATTTTTTTCTCTTATAACTTGGATTGGTAGTGCTTTTTTGGTAATACTTTTGAGACCGGTTATAACAAATCTAATATTACAAAAAATTTCTAATGAATTATTTGCTAATATATCTAGTAGTATATTAATATTTGTAATAGCAATAATAGGTTTGTCAATCTTAACATCAAATGTTTCTAGAATAATAACAATGAAATTTCCTTCTTCTATAAACGCTAGTTTAGGAATTGTTTTTGGCTTTACAAAAAGCTTTATCATATCATCTTTAATATTCACAACTATAATTAATATTTTTGATGAAGGATTTAGTTTAAAAGAAAAACAAGGACCAAAATGGTTAAAGGAGTCAATAACATATAAACCTTTATCATTTGGAGCTTATTTTATTTTACCTTTAATTAATCCAGTTTTATATGAATTTAAAGAGAATTACAATTCTGATAAAGATAATGATTCTAGTGAAGAAGATACAAAAAGTAAAATAGATCAAAATTCTGATGTACTAAGAAGGATAGATGAAAAAGAAAAATCTGACGATAAAAAGAAAGAAAATGATGGTTATAATAAAGACCAAATGGAAAAATTAGACCATTTAATAGATTTAATCTAAATCATGGTTGACATTTTTTATTATTTAAAAGATTATTAAAATAATAAAATAATTTTTTTAAAATGAAAAATCCTTGGGATATAAATGAACAACAAGAAAAGTCAAAAGAAGAAAAAGAAAGTAAAATTAAGTCTTCTAAAATAAAAGATGAAGATAAAAAAGAATTTTTAGACAAAATTTTAAAAGATTTTAATATAAAAAAAGATGCAAGGTTCACAACTAATGGGACTACAATTTATTTAATTGGAATAGTATTATTTCTTTTATGGTTTGCTACTGGTATATATAAAGTTAATTCAGATGAAAATGGTGTAGTTTCTTATTTTGGAAAATATCATGAAACAACAACACCGGGTTTACATTTTTATGTTCCATATCCAATAGGAACAATTAAAAAAGTTTCAACAACTAGAATTAATAAAGAAGAATTTGGTTTTTCAAGCGCAAATGATAATATAAAAGCTTTTGATGAAGAAAGTCTAATGCTTACAGGAGATGAAAATATAGCAGATATAGATTTTGAAGTTCAATGGAAAATTAACAATGTAAAAGATTATCTTTTTAATATAAAAGATCAAAAAACAACAATAAGAAGTGCTACGGAAAGTGTAATGAGAGAAATTATTGCTAACAGAGAAATAGATGATATTTTAGCAAATAAAAAATTTGAAATTGAATCAGAAGCAAAGAAACTCCTACAAGATATTTTGAACTCTTATGGTTCTGGAATTGAAATAATAACAGTACAATTATTGAGAGCTGACCCACCAAAAGAAGTTATAAATGCTTTTAGAGATGTTCAAACAGCAAAAGCTGATAAAGAAAGTAAGATTAATGAAGCACAATCTTATAATAATGATATTATGCCAAAAGCTAGAGGTGAAGCGGAAGCTATAATTCAAAATGCAGAAGCATACAAAAAAGCTATTGTTAGTAAAGCAGAAGGTGAAGCGGAAAGATTTGATAAACTTTATACAGTATATAGATTTAATAAAGATATAACTAAAAAAAGAATTTATATAGAGACAATGGAAGAAATTATGAAAAATAACGATAAAATAATTATTGATAAAAATATAAATGGAAATTTCTTACATTTATTGAATGATAAAAAATAACCATGAAAAAATTTACAAGAACTATTGAAGATTTTATTTGTGAAAATTGTGGGACTAAAGTAAAGGGAGATGGTTATACCAATCATTGTCCGAATTGCTTATATTCAAAACATGTAGATATTAATCCTGGTGATAGAATGTCAAGTTGCGGTGGCTTAATGAAACCAATAGAAATACTTCAAAAAAATGGTGAATTTGTTATTTTACATAAATGCGAAAAATGTGGTTTTGAGAAAAAAAACAAAGTTTCTGAAAAAGATAATATTAAAGAAATTATAAAAATATCAAATAGCAAATAGCTTCTTGAAAAATAAAAATAAAGTTTTATTTTTCATCTATTAATAAATTAAATATTAGGTATTTATGTCAGGTCATTCTAAGTGGGCTACAACTAAACATCAAAAAGCCATCACAGATGCTAAAAGAGCTAAGAATTTTACAAAGTTATTAAAAGAAATAACAGTAGCAGCTAAAATAGGCGATCCCAATCCTGAGTTCAATCCTAGATTAAGAAGTGCGGTAATTGCAGCAAAAGCAGCTAGTATGCCTAAATCAAATATTGAAAATGCTATTAAAAAAGCTACAGGTGCTTCTTCTGGAGAGAATTGGGAAGAAATAAGGTATGAAGGTTATGGCCCTAATGGTATTGCTATAATAGTTGAGATTTTAACTGATAATAAAAATAGGAGTGCATCAAGTATTAGGTCTACATTTACCAAATATGGTGGAAATATGGGTGAAACAGGAAGTGTTTCTTTTATGTTTAATAAAGTCGGTCTTATTGGGTATGAAGGAAATGTTACAACTGAAGATAAAATGCTAGAAGCAGCAATTGATGCTGGCGCTGAAAATGTTGAAAGTTCTACTGATTGGCACGAAATTACTACTTCTATAGAAGATTTTATTAAAGTTAGAGATGCTTTAATGGAAAAATTTGGTGAACCAAAAGAAGCAAAAATATGTTGGGTAGCAAAAGAACCAATGGTTATTGATGATGTTGAAAAAGCACAAAAAATTAATAAATTAATTGAAGCACTTGAAGATAATGAAGATGCTCAAAATGTTTATTCAAATTTTGTAATAGCTGATGAAATCGCAGACAAAGTAGAATAATATATGAAAATTTTATTTTATCAAAGAACAGATGTTATAGAAAGTGCAGGAGGAACTGAAAAAGTTTTATGCTTTTTAAGTTCCTCCCTTGCTAAAAGAGGCTATGATGTTGTGTTTATGACAAATGAAAAAAAAGAAGGTAAACTATTTTTTTCATTATATGATAAAGTAAAATTTGTGAATATCGGCGGAACTCTTTTTACAGGATTTAGAAAGTTTATATTTAAGTTAATAAAATCAACACCGATATTAAAATTAATGCCATTTTTTAATAATTATAAGTATACTTCTGATGTAGCTTATAAATATATTAAAGAAGAAAAACCCGACTTAATCATTTTAGCAAATCCGCAAGACTTAATGGAAATTTGTTATTCACACACATATAAATCTCCAATAGTACAAATGGTTCACAATGTGCCTTGGAACATATTCCATAGAAAATCAAAAACTGTTTTAAAAATTACATTAGACTTAATGAAAAATGTTAATGTGTGTCAAGTTTTAATGCATAGTTTTGTTGGACTTATGAAACCTTATTATAATGGAAAAGTTGTTGTAATTCCTAACTCTGTTCCTAGTGTTGATGATAAATTTATTTGTGACTATAGTGATAAAAAAGACAAATTTAAAATAATAAATATTGCAAGAATTACACCTGTAAAAAATCAAGAATTATTAATAAAAGCATTCGCTAAAATACATACAAAAAATCCAAAATGGGAAATTCATCTTTGGGGCAATGAAGACAAGAAATATAAAGAAAAGTTGGATTTATTAGTTAAAGAATTTGGATTACAAAATAAAGTATTTTTTAAAGGAAAAACTAAACAGCCTTTAGAGGAATTAAAAAATTCAGATATTTTTGCATTTCCTTCTCATTTTGAAGGATTTGGTTTATCTTTAGGAGAGGCTATGGCGTGCGGTTTGTCAAGTATTGGATTAAAAAAAGCACCAGCTGTTAATGAATTAATAGTTGACGGACAAAACGGTATTTTAACTGATGAAAATATTGATATTTTTGCTCAAGATTTAGAAATTTTAATGTCTAGTGTTTTGTTAAGAAAAAAAATGGGTAAAAAAGCTAAAGAAATGATAAAAGATTATTCTGAAGAGAAAATAGTGAATATGTGGGATAAATTAATAAAGGATTTATTATGAATATAATAGAAAAAATAGAAAGAAAACCAATAGACCATTATTTTTTAGAATTAGCCTTTAAAGTTGCTGAAAGATCTACTTGTAGAAGAAGACATATTGGAGCAATTATAGTTAGAGACAAACATATTCTAACCACTGGTTATAATGGTGCATGTAGTGGTGTAAAAGATTGTTTAGAATTAGGTTGTTTAAAAGATGAATTAAAAATAGCATCAGGACAAGGACAAGAAATTTGTAGAGCTGTTCATGCAGAACAAAATGCAATAATACAAGCAGCATTACATGGGGTAAGTACAGAAGGAGCTACAATATATTGCACTCATTCTCCTTGCGGTTGGTGTGCTAAAACTATAGTTAATGCAAAAATTAAAAGATGTGTTTGCAGCATTATCTACTCTGAAGAAATTTTCAAAGATTTATTTAAAGAAGCGGGAATTGAATTTGTTCAAATAAAACAAGAAGATTTAAATCTTTAATAGTAGCTCCCCTTTGTCCTTCGGACATTTCCCCTCAAAGAGGGGCAAGATTACGGGCAGTGGTTAAGGATAATCTTTCCACTCCTTGAGGGGAAATGTCCGAAGGACAAAGGGGAGCTACTATAGCTTATATATTATTTTATATTTTTGGATTATCAACCAACAAAACACCCTCTTTCTCACTCAATAAAGAAAAAATATTATTCTTTTCTTCATTGGTACAACCATAAAGTATTTTTATATCACTAAATTTCTTCTTAAAACTTACTGTACAGATAATAGATTCAACAATAGCTTTATTTGGTTTACTACCAATAAAAATATCGATTTGGTCTTCTTCATCCCAATCATTTTTTAAATACCCAAAATCAACCGGACAAACTATATTTAAATATTCATTAAATTCATCTTTCTTGGAATCTATAACAATTTTAGATTTATTGAATAACAATGTTAAATAATTCCAAAAATTTGATTTATACTCACTCTGTGATTTTGAATAATAAATATAATAAGATTTTTTATCATTAATCAAAGTTGGGTCAATATCAGCATCAACTATACTAAATCCTAATTTTTCAGGAATTGCCCTACTCGCTTTATTTTCAGTAAAAGCTATAATATATAATGTATCAAAATTAAGTCTTGTAAAACAATAATCTTCCATTTTTTTACAAACCCTTCTCATTATACCTCTTCCATTATAATCTTTAGATAACCAATAAGAAATTTCAGCCTCTGTTTCAATAGTAGAAATACTATTATCATAAGCACTTAAACTGATTATTCCAACCAATTTTCCATTATAATATACCCCTAAATCACAACCTTCTTTTTTCTGATTTTTATCATAAGACTTTTTAACAAAATCCTGTGTTTTTTCTAAAGCCAACTCACTAGCCCATTCAAACCAAGGAAGCAAATATTCCCTATTTTGTTCTGTTAATTTAAAAAGTTCATCTGAATCTTCAAATTCCAGCTGTTTTAATAAAATTTCATCATCTACAACTACGCACCCATCAACTAGCACAAACGCACCGGTTATTAGTAAAAAAATAAATTTAACATTATAAAGACATATCTTTATAAAAGAATAAACATAATGATGTTACAATCAATATAAATAATTTGCAAGTCAATCTAAAAATTATAACATCAAAAAAATTAAAAAGTATAAATAAAATTATAAAATTTACCAACAAAATAATCAACATTCTCAATAATTAAAATCAAAAAACCAAATCAAATTATTGACAATTCAAATAAAAATTATATCTTATAAACCAGTTAGCTAAAGGTTTTAACATGGAAAAATTACAACAAACCAAATCAAATTTTGAAGAAAAACTCAAAAACATAACAGACGAGCAACAACTCAAAGAATTCCGCAACGAATTTACAAGCAAAAACGGCTCCATAACCACCCTCATGCAAAACATCAAAGACCTACCTCTTGAAGAAAAGAAAACCTACGGCGCAGAAATAAACAAACTCAAAACATTCGCCGAAGAACAAATTTCGATCTTAGAACAAAAATTCGCAGACCACAAAATCAAAGAAAACCTCAAAAACGAGAGCCTAGACACAACAATTCCAGTCCGCAAAACCGAAGAAGGTTCAATCCACCCAATTACAAAAGTTCAACGAGAACTCCAAGAAATCTTCCACTCCATGGGCTTTTCATTCTCCGACGGACCAGAAATCGAAGACGACTGGCACTGCTTCGAAGCCCTAAACATGCCACCAAGCCACCCTGCGCGACAAATGCAAGACACATTCTACATGCCCAACTCCGACGACGGCAAAGAAATCGTTCTCAGAACACAAACAACATCAATCGAAATCCGAGAAATGCTTAAGGGTAGGCCTCCATTCAAAACAATCACAATGGGCAAAGTTTACCGACGAGACTTCGACGCCACACACGTACCAATGTTCCATCAAATTGAAGCCTTCTACGTCGACACCGGCATGACCATGGCCAACCTAAAATACCTCATCGCAGAATTTTGCCGAAAATTCTTCGAAGTCGAAAACGTAATCCTAAGATTCCGACCCAGCTACTTCCCATACACCGCCCCAAGCATGGAAATTGACATGAAATGCACCAAAGAAGGCGGAAAAATCACAAAATTCGGCGAAGGCAACGACTGGGTAGAACTCGGTGGCTCCGGCATGCTCCACCCAACCGTCCTCAAAAACGTAGGACTCAACACAGACGAATATCAAGGCTTCGCAT
Organism: Rickettsiales bacterium; assembly: GCA_035470525.1. Lineage (GTDB taxonomy): Bacteria > Pseudomonadota > Alphaproteobacteria > Rickettsiales > UBA1997 > CALXSC01. The sequence continues at coordinate 11,853 of DATIQT010000103.1, forward strand.
TTGGTTTCGGTATTGAGAGATTGGCTATGTTAAAATATGGCATTTCAGATATGAGATATTTGTATGAGGGGGATTTGAGGTTCTTGAAGCATTATGGGTTTAGGTTCTGCGAGGCTTAGACAAAATTAAACAACATAAATGAAGAAGAAATTGAAAAATATCGTAAGAACAATAAATTTTACTAAATTGCAAATCAACCTTACAAGAAAAAAATGCCATAGTATTATTATATCAATATTATAATTTTATTAGAGTCTGTCGTCAATAGTTCTTGATTTTTTCATTTTTTCATTTATCTCTATTAACAATAAAGATAAATAAAGAGTTATATACATGGCATCAAGCAATCAAATATCAAGTGATCAAGCATCTTATCACAGACATGATATATCAGATGAAGTATAGGATAGAATAAAAGATTATCTTCTAGGTCGTAAAGGAACATGGGGAGGAAATGCAAGAGATAATCGTAATTTTATAAATGCAATATTATGGATATTTAGAACAGGAGCACCATGGAGAGATTTACCATCTGATTATGGTGATTGGAAAAATACTCATAGAAGATTTTGTAGATGGAGAGATAAGAATATGTGGGAAATATTATTAGAAAAAATGATAGATGAAAAAGATTTAGAATGAATTTTTTTAGCCAATCTTTTTGAAAAATTACATTGTTTAGCTCTTGAATCTATACCTAAAGGATCAAATCCTCTAAAAAGTCCAATTAATCTTTTTCGTTCTTCTCGCCATGAAATATAAAATTTTAA
>DATIQT010000104.1:0-5971 GCA_035470525.1 Rickettsiales bacterium
TAGGTTTAGTTGGTGGTTAAGTGAAAGTTATTTGACTATATTTAATAACGAAATGTATAAGTATACTATTTCTATTAAATACTTTGAAATATCCTTGTCTTTTTTGTAGAAATTATTTTTTGAGGAAAAATTTTATTTACAGGAGGTCTAATAGACTTAAAATACTCTTCCACAAAAAATGATTTATACAAAAGCGACTTGAAAAGTTTAAGCATTTGTATTCATTAACTTGTTAATTGGTTTATAAAAAAGATTGAATGTAACAATTCTATGATACAATTTTTAATTATCTGTCTTATCGTATTGTCCAGCGTAGTCTTCAAACTTGCTTAAAGCACTTATAAATCTTAAAGTTATAGTTCCAATTGGTCCATTTCTATGTTTTGCAACTATAACTTCTGCTTTGTTTCTAAGTTTATCCATTTTTGCAATCCAAGCATCCATCTTTGGATCTCCATCTATTGGTTTTTTCCTTTCTTCATAATATTCTTCTCTGTGGAGGAACATAACAATATCAGCGTCCTGTTCAATAGTTCCTGATTCTCTCAAATCTGATAATTGAGGTCTTTTATCTTCTCTTTGTTCAACAAGTCTTGATAACTGTGAAAGTGCGATAACTGGTATACTAAATTCTTTTGCTATAGCTTTTAATCCCATTGTGATTTCACCAATTTCAAGAACTCTGTTTTCTCTTGATTGGGCTTTTGTTCCTTGAGCTAACTGCAAATAATCAACAAATACTATACCAAGATTTTTTTGTCTAACCATTCTTCTAATTCTTGTTTTGATTGCAGCTATTGTTAAAGCTGGCGTATCATCTATAAAAAATGGCAGTTTGGAAATTTCATCTGCTTTTTTAACGATTTTGTCAAAATCTTCTTTTTCAATATCGCCAGTCCTGAAGTTTGATGCATTTATTCCGGTTGCTCTTGATAAAATTCTTGAAGCTAATTGGTCTGCTGGCATTTCTAAAGAGAAGAAACCAACTGATTTTTTTTCTTTGCTTTTACCTTCTTTATATTCTGTATCGAAGAATTTAACAGCATTATAAGCAAAATTTAAAGCTAAAGCGGTTTTTCCCATTGATGGTCGGCAGGCAATTATGACTAAATCACCATTTTGAAATCCACCAAGTAATCTATCTACATCTAAATAATCTGTAGGAATACCGCTTACAGCACCACCTCTTTCAATAGCTAATCTTGCTTTGTTAACAGTTTCAGCAAGAGGATTAACTATTCCAACAAAACTTTTATTGTTTTCACCGGAATAGCTTAAATTAAATAACTCACCCTCAGCTTCTTCTATTAAAGTCTGGGCTTTTACATTAGAACTTTTTTTATAGGAATTGTTTACTATTTCTTCACCAATTAAAACTAAATGTCTTTTTAATGCTAAATCTTTAATTACTGATGCATAATCAGCTACATCAATTATTCCAGTTCCTGCATTTAATAAAATAGAAAGATAATTGCTACCACCAATATTTTTTATATCTTCATCATTTTCAAAAAATGTTTTTAAAGTAATACTATCAGCAACTATATTACTTTTTAGTGTTGTATGGATTATATATTCGTAAATTTTTTGATGAGCGGATTCATAAAAATCTTCACTTTTTAAAATATCATTAACTTTTCCTAAATACTCATTATTTAAAATAATAGTACCTAAAACAGCTTGTTCGGCTTCTATGTTAAATAAGTTTGGTCGTTCTAATTTTTCTTCCTGCATTTATTTCCCAATACAAATATATTTAAATCCTATTTTTTCTATTTCATTTTTATCAAGAATATTTCTTAAATCAACTATTACTTTTTGATTTAATAATTTATAAATTTTCTTGTAATCGAGTTTCTTAAATTCTTCCCATTCTGTATCTATTACCAATAGTTCGCTATCTTTTATTGCTTCATAGGAGTTATCAAAAAAGTTAGTTGTTTTTAAAAACTTTTTTTCAAGCATTGACTTACATTTTTCAATACCTTTTGGGTCATAAGCGTTAACATAAACTTTTTGTTTATATAATTGTTTTATAATATCTAGGGCAGGGCTAAACCTTGTGTCATCAGTATTTGCTTTAAATGTTAAGCCTAAAAGAGCAATTTTCTTATTTTTCAATTTACCATTTGATGCTTCAAGAATTTTTTGTGCCATTCTCTTTTTTCTTTTTTTATTTGATTCAGAAGAGGCTAATACAAGATCCATATCTAAACCAAGTTTTTTACCTACGTTATATAATGCAATACTATCTTTTGGAAAGCACGAACCCCCAATACCCGGACCAGCTTGCAAAAAATATGGACTAATTCTTTTATCCATACCCATAGCTTTTGCGATTTCATCAACATTTGCGCCAGTTTTTTCACAAATATCAGCAATTTCATTTATAAATGCAATTTTCATAGCTAAAAAAGTATTTGAAGCATATTTCATAAGTTCTGCTGTTTCAATACTTGTAAATAAAATTGGAGCACCTTTATCACTTAATGGTTTATAAACTTTCTCCATTACTGTTTTTGTTTTATCATCGTTTACACCAACAATTATTCTATCTGGATTTAAAAAATCGTGAATTGCTGTTCCTTGTTTTGAAAATTCTGGATTTGAAGCTGTTGTAAATTGTAAATTAGGATTTGTATCTTGAGTTAATTTTTTAACCATTTTATTCGTTCCAACTGGAACTGTAGACCTAACAACCAAGACAAACTTTTTCTCCATATTTTTTGCGATATCTTTCGTAGCTTGAATTAAAGCTGTTAAATCTGCGGAATCATCTTTTGGATTTGGTGGTGTGTTTACACATATAAAAACAACCTCTCTATCTTTTAATGCTTCTTTTAAATCTGTAGTAAAATTAATAGTTTTCTTTTTGAGATTTCTTTTTAACATTTCTTCCAATCCTTCTTCATAAAGCGTAGGAATACCTTTTTGTAATTTCTCTATTTTATCTTTTATTATATCAAAACAATTAACTTCATGCCCTAAATCAGCAAAACACAAGCCTTCGGTTAAACCAATATAGCCTGTTCCTATAATACATATTTTCATATTTATCTCATTATAATTATTATTTTGACTATACCAACATAGTCAGAGAAAATTGTAGTATTATGTTTTTTATTGTCAAAATAAAAAACCAAATATTCAATCTTCTTGCAATATTAATTTTTTTTATTAAACTGGCATTTGATAATTATTGAAATTTAAAGAATGTCAACACCATTGAATAAGATTAGAAACTTTGCAATCATAGCTCATATAGACCATGGTAAATCAACACTTGCTGATAGATTAATTGAAGCTTGTGGAAATATTACTGAGAGAGAAAAGGAAGATAGAATTCTTGATAGTATGGAACTTGAGAAGGAAAAGGGAATTACGATTAAATCTCAAACTGTAAGGTTAAAGTATAAAGCTGATGATGGTGAGACTTATTTTTTAAATTTAATGGATACGCCGGGTCATGTTGATTTTGGTTATGAGGTAAGCCGTTCTTTAACTTCTTGTGAGGGAAGTTTGTTGGTTGTTGATGCTACACAAGGTGTTGAGGCTCAAACACTTGCAAATGCTTATCAAGCCATTGACAATAATCATGAAATTATACCAGTTTTAAATAAAGTTGATTTGCCATCTGCTGATACTGAGAAGACTAAAAAACAAATTGAGGAAATTATTGGAATTGATTCATCTAATGCAGTTTTGGCATCAGCAAAAACTGGGGTAGGGGTTCATGAGATATTGGAAAGTATAGTTAAATTATTACCTGCACCTAAAGGTGATTTGAATGCACCTTTAAAGGTTTTGATTGTTGACAGTTGGTATGATACGTATATTGGAATTGTTATATTGGTTAGAGTTATTGATGGAACTTTGAAGAAGGGTGATAAAATAAAGATGTATTCAACTCAAAATGAATTTCAAGTGGATCAAGTCGGAATTTTCCTTCCTAAGAAAGAAAAGATAGATGAATTAGGACCAGGTGAAATTGGTTATTTTACGGCACAAATGAAGACTTTGGAAGATTGCAAAGTTGGTGATACAGTTCTTTATGCTGATGATATTACGACATCACCTTTGTCTGGATTTAAGCCAAATGTTCCAGTTGTGTTTTGTGGTATGTATCCTGTTGATGCAAGTGACTATGCTATATTTAAAGAAAGTATTGCAAAACTTCATTTAAATGATGCAAGTTTTGAATATGAACCAGAAACATCTTCTGCTCTTGGCTTTGGTTTTAGATGTGGATTTTTGGGATTGTTACATCTTGAAATTATCCAAGAGAGGTTGAGTAGAGAGTATGATTTAGATTTAATAACAACTGCTCCTTCTGTGATTTATAGAATTTATACAAATACTAAAAAAGGTTTTAAATTTGAAGAAGGTAAGGATTATTTAGAAGTTCATAATCCTGCTGATATGCCAGAACCACAGTATATTGTGAAAATGGAAGAACCTTGGATTACTGCTACGGTTATGACTCCAGATGAATATTTAGGTGATGTTATAAAGCTTTGTACTGATAGACGAGGAATACAGAAAAATTTATCTTATGTTGGTGATAGAGTTGTTTTAACTTATAGATTGCCTTTGAATGAAATTGTATATGATTTTTATGATAAATTAAAATCGTTCACAAAAGGTTATGCAAGTTTTGATTGGGAAGTAGATAGTTATGAAGAAAGTAAGCTTGTAAAAGTTGGTATACTTGTTAATGGTGATAATGTTGATGCGCTTTCAATGATTATGCATCAATCACAAGCTATTAAAAAAGGTAGAATTCTTTGTGAAAAGTTAAAAGAAGAGATACCGAGACAAATGTTTAAAATAGCTATTCAAGCTAGTATGGACGGAAAAATTATTGCTAGAGAAGATATTTCCGGATATAAGAAAGATGTACTTGCAAAATGTTATGGTGGAGATATTTCAAGAAAGAAAAAATTGCTTGAAAAACAGAAAAAAGGTAAAAAGAGAATGAGAAGTGTTGGTAATGTAGAAATACCACAAAGTGCATTTTTAGCAGTATTGAAAGTAGGGGAATGATATAAAAAAGAAATATTGACAAAATTAAAAATAGTTATAAATATTAAAATACTACTTTTAATATATTTATTAATAATTGTATTTTTTATGAGTAAACTTTTCATTTTATCTTTAATTTTGTTAATTATCGGGGGTCTTAACTGGGGATTAGTTGGTTTATTTAACTTTGATCTAGTAGCTACATTATTTGGTGCAAAATCTTTACTATCTAAAATAGTATACATATTAGTTGGTGTTTCAGCTATCACTGCTACAATTACTTTACCAAAAAGAGGTTAATCTATTAAATTATAAATGCGGTGTTGAGTTTGTTGCTTACAAAAAACTAACACCGCAATATTAATTTTAGCCTTAAATCTTTATTTATTAAAATTAATAAAATTGTTAAATTGTGAAAAACTTAGAAGAAAAAATAGAGTACTATAATAGATAAATTTAGTAAATTATCTAATTAATTTAAGTTAAAATATATACCAAAAATCACTAATAAAAATGTTGTATAAGAAATATTATGGAATTTATTTTTATATATAAAAATGTTAATTAGATATTGTAAATACTAGTATAAATAATTTATATTTAAAGTATTTGATTATAATATTTTTTTTAAGCCAAAAACCTTGATTTAGATTAAATAATTTTAGTTAGATGTATTAAAAATCAATATTAACTATTATATATTTCAAGATAATTATTAAAAATGCCATATTTATTAAAATATAAAGTGTTTTTGAATACTGGAAGTATAATTTTTTCCCCCTATTCTTTCTTTTTTATTTTTATTTTGGATTATTATAGTCAAACAACTTTCACTTAACCACCAACTAAACCTAACTTTTGCTTTAATATACTTTGTCGCTTTAAAATTTTATTGTCTCACCGTATTAAGTTATACGCTGTCGCAATAAAATTTTAAATCTCCTCGTAT
>DATIQT010000105.1:0-36777 GCA_035470525.1 Rickettsiales bacterium
CCTTAATCACCCTTCGTCTCTCTAAAATTTTATTGTCTCACCGTATTAAGTTATACGCTATCGCAATAAAATTTTAAATCTCCTCGTATATTTCTGCAAAAGCGGTTTATTTAGTGGTTAAGTGAAAGTTGTTTGACTATAGCAGTAAATCAAATTATAATTTTAAAATAATTTTCCTCAAAAAATTATTTATGCAACAGATCTACTGTTAAAAATAAAATGAATAATAAAAACAATAATAAAGAAGGGATAAGTTCTAAACTTTATAAATTATTTGCTTATAAATAATTCAATCTTGTTAATAGAAATTTTCTCCTATATTTATAAAATCATCTGGATTATATCTTTCTCTACTATTTTTGATTATTTCATAATGTAAATGTTGTCCTGTACTTCTTCCTGTATTACCTTGCAGACCTATTACATCACCTCTTTTTAATGTATCACCAACCTTTACATTGTAATCACTTAAATGTCCATAAAGAGTTTTCATACCATATTCATGTTCTAAAACAACAGTCTTGCCATAACCACCCTTAATACCTACAAAAATTACTTTACCATCAGCTGGAGCGATAATTTTTGCCATATAAGAGCCAACTAAATCTATACCGTGATGCTCCCTTATAGTTTTTAAAAATGGGTCTAATCTTTTACCATATTTACTACTAATGTAAAAACTTTGCATTGGTTCAGAAAAAGGCATAGAATTTATAAAATTCTCCAACTCAGATAAATGATTTATATTATTATCTAAAGTTTGTTTAAGAACAATTGATTCTGACACATCTTCATCAATTGATTTATCTTCATCAATTTCATTATCAATTAAATCATTTACAGAATCATAAGAAACTAATTGTACATTATCAAAATTCAACTTTTCTCTTACAGAATCAAGACTATTAATTCTACTAGCCAATTCTTGGTTTAAATTTCTTGTATTATCTTTAATTCTGTTTAGTACAACTTTAACATTATTTGTTTCTTCTATTTCAGAATTATTTATTTTGTTTAATGAACTTTCATCAACAGTAATGAATCTATCATATTTATTTAAAGAAATTAAAAAATTTCTTATATTGGTTATATCTTTATTAAATAGTACAATTTCAGCAAGTAATTTTTGTTTTACGGATTCTAGTTTTACAATTTTTTCATTTTTTTTAAGAATTTCGCTTCTCATTTCAAAATATCTTATTGTTGCAAAAGAAGTCCAAAAAGCTAATAAAACATTCCATACTAAAAATACTATACCAACTCTTCTAAAGCATACACCACTATTTGAAACACAAATAATATTTTTTTCTGTTATAAGATTAGATTTTATTTTTAATAAAAATTTATTCATATAATTAATTTAACATAACAGAGTTATATTAATATATTATTTACAAAAAGTCAAGTTTATAAAATTTGTCTACTAAAAACTTGTCCCAAAACTAAATGCAAAATTTTGTGATTCATCATAGCTTTCCTTTTTCAATACTTTTGAAAAATCAAAACTTAACGGTCCCATTGGAGATCTCCAAGACAGTGAAAAACCTGCAGCTGACCTTATTGAGCCACTATCAACAATTCTATTTTTATTTAATGTAGAACTACCATCAACACCCGTTAAAGTACCAGCGTTTATAAAGAAACTACCATATATTCCATATTCCTTAGGCAAACCTAAAGGGAATTTTACTTCCGCGTCACCAACATAATATCTTTTTCCACCAATCGCACTTCCATCTTTTGCACTGCCAGTATCACTATCTATCGTTCTTGGTCCAATACCTCCGTATGTAAATCCTTTCAAACTATTTCCACCTAAATAAAATGCATCTGTAGGGTTTACACTTTCACCTATACCATCAATAACACCACCTTTAGCACCAAGTCTTAAAGTGATAATAGAAGGCCATATTGGTACATAAAAATTTGCATTTGCAGTATTTTTTAAATAATTTTTATCACCACCAATACCCGCATATTCAACTGTCCAGCTCAATGAAAAGCCTTTTGTTGGGTCAAATCTACTATCTTTTCTATCGTAATATAAACTTTGCCCAACAGAAGAAGTTACCTTATCTCCTTCAGTTATAATACCATCGTAATCTTCACTAATATCGCTTATTTTGTCTCTATATATAGAATAAAATAATTTTTGATCTAAATATTCTGTAATTGAATATACAGCATTTACACCTCCACCATATGTCGTTTCCTTATAATCAACACTATATTCATCTTCATCTTTTTTATAAAATAAATTAAATCCCGCATACAAATCTCTCCCCATAAAATAAGGTTTTCCATAGGATAAACTAATATTTTTAGTATATTTAGCATACATTATATTTAAACTTAAGCTTTGTCCTAAGCCTAACAAATTGTTTTCTGTAACACCAATTGTTGCATTTGCACCATCTGTTGTAGAATAACCAATACCAAATTGTAATTCACCAGTTTTCTTTTCTTGTACTTCTATTAAAATATTAAGCTTATTTGGTTGATCTCCTCTTTCTTTTGTAACGTTAACTTTTTCAAAATATCCTAAATTGTTTATTCTTTGTATTGACCTATTAAATCTAGTCAAACTAAATGGATCTCCTTCCTCTAGTCTTAACTCTCTTCTGATTACATCGTCATAAGTTCTAGTATTACCAATGATTTTAATTTCACCAACATATATTCTTGGGCTTTCATCAATCACAAAATCAACATCTATTGTTCTATCTTTTGTATTTTTTGAAATCATCGGTTTTACATCAACAAACACAAAACCTTCTTTCGCAAGTTCCGTTGTAATATTATCAACAGAAGTATTTAGTAAATTAGCATTAAATATTTTATCTTTTTTTATTTTAACAACTTTTTTAAGTCTTTCATCTTTAACATCTTTTATATTATTAGTAATTGTTATATTACCAAATTTATATTTTTCACCTTCATCTATTAAAAAAGTAATATCAAACCACCTATTTTCTTGATTTATTTCACCAACAGCAGAAAGAACTTCAAAATCTGCGTATCCTTTTGAAAAATAAAATCTTCTTAATAATTCCTTATCATATTCAATTCTAGCTGGGTCATAAACTTCACTTGCACCAAATCTAAGAATTTTAGATTCTTTGCTATTTAATTCAGCTTTTAAATCTCTTTCATCAAATACTTTCGCACCTATTATATATATCTTTCTAATTTTAGCAGGCTTTCCTTCGTTAATCTCAAAAACAAGTTTAATTCTATTGCTTCCCTCATCAATAATTTGAGGATTAACGGTTGCCAAAAATCTTCCACTTCTTCTGTATAAATCAAGAATACGTTTTACATCATTACTTAATTTATTTTTATTAAATACAGATCTTTTTGTTGAACTAATTTCAGATAATAAAATTTCATCATCAATTTTTTTATTTCCATCAAAATCAATTTCAGTAATAAAAGGATTTTCTATAACTTTTATAATTAACTTACTATTTTTGTAATCAATATTAACTTTTTTGAACAAACCGGTTTCATATAAAGTTTTAATATAGTTATTTACATTGTCTTGGCTATAAATTGAATTTTTATCTAATTTCAAATAATTATCTATTATAACTTTATCTATTCTCTCATTTCCAATTATTTCGGTAGATTTAATATAATCCGTTCCAAATACACTATTTAGTGAGAAAAAAGAAAGGAAAAAAAATATTAATTTTAACTTTTTTAACATAATTACATAAATAATGGTGATCCCTACGAGATTCGAACTCGTGTTTCCACCGTGAGAGGGTAGCATCCTAACCACTAGATGAAGGGACCTTTCTCAAGAAATATACACATAAAAATCATAAAAGCAATAAATTTATACTCCCCATTTCATTATCTGTTCATTAAAGTAAAATAAAAACTTAAAATGACCGAAATTAGTGAAGTTCAGAAAACAATTTATAATTGCTTAAACGGACAAACAAGTACAAATTTTTCAAATTTACAAGGTATTTTTACTTATATTGAAAAAAACTCAGACTTTCCATATATCTTTATTTCAACAAACAAAATTGAAAATTTATCAACATTTTCAAAAAATATTTATTCTTATTCAATAGGAGTTAATGTTTTTGACAAAAATACAAGCAATTCATTTGTAGTAAGTATAGCTGAAGAAATTAAATCAATTTTTTCCGATATATCGAATTTTACAACAAATGATTATGAAATTTTAGATATTAAATTTAAAGAAATAAACATTTCATTGGAATCCAATAATACAATTTGGAAAAGTGAAATAAACTTTGAATTTATAATATCCACAACGATATAAAACTATATTAAACTACTGTATAAAGATGTTTTTTATATATTTGTCAATTATTAGTTGTAAAATAATTAAATCATTATATCTTTTATGTAAAATAATTATTAATTAATTTGTTTTTTTAAATGAACGACGAAGAAAAAATAAATAAATCAATTGGGGAAAAAATAGCTGTTTTTAGAGAAACAAAACGACTTAGCAGAACTAAATTATCAAAAATACTTGGTATTACCCAACAACAATTAAATAAATATGAGAAAGGTATTAACAGAATTTCTGCTGCAAAATTAGCTTTAATCGCTAAACAATTTCAATGCGATATTTTATATTTTTATGATGAATTATCCAGCATGGACTTAAAAACATCAAAAGAAATAAAGAAAAATTTAGATACTTTAATTTCATATTTTTTAAATATAAAAAAACGCAATAGACGTTATTTGATTATTTCTCTAATAAAAGAACTATCAGAGGAGTGAAATTTTAATTTTTACTTTTCCATCAGAAAATTCTAAAATATATTCTTTATCTTCGAAAATCTCCTTTTTGAATTTTACAGTATTTCCCAAAACATCTTTTAAAATAGGGTATTTATTTGCATAATTTTTTAACTTTAAATCTGCAACATTAACTCTATCAGAAAATTTTTTAAATTTTAAAAAAATAATTTTATTAATATCAATTCTTTCAAGAAGAAATTTTCTTTTTTTATACCTTTCAACATTTATTTTAAATATATTTTTAAGCTTGATATCTACTGTTTTTAATAAGAAATTATGTTTTTCAAAAGTATTAACTTTTTTATTTAAAAGCTTTCTAAAAATTTCTTCCAAAATATTAGATTTTCTTTCATTTTGATTAATTAATGCAACAAATAATCTTTTAGTTAAATTATGTAAATTTAAAAATGCTTGCTCTTTACTAATAGTCAAATACTCGGCAACAGAAGTAGGCGTAGGCAATCTCAAATCACTAGCATAATCAATCAAAGTCCAATCAACTTCATGTCCAACAGCCGAAATAATAGGCACTTGAGAAGTCGCTACACATCTCACTAACTCCTCGTCATTAAAAGCCATTAAATCTTCTACAGAACCACCACCCCTTGTAATAACAATTACATCTGGTCTATTTTTATTAAAATATTTAATAGCTTCAATTATTTCTTTCGGGGCATCTTTTCCCTGCATCAAAACTGAATATAATCTTAAAGAAATTGGAGTTCTATTTTTAAGTCTACTCAATATATCTTGTAACGCTGCTCCACTTTCCGCAGTAATCAATCCAACAGTTTTAGGAAATTTTGGTATTAGCTTTTTTCTTTCAACATCAAATAAACCTTCCTTAGTAAGTCTTTCTTTTCTTTCTTGAATTAATTTTAATAACGTTCCTTCCCCACTAACTTGAATCATTTCAACCAAAATCTGATAATTAGACCTTTCTTTATAAATCGTCAATCTACCAGAAACTATTACCTCTAAACCATCAACCAATTCGAAATTACAATAATCAGCAAATTGTTTAAACATTACTGCATTAATTATTGAATTTTCATCTTTTAAAGAAAAGTAGCAATGACCACTTGGGTGTTTTTTGTACCCACTAATTTCACCCTTAATTTTAATATAAAAATATTCCTTTTCCAAAATATTCTTAATACCTTGAACTATTTCAGAAACAGTATATTCTTTAATTAAATCAGCCATAAAATAATAAATTTTTATAAATTTATTATCCTATATAAAATTTCTTTTTCAACTTTTATATAAGAAAAAATTAATTAAATATAATTAAAGACGAATGATTTTACTTATTATAATAGCTAATATTTATTATATTTATTTAATAACTATTAAAGGCTAATTAAAGAAATGGTGGAGACTAAGAGGCTCGAACTCTCGACCTACTGGGTGCAAACCAGTCGCTCTAGCCAACTGAGCTAAGTCCCCACTACCAGAAAATTATATATATCATGTTTTTAATTGTCAACAAAAATAATATAAAGAAATTATCATTATTTATATATCTCTATTGCATTTTAAATATTACTAAATATTATCTACCTCATACAAATAATAATTGTACATTATGAAAGTTGTAATTCAAGCAGGTGGAAATGGTACTAGATTGTGGCCAATTTCAAGAAAAAATAAACCTAAACAATTTGTAAAATTATTGAATAATGAGACATTATTTAGTCAAACAGTTAAGAGATTTCAATCTTTTGGTGATGATTTAATTATTTTAGGAAATAATAATCATAAAGACTTAATAAATGAAGAGATAAAAATAAATAATTTAAAAAATCCAAAAGTGTTTTTAGAACCAAAAGCCATGAATACAGCTCCAAGTATTTGTGTTGTTGTCCAATATTTGATGAATAATAATTCTAAAGATGAAATTGTAGTATTTTGTCCATCAGACCATTATATGAATGATATAGAATCTTTTATTAATTCTTTAAAAGTTGGTGAAAAATTTGCTAAAGAAGATAAGGTTATATGTTTTGGAATTCAACCTTTATACCCAGAAACTGGTTATGGATATATTAAAGTTGGTGAAAAAATAAATGATGATGCTTTTTATGTTGATAGGTTTGTAGAAAAACCAAATATTGAAAGGGCTATAGAATTTTTAAAAGATGGTGGTTATTTGTGGAATGGTGGTATTTTTATGGCAAAAGTATCTGTTCTTTATGAATTATTTAATAAATATCAAAAATCATTGCTTAAAAATATTGAATTAACTTTAAAAAATTCAAAAGAAAAAAATAATATTATATTTTTAAATAAAGAATATTTTGAAAAGGTTGAAGAAATATCAATGGATTACGCAATAATAGAAAATTTAAATTCATCTAACCTAGTTACCGTTCCTTTAAAATTAATTTGGAGTGATGTTGGTAATTATAAATCATTGTTTGATATTGATAATGATAAAACCAAAGATAAAAATGTAATTAGTGGTAGAGCTATTTTATATAATACAGAAAATTGTTTAATTAGATCTGATAAAAAAATAATATGCTGTTCTGATGTTGAAGATTTGGTTATTGTTGAAGAAGGAGATACTATTCTTATTATGAAAAAAGATAAATCACAAAATATAAAGAAGTTAATAGAAAAATGTAAAGAGGAAAATTTTGGAGACTTATTATGAAGAAGAAAAATATTTTACTTGATTTAGATGTAATAGTTAAAGGTGTTTTTGATAAAAGTTATAAAACTGGAATTTTTTGGACAGAATATAATATTTTATTGGAGATGAAAAAAAATCATGGTGAGGAATTTAATTTTTATGGATTTTGTGATTGTGGTGAAAAATTTTTAAATGAAAAAGTTTTTAAGGTATTTCCTGAATTGAGTTGGATTAAGTATTTTAATATTTATTCTACATCAGAATATTATAAAAAATTATTGGCATTTAAGATTAGAAATTTAAGAAGTAGCAAAAAAAGTAATAAAAACTTTTTTGCAAAAATTTTTTTAAATACTAAAATTATTGTATTTAAAATTTTAAAACTTTTAACATTATTTTTACCTAAAAAACATGCAGATTTAAGTTCTGTAGATATTTATCAATCTTTTTTTTATATTACACCTAAAGAAATAATAAGAAATAAGGGAATAAAAAAATTTGTAATGGTTTACGATGTTATGCCGATAACTAATCCTGAATTTTTTGTAGATGATGAAAATTATAAAACATGTAAAGATAAATTTATAAATAATCTTATCGTTTTAGATAAAGGTGTGAATATTATTACTAATTCTAAGTTTGTAATGAATGAATTTAAAAGAGAATTACCTAAGTTTCAGGATAGTAATATTATAGTTGATTTTCTAGCAGCTGATGGAACACAATTTTTTAAAAAAGAAGAGAGTGAGAATGATAAAAAGATATTAATAAAATATAATATTCCAACAAATTCAAAATATTTACTTAGTTTGTGTTCTTTGAATAAAAGAAAAAATTTAGCATTTTTAGTTAGTGCTTTTATTGATTTTTTAGAAGAAAATCAAAATATTCAAGATTTAAATTTAGTTTTAGCTGGTCCAAAAGGTTGGTTAATAGATGATATGTTAAATAATATTCAAAATTGTGCAAAATATAAAGATAAAATTATTTTAACAGGATTTGTAGATGAAGAAGATAAAAATACTATTTACAATAAAGCATTTACTTTTATTTTTCCAAGTTTGGCTGAAGGTTTTGGATTACCTGTATTAGAAGCTATGCATTGTGGAATACCTGTAATTTCCTCAAATACAACATCTCTTCCAGAGGTTTATGGAGATGCGGCAATAGGTATTAGTCCAACAGATAAAAATGATTTAATATCTGCTATAACAAACTTTTATTTTGATGAAAAATTAAGACAAAAATATATAGAAAAAGGTTTGAAGCAAACAAAAAAGTTCTCTTGGGAGAAAACTGTTGACAATATGGTTAATGAATATTTAAAATAGACTTATCAATAATTTATAAAATATGAAAAAGAAAGCGTTAATTACTGGGGTTATGGGACAAGACGGATCGTATTTGTCTAAATTATTACTGGAAAAAGGTTATAAAGTTTATGGAGCTACAAGAAGAAATGGCTCTAATAGTGATTGGAGACATAAAGATCTTGGTATAAGTGGTGAAGTTGAAATTATTGATTTTGAGCTTCTAGAACAAACAAATATTCAAAGAGTTATTTCTAAATTACAACCAGATGAGGTTTATAATTTAGCCGCACAATCATTTGTTGCGGCATCTTTTGAACAGCCAGTTTATACTGGTTTAGTTGATGGTATAGCTATTTTGTATATATTAGAAGCTATCAGACAAGTAAATCCAAAAATTAAGTTTTATCAAGCTTCAACAAGTGAAATGTTTGGAAAAGTTCAAGAGGTTCCACAAAGAGAAAGTACTCCATTCTATCCAAGAAGTCCTTATGGTGTTGCAAAATTATATGCACATTGGATAAATAAAAACTACAGAGAAAGCTATGATATGTTCTGTTGCAATGGTATTTTATTTAACCATGAAAGTCCTTTAAGAGGAGCTGAATTTGTCACAAGAAAAATTACTATGGCTTTAGCTAACATAAAATTAGGTAATCAAGAATTTTTAGAACTTGGCAATATGGATAGTAAAAGAGATTGGGGATTTGCTGGAGATTATGTTGAAGGTATGTATTTAATGATGCAGCAAGAAAAACCTGATGATTATGTTTTAGGAACTAATAAAACTAATACAATAAGATATTTTGTTGAGGTCGCAGGAAAAGAACTAGGTTTTGACATTGAATGGAAAGGTCAAGCTGAAAATGAGATTGGTGTAGATAAAAAAACAGGAAAAACTATAGTAAAAGTAAATCCAAAATTTTATAGACCTTGTGAAGTTGACTTGTTAATTGGAAATCCAGAAAAAGCGGAAAAAGTTTTAGGTTGGAAACCAAAAGTTCAAGTAGACGAATTAGCGAAAATGATGGTTGAGGCGGATTATAATAGAATAAGTAAAAATTAATATGATAGAATACATAAAAGTCGATTTTGATTTTGCAGATGAAAGAGGCTCTCTGACTCAACTATGTCATGATGGTTGGAAACAAATTAATTATCTTTCTACAAAGGCAGGTGTTTTTAGAGGGGGACATTATCACAAGCTAAATAAAGAAGCTTTTTATGTTGTAGATGGTGAATTTGTTTTAACTACAGAATTAGATGGAAAAAAAGAAGTTTATAATATTAAAAAAGGTGATTTCTTTATTGTAAAGCCAAATGTAATGCATTCTATGGATTTTAAGAAGGATACAACAATGATTGCCTTATATGATTTTGGTGTTGAAAAAGATGGTATAAAAGATATTTATAATACTTAAGGAGTTTTATGTTTTTAATAGTTGGTGCTAATGGTTTTTTGGGTAATTATTTTTTAAAGAATATATTGGAAAAAACAGATGATAATATATTAGCAACCGATATTAATTTGCAGGATAACTATCAAGATAAAAGAATAAATTGGGTAAGTTGTGATATTACTAAGATTGAGGATTTGCAGAATATCAATAATCTAACAAAAAACGAGAAAGATTTAAAAGTTATATTTTTATCCGCATATCATAAACCTGACTTAGTTTTACAAAATCCAAAAATTGCTTGGAATGTTAATGTTATAGCATTAGCAAACTTTTTAAATATTATGGACAATATAAAAGTTATGTATTACCCATCAACTGAAGTTGTTTATGGTGAAGGTATAGAGGGACATAAGTTTAATGAAGAAGATAAACTAAATCCAATAAATAAATACGGAGAACATAAGACTATTGCAGAAAGAATGGTTAATGTTGCAGGATTTAATGTTGTTAGATTTCCAGTTTTAATGGGAGCAAGTTTGATTCCGAATAAAAAACATTTTTATGATGAGATTGTAGAAACAGTAAAAGCTGGTAACACTACGGAAATGTTTGAAGATAGCTTTAGATCATTTATTGATTTTGATACAGTTGCAAAAGTAGTTCTTGAATTAATTAATAATCCAGAAGCACAAAAATATAAAATAGTAAATATTGCGGGCGACGAAGCTTTATCTAAGTATGAATTAGGAGTTAGGATTGCCGAAAAGCACAATTTAGATAAAAGCAAAATTATTCCAATTTCTATGGATAAGGATAAAAAAATATTTACAGCTAAGAGATCAAAAGAAACTTTATTAGATAATAGTTTGGTAAAGAAAATTTTGGGTTTAAAGGAATTAAAAATAAAAATATAAGGAAAATATGAAAATAGGTATAGTAAGTTCTTATGATGATTTATGTGGAAATGCTTCTTACACAAAATCATTAGAAAGTGAGTTTAAAAGAAGAGGAAATGAAGTTAAAGTCTTTGATTTAGTTTCTTATATTTTTAATACTAGAGAACCTGTATTCAAACATAAAGCAAAAGAATTAATAGAAAGTTTTGCTAAAGAGATTGAGAATTTAGATTATGTAAACTTGCAATTTGAGGCTGTTTTATATGCCCCAAAACCTAAACTATGTTTAAAAAGAGTGATGAGACTTTTAAATAGTTGTAAAGATGGACAGTTTTCCATTACTTTTCATAGGTTAGATTATACTACAAATTATTATTGTTCGAGTTTAAATGTTGTTAATGATTCTAATCAGGTTTTAAAAATTAAAAAGAAAAAATCTTTTTCTAAAGCTATAAAATATATAAAAAAATTTTTTAGTAAAAAAATAGATGATACAGATGTTGTAAATAAAATTATAGAAAGAACAATTGAAAAAAATGGTTTAATGATTGTTCACACAGAAAGGGAAAAAAATTACATATTGGGAAATTTTCCAAAGGCTAATATTGTAGCTCATCCTCTTACAATCAATAGAGAAGAAGATATTAAATTAATAGAAAAAAATATAAAAAGTAATGATATTTTTTCTAAAAAACACAAAAATATTAAAAGTATAGGTATGTTTGGTTTTTTAAGCCCTTATAAAGATTTTGAAACAGCTATAACATCTTTGAAATATTTACCTGAAGAATATAATTTGTATATATTTGGCGGACAACACCCTTTGTCTTTTAAAAAGGAAAATTGTGGAAGTTCTTATACAAATTCATTGGTTAGAATGGTAAATAAACTTAATTTAATTGACAGAGTTCATTTTATGGGTGCTCAAGAAACAGATGAAAAAATGTTGAAAGCTATGGTGGCTTGTGATTATGTAGTTGTTCCATATTTAGAATGTGGACAAAGTGGTTCAGCTGTTGCTTCAATGGCAATAGAAGCTAATCAAAATACATTCTTATCAAGAAATTTATGTTTTAACGAGTTAAAGAAATATACTGGTGAATCTTTTTTTGCTTTTGATATGGGAAATGCATTTGAACTTGCTGAAAAGATTCAAACTTTGCCAGATAAAGAAGAAATCTACAAAAATAGACAAAAGTTTTTTGAAAAATATAATATACAGACAAATATAGATGCTTATTTATCTGTACTTGGTAAAGAATAGTTTGATTGGATTTATTTAATTTTTCTATATCCGCTAACATATAGTATTGTATCTACATTCAAAGCATTTGTTGCTATTATATAGTTTATATATCTACCACTACCAACTGGAACTACTATTGTATTAGCTGTTGTTCCTGTTCCTAAATAACACCAAGCTATCAACATACCTGTTGTTATTATATCTGAAGATATCGAAACTTTTGAAGCAACATTTGCATTTGCTGTATATCCTCTCCAGCTTAATATAATCTCATAGTTATTACTGTCGCTTGGTAAATAAGAAGATAAATCAATCTGATGTGTGCTGACACTTGTTGCTGTTGATAATGAAGAATAAGAATCAACCCAACTTCCTAAATCGCTTCCTCCAATACTACTTCCATTATTTGTAATAGTACCTTTGAAATCAATATCACCATTAGTATTATCAACTACAAAGCTTTCATTCCAAGTAGAGCCATCACTTGACACTTTTAACGTAAAATCATCATCTCCGACTAATCCAAATTCAGCTCTTCCGCTATAATTAGTTTGAAATAAATGGCTTGCTGTATCTGTTAATGATGCTTTATTAACTTTTACTTGACTGTCATCTGTTGCGTTATCAAAAAGAATTGCATCACTTTTTACACTTAATTTATTTGTACTATCAGCTGTAGCATTTACTCCAACTAAAGATAAATTTTGTATTTCCTTTGTATTAACAAAATTTGTTCCATCATGTTGTAATAAATCATATTGACTTGCTGAAGTAATTGAAACATCTGATAAATCATCTAAATCTTCTACTGTATTTGAGATTGTTTCTAAAGTTTGTTCCCATTCACTACCATTATAAGTATAAAGACAATCTTCATCATTAACCCAAAATGTTGCACCTTCTCTAGGTTCAATAAATCTCCAACCATTATCATAAAATGCTAAATTTCCATCTTCATCAGCCCAATCATCTGTTGCTGAACTTCCTACAATATATAAATCATTTGAATTTGGACTTGTTGGTGGTGTTGTTAAATCTTTATCAATAATACCATTTTGTAAAATGTTATCGATTATGGTAATAGCTTCATTGTGAGTCACTTCTTTTTGTGATTGATTTGAGACTAAAAGTGGTAGATTTAAATTTGTAGTATTTTCCATAAACAAAGAAAGTTTTTTCTTTATTTATTTATAGGTTTTTCATTGTGGGAAGTATATAATTAAACAATCTATAACTAAACCTCTCGCATAAATATTTTCTTTATTAGACCTCCTGCAAATAAAATTTTATTTGCAGGAGGTCTATTAACGATGAGTTGGAAGTACAGAAAAGTTGGAGAGTTGAATTAATTTGCGATCAGAAGAATTTATTGAGTATCTAACTTTTGAAGTTGATAATTAACAGTTTGTAATAATAACATTTTAATATGAACTGTAACTACTAATTTTAATAAGTTCTAATCAACTCTCCAAGGTTGAGCATAATAAAAAGATTTTAAAATATCAAACTATTTTTTCTTATTGTGGTTTTAAATCTACAAACCAAAACAACAAGAAGTGCAGGAAGGGGTTTGTAACCCCTTCCTCATCGTTCAGAATAACTTACCTTTGCCACTATTACTATAATTTTATTAATCACTTTATTTTGAACGATAGGGAATGGATTACAAATCCATTACCGCAAAAAACTATTTATCATCAGTTTTCTTCAAGCCTTGAAGAAATTTCAAACTTTCCTTAAGATATTCAATATTTTTATCCAATTGCCTAGAATTTAACATTATATTATTATCAAAAATATTTATATTAAAAGAATATAATATTTTATACAAACTATATCCATTACAACCATGTTTACCATTTTGTAACAGAGAAATTTTACTCAAATCCATATCACTTATATCTGCCAATTTTTCATTTGTTAAATTCAAATTTTTTCTTTTCATTTTTATAAAATTAGCCAATTGTGTATAAAACTCCTCTTCCGTTAACATATTTTTATCAATATAAATATTTTATTACACATTTAATATATTTTTTATTGCTTTTTTATAATTGTCATTTTACAATATATTTTATTGTCAATTAACAATTATTATTATGAAAAAAATTATTTCCTTATCAACAGCATTAATACCATTGATTATTATTAACTCAGCAAATGCTTCAAACTATGAAAATAAAATATTTATAGGTGCTTCTATTGATAGAATATCCGTAGACTCAACTTTTAAAGAAGATGGAGTAAAAACTGATGATGGTGGCAAAAAATCATCTATTAGCGGCTCTATTAATACAGGCTATAAAATGTATTTCTTAGAACAAAACAATGGAAGTTTTTTTATAACACCAGAATTAAGTTTTAATTTTGCATCTTTAACAAAAAAGCACAGTTTTTACGAATCTGCCAACGATAACGGCAATAGCAAATATAATGTAAAACCAATGCTTGCATTAGATTTAAATTTTGGTTATGAATTTATCCAAAAACATTCAATTTTAGCCGGAGTTGGTTTACAATATGCTAAATACGATTATAAATACAATGGTTATTACTACGGAGATGATGAAAGTTCACAAAAAGATGGTTATAAATTAGGTTACAGAACACTAATAGGATATGAATATAATTTAACTGATTCAATATCTTTAAATGCCAAATTTTCATACTCTTATATAGAACCAAAACTATCTTCCGGTGTTAAAGTTGAAACAGACATAATTAATTATAGTATTGGAGCTAAATATAACTTTTAATAAAATTAATATTATTTCTTTTTCCTGTAGTGTTGGGTCTCCGAACCCAACACCACAAAACCTCACTTAATCCTTTCAATCAAACCACTCAACCTCTCAAACTTCCTCTTACCATCATACTTACACTTACCAGTTTTCACCACAAAATTAATCACACCCTTCAAACCAATAAAATCATCCCTAACCTTAACACGATGCTTCAAATAATAAAACACAATCTCCTTCATCGGCTCCACAAGATCATCATTAACAATCTTATTCACCTCCAACTTTCTACTACACTCCCTATTCTTTTCAGAAACACAAAGTTCTTCCAACAATTTATTTTTCATCAGTTCATTCATTTTTTCCCTCATTTTTTAACAATAAAAAACGCACTTAAAAAAGTGCGGAGGTTAAACTAACTGACTCGATCAGCTCTTACAGCCTTTTGAATTGCAAGCAATCCATTATAACCGCAAGCCTCCGCTATATTTATTTTCATAAATACAAAAGAAGCCTGCGAACTAAATATTAAATCGAGTTTCGGTAGTTTACACCGTCAACTTCGCCCGTAGGCGATTATGATGTTATAAGAGGGAAATTATTTTGCAAGAGAATAAAATTATTTAAATATTTTAAAACTCTTTACATTTTAAAAATAAAATATAGTATGCCGTTCATTGATAATTAATAATTTAAAATATGCAAGAAGTAGAAAAACAAGATAAAACAATACCTTGTGAGATTGAAAACAAATTGATTACTATAAAACAAAAGGACGAATTAAATACAATTTTTCAAGATTTATGTATTAGATTTAAAAATACAAATAAAAAAATAATGATTTTAGCTCCAACTTATTATCCAGAAACTTGTTCAATTTTGAAAAACTTTTCTAAAGCTGGTATTGAGACTTTAATTGTGGGTGGAAAAGGTGGACAATTATTTGAAGAGGTGGAACAAACATCAGCTGATGTTCCATCAAATGTAGATAGTGAATGTGAAGAAAATACAAAAAAAATAATAAATCATATACCATTAGAAAGATTACATAATAAAAAAGTATATTTATATCAATTTATGCACTATGAATGGAAAAATTTTTTAGAACAAAGACTTATTGCAGAAAATGAAAAAAGAAAAAAAGAAGGTAAATCAGAAATTGTATGTGAAATAGTAGCTGATATGACACAAGGTTTTGAAAGTTTTTTTGAAGGAAAACATAATTTGCCAAATGTTTTAAGTGCTGCTAATCTAGAAAAATATAAAATTCCTTGTGAAATTGTTAATTCAGAAGATAAAAAAAACTTTGATGAAAATACTTTAAATGAAGTATATAATAAATTTAAAGGCAATACTGGAAAAATCGTTTTACAATTATGTGGTGATAGATATCAAGAAGTAGGTGGTGGTGAAGGAACAAAAATAGTAAAATCTAAGGAAGAATTTATTAAAGCATTTAAGGATATGGAAAAAATTGAAGATGCTGACATTAAGCTAAGTGAATTTATTGTTGGTATAGAAGGAAATATGTCTTTTATTACTCTACCACAAACTGAATCAAATCAAACTATAGCGAGAATAAAAAATAATTATAACACAGAGAGTGAATTAACAGAAAAAGCAAAAAAAGCTGGAATTTCAGATAGTACAGTTATCTGTGGCAGAATGACCTTAAAATGTGTTGGAGAACCTTTATTAACATCAAAATCTGGTAGTGGTGTTGGTAATGATGTTGGTTATATACATACTCAAGAAGTTAGAAATTCAATAAAAGAAATTGGAATGAAACTTGGAAAACATATGGCAAAATTAGGAAAATGGGGTTTAGCTGGTTGTGATATTAAAGTTACACCTGATGGTCGTGTATTCGTTATAGAAATAAATAATAGACAACAAGGTCCAACAGCTCAAATGAGTGAAGATTCTGAGGCAAATGGATTGCCATCTTTAATTAAAATGCAAACTATTTATGCTTTTGGTTCTGCACAAGAAGTAAAGCAAATGCATGAAACTTTAAAAGGTCATGAAGAAGAAATTTCAAATGGGTATTCTGGAGGTATAGGATCTTTTTATGTTAAAGTAGCTGTAACAGACAAAGATAAAAATATAATTAAAAAAGCTTTTAAACCTGGTTTCTATAAAGTTACACAAACCGAACAAGGTTGGCAATGGGATTTAGACAACCCTATTACAAATATTAATCAAAAACAAGCTTTAGAATATAATAAAAAATTTGGTTTTAATGGAAAAGATATAATACTACAATTAACAGCAGGCGCATTCAGTGAAGGTGATAAATTAAAATCTGGAACTCAACTTTGCAGAATTATTGGTTTATCTAGTGAAAGATTCCCAGCTCCTTTTGAAGCAAATTCAGATAAAACAAATGTAATTATTCAATCACAATGGAGAAGTGTAATTAATGAGTTTTACAGAGTTATATTAGGTAGAGAAGTAGAACAAAATACAATAAAAGATGATTTATTTTCAAAAATAGAAAAAACAAGAATTACTTCTAATACTTGCTCAACAAATACCGAAAATAAACAAACAGAAGTTCAATATCATGAAAAATTACGACAAACATGTAGGCAAGAAAACAATAAAAGTTTTGTAGAAAAAATAAAAACAAACACAGATATTATTGTAAACAACATATAATTATTTTTATTAAAAAACAATTCAAACAGAGTTGTTTTTTAATCTAAATATTTTATTTTTTATCAAAAACTATTTTATTAAAAATGAAAATATCAAAAGAAAATACAAGTTTTGGTCATTATATATCTGGAAACGAATTAGCAATTACTAAATATATAATAGATTCTGAAAAAAAAGGAAAAAATATTTACATTCATAGTGGAATCCATGGTGGCGAAATAACTTATTACATAATAGAAAAATTATTTAATTACATAAAAGAAAATTTAATAGAAGGAAAAGTTGTTTTAGTTCCTTGTGCTAATCCCTTATCTTGGTTACAAAAAAATTATTTTTATACCCATGGAAAATTTAATTTATATGACGGAAACGACTGGAACAATTATTTCCCTGGTAAGAAAGACGGAAGTTTAGGCGAAAGAATGTCTTATGCAATCTTTGAAGAAGCTAAAAAGGCAGATTTAATTTTAGACTTACACACATCCAGAAAAAGCTTTGTTTTTTCTATGCCTTCAGAAAAAAAATATTTTCCTATAGTAAAGACACTAGGCTTAAAATATAACCATTTCTGTGATGATAAAGCAACTCCAAAAACCGAACACACAATTACCGCACAATCTGATATAGCTGGTATTGACAATTTAACTATAGAATGCGGAAGTCATGATGAATATAATGAATCAAATGTAAATGAAGTTTATGAAGGTATTTTAAGGATTCTTGAATCTTATAAATTGATTAACAAAAACTCTAGTATACCAACCACACACAAAGATATTCAAGTTTTTTACAATCCTAAAAAATTTGTAGCACCAGAAACAGGTTTCGGTATATTTCATAAACAATTAGGAGAAGAATTTAAAAAAGGGGATTTAATATACTCAATATATACACCACATAATTTTGGAAAACATATTGATATTAATGCTGATATAGATGGTATCATTTGGAAATATTCCCCAACTAAAACATTTTGGTGCGGTGATGATGTATTACAATATATTATCAAAGATGACCTAGAAAAAATATAATTCTAGTTGTTGTATTGGGTCTCCGAACCCAACACCACAAATGAGCCAACACCACATACAAAAAATCCCTTACTAAATTAATAGTAAGGGAATATATGCGAAACCGCCTTTAAAAAGCTTGGCAATGACCTAATCTCCCACAGTAGAGACTGTAGTACAATCGGCATGGATTGTGTTTCACTGGCGAGTTCGGAATGTAATCGAGTGGTGCCACATCATTATAATTACCAAGCTATTTAAAGGCGGTTTGCTTTTAAATTGCTTATTGATATTCTAAATGGATTCCCGCATTCGCGGGAATGACAAATAAAAATCGTATTTTTAATATTAGTACTTTGTACCATTGGTTTAATTTAAATCATATAGATTTAATACTATATATAGTTTTACTTTGTATACTTTTTTTATAAAAAAGCCAATTGGGTTATTAGTATTGGTTAGCTAAGGGCATTTCTGCCTTTACACACCCAACCTATCAACGTGGTAGTCTACCACGACCCTATAGGGAAAATTAATCTCAAGGATGGTTTCTCACTTAGATGCTTTCAGCGATTATCCAAACCACACGTAGCTACCCAGCGATGCTTCTGGCGAAACAACTGGTACACCATAGGTGTGTCCACTCCGGTCCTCTCGTACTAAGAACAGATCCTTTCAATTTTCCAACGCCTGCGGAAGATAGGGACCAAACTGTCTCACGACGTTTTGAACCCAGCTCACGTACCACTTTAATTGGCGAACAGCCAAACCCTTGGGACCTTCTTCAGCCCCAGGATGTGATGAGCCGACATCGAGGTGCCAGACAGTGTCGTCGCTATGAGCGCTCGGACACTATAAGCCTGTTATCCCCAGCGTACCTTTTATCCGTTGATCGATGGCCCTTCCATTCAGAACCACCGGGTCACTATGACCGACTTTCGTCTCTGCTCGGCTTGTCAGCCTTGCAGTCAGGCAAGCTTTTGCCATTATACTCTTATAAACTGATTTCCGTTCAGTTTGAGCTTACCATTGCACGCCCTCGTTACTCTTTAGAAGGCGACTGCCCCAGTCAAACTACCCGCCATACATTGTCCTAATGGCTGATTAGCTATCTAGTTAGATCTCAAATTTACATAGAGTGGTATTTCACTGTTGACTCCACCTGAACTAGCGTCCAAGCTTCAAAGTCTCCCACTTAAGCTACACAATGTAGATCTAAGATCAGTGTAAAGTTATAGTTAAGGTGCATGGGGTCTTTCCGTCTACCCGCAGGTACAACGTATTACACGTAGAATCCAGTTTCACTGAGTCTATCTTGGAGACAGTGGGGAACTCGTTATGCCACTCGTGCGCGTCGGAACTTGCCCGACAAGGAATTTCGCTACCTTAGGACGATCATAGTTATCGCCGCCGTTTACTGGGGCTTCGATCAGCAGCTTGCACCGCTTCAATTAACCTTCCAGCACCGGGCAGGCATCAGACTATATACTTCATCTTCATGATTTTGCATAGTCTTGTGTTTTTGATAAACAGTCGTTACCCCCATTTCTGTGCCGCCTTTCGTTAGTTGCCTAACTAGGGCCACCCTTTTCCCGAAGTTACGGATGTAATTTGCCTAGTTCCTTCAAGATAGTTCTCTCAAACACCTTAGTATACTCTACTCGTCCACCTGTGTCGGTTTTGGTACGGCCTATGTGAGGGCTATTTTCTAGAACCCCTTACCCTGCATGTTCAATCCAATAAGAACATACAAAACTTGGAATCCGTCACTCACTCACTGGCTCAGGAATATTAACCTGATTTCCATCGACTACGCTTTTCAGCCTCGCCTTAGGAGCCGGCTAACCCTACGCAGATTAGCTTTACGTAGGAAACCTTGGACTTCCGGTGACAATGTTTCTCGCATTGTTTATCGTTACTCGTGTCAGCATTCTCTCTTCCGATACCTCCAGTGAATCTCACAATTCACCTTCAATGGCTTACGGAATGCTCCGCTACCGCTCATACATAAATGTATGAACCCGCGTCTTCGGTATATCATTTTAGCCCCGTTAGATTTTCGGTGCAAAAAAACTTGTTTAGACTAGTGAGCTATTACGCTTTCTTTAAAGGATGGCTGCTTCTAAGTCAACCTCCTAGCTGTTTTGGTTTTCTCACTTCCTTCCCCACTTAATGATAATTTTGGGACCTTAGACGGCGATCAGGGCTGTTTCCCTCTCGACCATGGACCTTAGCGCCCACAGACTGCCTGCCGTGCTATATTTATTGGTATTCAGAGTTTAATTAGGGTTGATAAGTCTTTTGGACCCTCTAGCCTATTTAGTGCTTTACCCCCAATAATAATTACACAACGCTCTACCTAAATAGATTTCGCGGAGAACCAGCTATGTCCGGGTTTGATTAGCCTTTCACCCCTAATCACAGTTCATCCCATACTTTTTCAACAGTAATGGGTTCGATCCTCCAGTGGATATTACTCCACCTTCAATCTGACCATGACTAGATCACCCGGTTTCGGGTCTAATACATAAAACTAAATCGCCCTATTCAGACTCGCTTTCGCTTCGCCTACACCTAACGGCTTAAGCTCGCTTTATATATTAACTCGCTGACCCATTATGCAAAAGGTACGCCATTACAGAATAAATCTGCTCTGACTGCTTGTAGGCATTCGGTTTCAGGTTCTTTTCACTCCCTTTATCAGGGTTCTTTTCGCCTTTCCCTCACGGTACTGGTTCACTATCGGTTGTTGAATAGTACTTAGGCTTGGAGGATGGTCCCCCCATCTTCAAACAAGGTTTCACGTGCCCCGTTCTACTCGTATTCATCTGTGCTTTCTACCTGTACGGGACTATCACCCACTATGGTTAAACTTTCCAGTTTATTTCAGTTCTTACACAAATGACATTGGCCTAGTCCCCGTTCGCTCGCGCTTACTAGGGGAGTCTCAATTGATTTCCTTTCCTCTGGTTACTTAGATATTTCACTTCACCAGGTTCGCTTCTACTTCCTATGAATTCGGTTGTAGATACCCTTGCGGGTGGGTTTCCCCATTCAGAAATTCTCGGATCAAAACTTATTGACAGTTCCCCGAGACTTATCGCAGTCTATTACGTCTTTCATCGCCTTTCAACACCAAGGCATCCACCAAATGCCCTTCTTTTGCTTTTTTACAATCACCATTCTGACATAAATGTCAGAATTAATTTTAGAGTATACAAAGTAATTTGACTATATATAGAATTAAATCCATATATTAAACTTTATCTAAATCTTCTAATCAATAAAACTCATCACAAATCTTATTTTTCGAAAATTTTCTTATATAATACTTTGTACTAATATTAAATTCACAATAATAAACAACTAGTGAGTTATCATATACAGAAAAATTTAAAAGTCAACAAATTTCTTTGTTACTTCCTTTTAACTTTTGGAGTTTCCGAATCTCACCTAACATAGTATAGCACCAACTTTTTTATTAGTCAACAAATATTTTTTATTTTTTTAATAAATCAATAAAGTCGGTAAATTCAACATACAAATCAGATTTTTGCTAAAAAAAATAATTTTTTTTATTAATAAATATTATATTAATTAAAAAATTTAATAGGATAAAACTTAATAGATCTTTTGAAAAATAGATTTATTCAAGGCACTATTCTAGATATTGTTATCAAATGTTTATAAATTTTAAAACAACTAATTTATTTTAACTTATATTAATAATATTTCGCATTTAAACTCTACTTATACTTGGGGCTAATAAATTTTATTGCTAGATGTATAAATATACAACGTCACAATAAAATCCTTGTATTTCTTTGTATAAGCGAGTTTAAAAAGGTTAAACCTTCGATAACAGTGTCTAATTTCTTTGATTTTATTGAATTTAAAATTATTTAATGTATTATTTTAACCTGAATAAATAAGTATAATAAAATGGATAAAAAGAAATTTATGCAAGAAGCTATAAAATGCTCTTTTGATGGTATGAACAGTAATGCAGGTGGTCCTTTTGGGGCTGTTATTGTTAAGGATGGTGAAATTATTGCAAGAGGTTGGAATAAAGTTACAAGTACTAATGATCCGACTGCGCATGCTGAAATTGTTACTATTAGAGAAGCGTGTAAAAAATTAAGCACATTTGATTTGAGTGGTTGCGAATTATATACTTCTTGCGAACCTTGCCCTATGTGCTTAGCTGCTATATATTGGTCTAAAATTGGCAAAATATATTACGGTAATACAAAAAAAGATGCCGCGAATATAGGTTTTGATGATGATTTTATTTATGAAGAATTTGCACTTCCTATTGAAAAAAGAAGTATTCCAATGGAGCAATTGGATAGAGAAGATTCTATAAAGTCTTTTGAGAAGTGGGCTGAAAAAAATGATAAAATTAAGTATTAACTTTTGATTTTTTAGTTTGTAGTATAAATATAAATTAATACAGATTTGTTATGAAAAAATCTTTTAAGAGTATAAAAAAATTTATTACTATTAGAAATCTGTGTTTTTTTATATTTAAAATTTGTGTTGCTATACTTTTAATTTTATCAACTGTACTTGTAAGTTTTATAATTATATTTTCAGTTAAGCCAAGAACAATTCAACCAATTAATTCTTATATTTTAAGACATATAAATAGTAATTCTAATATTAATGCTAATTTTGATGTTAATAATTCAACTTTAGAAATTGATTCAAATTTAGGCTTAAGATATAATATTAAAGATTTTTATTTAAAAAATAATATAGCCGAAATAACCCTTTCTGAAATTATTATAAATGTAGATTTTGTTAAAATTATATTCGGTAGAATAGACATAAATGATATTATACTTTTTAACACAAATTTAAGAATTGATTTACAAGAATTAAAGAAAAAAGAAAAGTCATTAAAACAGGAAAATATTAAAAAAGAAAAAAATATTACAGAAAAAATATATAAAAACTCTATTTCAATAAAAAATTTTAAATTTGATAATGCAAAAATAGTCATAAATTTAAACAATTTTGATAATCAAATAAATATTTTAAAATCTTTGGTTAGTATTAATCTAAAAGGAAATAATTTAAAAATAAATCAAGATACAGTATTTAATATTAATAACGATGAGTTTAATTCAAATTTAAATATAATTTGTGATAAACAAGACAATATTAAAAGCTGTAGAATAAATATTGAAAATATTAATCCAAATAGTTTTAAAACTTTTTTTGGAAAAAATAGTGAAATATATAATTATTGTTCAAATATAATTGGATATTTCGACGGACAATTCAATCTTATATTTAATAACAATAGAAAATTGAGTGATGGTGATGGAATTATAAAATCATCAAATGGTTCTTTTTATCTAAAAAACTTTTTTGATGAAAAATTAGTATTTAAAAATTTGATAATAAATACTAGTTTTAGTGATTATTTTGATAATATAAATATTAATTCTATAACAACTGATTTTGATAAAACTCATTTTTTTATGAGTATGTTTATTAAAAAAGAAGAAAAATTTAATAATATTAATTTAAATTTTAATATTCAAAATACTCCAGTTACTGATTTAAGAAAATTATGGCCTAATTTTTTAGGGGATGAAGCAAGTAGACCTTGGGTTTTAAAACATTTTGTTTCAGGCAACATTCCTAGTGCTAAAGCTGATATGAATTTTAAATATTTTGAAAACAAAGAAGAAAAATCTGGATTACAAACAATTAATGCCGAAATTGATTTGGATAATGTTTTATTAAATTATGGCAATCATTTCCCTGTTGTTAAAAATATAAATGGAAAGGCTGTTTTTACTGAAAAAGATATGCAAATACAAATAGACAGTGCAAATATTTTAGAATCAAAAATGACTAAAGGAAATGTTGAAATTAATTTTAATAAAAATCCTACTGATGTTTTAATAAAAGGAAGTTTAAAAGGTCCTATTTATGATTTGTTTATACATATAGATAAAAATGAAAAAAATAATATTAAAAATACTGTTAATAGTATAATAGAAGACCATTATACAATTACTGATTTAAACATAAAAGTACCGTTAATTAATAATATCACATTTAATGATGTTTTCATAAATACAAATTCTACACTATTTAATAAAAAAAATTCACTATTAATGAATGACTCTAAAATGATATTTTCTTTCACAAAACCTAAAGATATCAATGAATTTTTTGGAAATATAAATTTAATTAATAATAATTTAGAATATTTGCCATTAAATTTATCAAAACCGAGCGGTACAGATCTTTCTTTTGATTATTCTTGTGAGTTGAATGATGGTATTGTTAATATAAAAGATTTGAAATCAAAAACTGATTTTATTAATTTTATTGCTAGTGGTTTTTTAGATATAAAAAATAAAACTAGCGAAATCAATCTTGAAAATATAAAATATAACAATTCAAATTATAATTTTTATTACAAATCTAAAATTTTAGATGGTGTATTAATTAATAACATTGAAATAGACGGAAAAAATATAAATTATAGTAATATTTTCAATAAATTAAATAATGCTAAAAGTATTGTAAAAAATAAAGAATCAAACGCAAAAAATAAAACAAATGTAAAATTAAATTTAAAATATTTAGGATTTGAAAACGATAAATATTTGGAATCTCCAGTTCTTTCTGCAAATTTTGAAAATAATAATTTAAAAGAAATGAATTTT
Source organism: Rickettsiales bacterium (assembly GCA_035470525.1). Classification (GTDB taxonomy): domain Bacteria; phylum Pseudomonadota; class Alphaproteobacteria; order Rickettsiales; family UBA1997; genus CALXSC01. Next base: position 25,389 of record DATIQT010000105.1, read on the forward strand.
GAAGCTAAAATTAATAAAGATGAATTTGTTAAAATTAATCTTCATAAAAAACAAAAACTGTTAAATACAGAATCAAATAATTTTGGTACTCTATTTCAAACTATAGGATTAACCAACAGTATAATTGGAGGAAGTGGCAAAATCAATTTTAATCAAACAACAGAAAACGGAAAACATATAATTTATGGAAATATTGATATAGATAAGCAATTCAAAATTATTACAAACGAAAAAGCAAATAAAGACTTAATTCCAAATATAAAAGAAGAGAAATATTTCAAAAGATTAACTAAAAGCTTACTTGAAGAATCAAGTGTAAGATTTGATAAAATGCGAGGAAATATAACTTTTAGCGACAATGTTTTAAAATTCGATGAAATTGTTGCAAATAGTAGTTTTATAAGCTTACAAATATTAGCATCAGGATTTTTAAATTTAAAAACAAGTGAGATTAAAATAAACGGTTTATTAATGCCTTTAGGAACAATAAATGGTTTATTCGGTATAAACAAATTACCAATTATAGCTGATTTAGTATTTGGTCAAAAAGACGCTGGTTTATTTGCTTCAAAATTTGAAGTCGTAAAAAAAGATAAAAATTCTCAATTAGATGTTAAAATAGACAAATTTTCAATGATTATGCCAGGATTTTTAAGAAATATTTTTGATTTAGACAGCTATAAAAATATTTTTAAGGACTGATTATGGAGGCCGAGGTCAGAATCGAACTGACGCATAGAAGCTTTGCAGGCCACGGCATTACCACTTTGCTACCCGGCCATAATCAAGAGAAATTATTACACTGAATTATTTTTTAGTCAAGTTTTTATTGATTTTTTTCGTATAATTTTTAATATCTCCAATGTATACTTTAATAACATTATGTTAAATAAAAAAGTTTTGATTTCTTGCTATTCGCAATCGTCAAGAGAAAGATTAAAAATTATGCTTTCTGAGTATAATTTTGTGTCTATTTTTATTGAAAGCTTTTCTGAAGTTGAGAAATTAAAAGTTGGGCAAATTGGCTTAATTAATGTTATAATCAAAAATGGTTTTGAATGTGATGATTTAATAGTTATTACAGAACAAGATTTATTTGGTGAAAAGATTATCAAAACTTCAAGTTCTGAGAAAAGTTTAGAAAAAATTCTAAAAGAACAAATAGATTTAAATATTGGCGATTTGGTAGTACATAGAGATTATGGACTTGGTAGATTCATTGGGTTAGAAACTATAGGAAAATATGATGGCATAGCTAATGATTACCTAAAGATTGAATATGCAAATATAACACACCTTTTTGTTCCAATTGAAGATTTTGATTTAATTACAAGATACGGAGAATTTAATGAAGATGTAATTTTAGATAAGCTTGGTTCTGAAAAATGGGCTGTAAAAAGAAATAAAGTAAGAGAAAAACTTGAATTAATAGCAAAGGATTTAATAAAAATTGCGAGTTTTAGAAAATTATCACAAGCTCCAATTTTAGTTCCAAATGAAAATGAATATAAAGAGTTTTGTGCAAGATTTGAATATACAGAAACTAATGATCAATTAAAAGCTATTAAAGATGTGGAAAAAGATTTCCAAAAAGGTACTCCTGCGGATAGATTAATTTGCGGAGATGTTGGATTTGGAAAAACAGAAGTTGCTTTAAGAGCTGCATTTATAGCTGCTTCAAGTGAAAAAAATGCAGTCCAAGTAGCAATTGTAGTCCCAACAACACTATTATGCAAACAACATTATAATTTATTTAAAGAAAGATTTAAATATACAGGTTTAAATATCGCAACAATTTCAAGATTAACATCTCCAACACAGAATAAAACAACAAAACAAGATTTGGTTGATGGTAAAATTGATATAATTATTGGAACTCATGCTTTATTAGCTGATAGTATAAAATTTAAAAACTTAGGGCTTTTAATAGTTGATGAAGAGCAAAGATTTGGAGTAAAACAAAAGGAAAAACTAAAAGAAATAAGCGCAGGAATACATTTAATCACATTATCAGCAACTCCAATTCCTAGAACACTACAAATGGCAATGACTGGTATTAGAGAATTAAGCTTAATCACAACACCTCCTGTTGATAGATTGAATATCAATACTTATGTGATGAATTTCGATGCAATAATTCTAGGTGAAGCTATAAAAAGAGAAGTTAACAGAGAAGGAAAAATAATGATTGTCGTGCCTAGAATTAGCGATATTCCAGCCGTAGAAATGAAATTAAAAAATGTAATTTTACCTACAAATATAAAAAAAGAAGAAAACCAAGCTTTTCCTATATGTAAAGAAAAAAATGAAGAAAATTGCTATAAAATTGCTCACGGTCAAATGCCATCAAATAAACTAGATACAATAATAAATGATTTTTATGATGGCAAATTTAAAATATTAATTGCTACGACAATTGTTGAAAGTGGATTAGATATACCGGATGCTAATACTATAATAATATATAAAGCAGATAAATTTGGACTTTCCCAATTACATCAATTAAGGGGCAGGGTTGGTAGAGGTAAAAAAATGGCTTATGCTTATTTAACTACTAACACTAATGAAAAAATAACAGATAATGCAGAAAAAAGATTAAAGGCTATTAAAGAAATCCAAGAAATTGGCGGTGGATTTGCTATAGCAAGTAGTGATATGGATATAAGAGGTAGTGGAAATATAGTTGGTGAAGAGCAATCAGGTTTTGTTAGAGAAACAGGTGTAGAACTTTACAATCAATTGCTTATTGAAGCAGTTCAAAAAGTAAAAAACAATAATGATTTTTCTGTTGTTGATTATGATTTTTCACCACAAGTGAAGTTAAATATATCAACAAGTATTAGTAAAGATTATATAAATGATATAGGTTTAAGACTAAGTTATTACAGAAAATTAGCTGATATAAAAACAGAAGAAGAAAATAAAAATATTATAAGTGAATTAGAAAATAGGTTTGGAAAAATACCTCAAGAAATTTTCAATTTGCTTGAAATAGCTAAGATTAAAGATTTATGTAAAAAATGTGGCATAGTTAAATTAGAATTAAATAAAGAAAATATTGATATTTCTTTTTACAATGACAAATTTAAAAATCCTGATTATTTGATAAAATTAATACAACAAGGTAAAGCAAAAATGAAAAAGCAAAATATTTTAAGCTTTGTAGTAATTGGGAATGTTTTTGAGAGAATTGAAGATATTTTAGAAAATATTAGACTTGGTGCTTAAATAATTTTAATTATTGATGATATAAGCTATTGACAGAAAAATAATCAATTGCTATAAAAATGACATATATTTTGTAATTTAATATGTTTAATTTTTTTGAAAAAAACAAAAAAACAAAAAAAGATTTTAACTACGATAGTGGATTGCAAATCTTTAAAAGGGTTTTAATAGAAGCTTTTTTGCCAAATGCTTTTTACTTTGGTATCGCTATTGTTTTAATGAGTATTTGTGCCTCCGCAATAGCTTATAGAGCTTATTTAGTTAAACCAGCAATAGATCAAGTTTTTTTAGATAAAAATACAACAGCACTCATAATTATTCCTCTACAAGTAATTGGTATTGCTATAGCAATTTCAGCAATGACTTTTATTGAAATGTATTTAATGCAAAGGACCACAACGAGAATAAATATGAAATATCAAAAAAGTTTATTTGAAAAAATAGTTAAATTTGATATAGATTACTTTCAAAACAAATCATCATATAAAATATTAGATCATTTTGCAGATATTGGTGGATTAATGTCAGCATTAAATTTAATTTTAACCGGCGTAATAAAACAATTATTAACAATTATAGGATTAGTTGGCTTAATGTTTTATCAAAGCCCAGCATTATCTTGTGTAGCTTTTATAGCTTTCCCAGTTGCTATTTATCCAATATATAGAATTGGTAGAAGTTTGAAAAGTATGGCTACAAAAGGAAGAGAATTATCAGGATCATTAGCAGCTGGTATGGGAGAAAGCTTAGGACTTATAAAATTAGTAAAATCTAATGCTACAGAAGATTATGAAGTTTCAAAATTAGAATACAATATTAAGACAGTTTATAAAATGTCTATGAAAATGATTAGAAAATCATTAGCAACATCACCTATGATGGAAATGGCAGGAAGTATTGGCTTTGCTGGTGTTATTTGGTACGGTGGTGGACTTGTTATAAAAGGTGAAATGACTACCGGTGCATTCTTCACATTTATGACTGCATTATTTAGTGTATACAAACCAGCTAAATCTTTTGCAGGATTAAATATTCAAATACAAACAGCATTAATATCAGCAAAAAGATTATTCAGGGTATTAGATAGAGAACCTGAAATAAAAGACAAAGAAAATTCAGTAGAATTAAAAGATGTTATTGGTGATGTAGAATTTAAAAATGTTTCTTTCAGATATCCTTTACACGATAAAAATGAACCCCTAGTTCCTGATGTTATAGAACATAAACTTTGTGATAAAATAGCATTAAATAATATTAATTTAAGTATAAAGCATGGAAATAGTATTGCTCTTGTAGGACATTCCGGTAGTGGAAAATCAACAATATCTTATATGCTTTTAAGATTTTACGACCCAACAGAAGGAAAGATTTTAATAGATGGAAAAGATATTAAAAATTTAAAAATTAAGTCTTTAAGAGATAATATATCTGTTGTAAGCCAAGAAGTTTTAATATTTAATGACACCGTTAAAGCTAATGTAAAGTATGGGGCATTTAATGCTACTGATGAGCAAGTTATAGAAGCTTGCAAACTAGCAAATGCTGAAGACTTTATAAATGAATTACCTGATGGTTATGATACAATATTGGGACCGAATGGTTGTTTGTTATCAGGTGGACAGAGGCAAAGAATTTCTATTGCAAGAGCTATATTAAAAAATACTCCAATTTTGTTATTAGATGAAGCTACTTCGGCTTTGGATCCAATATCTGAAAAATTAATTCAATCAGCTTTAAATAGGTTAATGAAAAATAGAACTACAATTATAATTGCTCACAGATTATCAACAATTCAAAACTGTGATAGAATTTTCGTCTTACAAGAAGGAGAATTGAAAGAGCAAGGAAACCATGAAGAATTATTAGCACAAAATGGTATTTATGCTAATATGTACACTAAACAGTTTGAGAAAGCTATATGATAAAAAATCAACTTAAAAAATTTTTTGCAAATAAAAATACACAGTTAACAATAGCTTGGATAGCTCATTTTATTTTATGGTTTGTTTATAAAACTTCAACAATAGTTAATAAAGGCAATATTGAAGAAATTGCAAAATACAATAAAAATAACAAAAGTATAATTTTATTTACTTGGCACGGAAAAATTGCTGCTTCCACAATGGAATTAAACAGAGTTTTTAGAGAAGGAATTAAAAATGGCAAGAAATTATCAGTTTTAACTTCAGGTCATAGAGATGGTCAAATTGCAGCAAATATCGCTAGATCTTTTAATTTTGAAACAATAGAAGGTTCAACAATAGACCCTAGAAAAGGTAGTTCTAAAAATAAAAAAAGTTTAACATCAATAAGAGAAATTATTAAATTAATTCCGCAAAACAGAGTATTTGTATTTGCTGGAGATGGTCCAAGAGGTCCCGCATTTCAAATGAATACAAAAATCACAAACATAGCACAAAAAATGGGAATACCGATTGTATGTGTTGGTGTTTTTTATAGTAAAAAGATAAAACTTAAAACTTGGGATCAATTTGAAATACCTCTACCTTTTGGAGAAATCACTTTCAATTATAGTAAATTGCATATACTTGACAAAAATAAAGACATAAAAGAAATTAATGAAAGTCTGCAAAAAGAATCAAATAATCTCAGTTCTTAAATAAACAAAATTATTTTAATTGTTTTTTAAAAACTATTTAATATATTTATTTTGTATTTATAAAATAAATATTATGACAGAAAATACTAATTTAGATAAAACGGAAGGCGATAACGAAAAAAATTTAATATCTTTAATAATTAAAAATGTTAAAGGTAGTTTGTCAAAAATAACAACTTTTTGTGCAGAAAATAATATTAATATAGAGAGATTAGTTTTATCCAATTTCAAAACTGATAACAAACAACATAAAGTTATTATGTATGTCAGCGGAGAAAGAACTAAAATCAATGCTTTAATCAGTAATTTTAAAAAAATAGATGTTGTTGTAAAAGCAACAAATTTTCTAGCAAATCAATATTTAGAAAGAGAATTAATGCTTGTTAAAATAAATACAAATAACAAATCTTTAGCAACAATTAATAATTTAGCTAATGATTACAATGGTAGAACCATTCTCGTTAATGATGATATAATAATCTTTCAATTTACAAATGACGAAGAAACAAATGATGAATTAATGAAAAAATTAGAAGATATCTCCGAAGACATTGAAATTTTAAAAAGTGGTGTTGTTGCAATCTCTCTTGATACCAAAAAATAAATTAAACAACAAAAAGAGAGGCTATGTTAAAACAAATACAAATAGGTAATTTAACTACCAAAAACAATCTTTTTCTTGCACCACTATGCGGAATCACAGATGCACCTTTTAGAGAAATAATACAAGATTTCGGTGGAGTTGGTTTAATGTATACAGAAATGATACCAAGTCGTTCAATACACCACAAAGACTACCTAAAAAAAGTAAAAAACTCTTTTAAAATAAACGCAATCCAAATATCAGGAAACGACCCAAAATACATGATAGAAGCAGCAAAACTAAATGAAGACTTAGGTGCCGACTTAATAGATATTAATTTCGGTTGCCCCGTAAAAAAAGTTGTCAAAGGTTTTGCTGGTTCCGCTATAATGAAAGATGAAAAATTAGCCAGAGAAATCATACAAGCCGTAGTAGGTGCAGTAAAAATTCCAATAACCATAAAAATGAGAATGGGCTGGGACTTCGACAACCTAAACGCCCCAACCATTGCAAAAATAGCCGAAGACGAAGGCATAAAATTAATCACAGTACACGGACGAACAAGAAACCAAATGTATGAAGGTCAAGCCGATTGGCAATTCATTTCCAAAGTCAAAGACAAAGTAAAAATACCAATCATTGCAAACGGAGATATAAAAACATCACAAGATGTTATTGAAGCATTAAAACAAAGCAACGCCGACGGCATAATGATCGGAAGAGGAACTTACGGCAAACCTTGGTTATTTAAACAAATAGAAACCGAATTACAAGGCGAACAATTCACAGAACCAACAACAAAAGAAAAAGGCAAAATCCTACTCAAACATTTCAACAAAATAATTGAACATTATGGAGAAAACATAGGAATACCAATAGCTAGAAAACACATAGCTTGGTACAGCACAGGATTAAAAGGCTCAAGCGAATTTAGAAATGAAATAAATAAATTAAAAAATATTGATGAAATAAAAGAAAAAATAGAAATATTTTTTGGATTTTGCTAATTATAGTTAATAAACTTAATAAATCATTGTTATTTCAATTTTAAATCTTTGTTTGTTTTTATTATTTTTAGACACTGTTATCAAAGGTTCACAATTTTTACAACTAAACTATCATTTATATTTTGATTAATCATATTTTCCATTTAAACTCTAACTTATACTTTGAACAACCTTCGTCATCACTATACTACCGTACGATATAATTTCAAAAAAACCATTCTTTCTTGTGGTGTTGGATCTCCGCACTACTGTCCGAGATAATTTCAACAAAAAATCAGCTATTATTGAAAATAAAAGCTATATTTATTAAAAATCACTGTAGAGACTTGAAATTTAATAAATTTATTTTTTACTCTGAACTTTATAAAAACATTATAGTCTGTTTTTTTACTACACTACCGCTTGGATTCCAGCTTTAGCTGGAATCCAAGCGGCGGTGTAACAAAATAGTAAAACAAATAATTTTAATAAATCAAAAATTATCTCGGACATTAGTGCACGAAAGCTGGAATCAAAACAATAGTGCAATAAACAAAGTCAGCTATTATTAATGAATTACCCAGTCAAGCTCTTCTAAATTCGCATTCGCTCATTAAGAAAAGCTAGCTGGGTAATGACTGTATAGTCCCTATTGATTATAAAATAGATTTATTTAATAATCTATCATTAGAAACCATAATAAATTTTATGAACCTTTGATAACGGTGTCTAAAATTCTTTTTTATTTTTGAATGCTATATCTAATGTACTTTCATCTAAATAATTAAACTCACTACCTAAAGGTATTCCATAAGCAGGTTTCATAATTTTAACATCAAAACCTTTTAACAAATCTACTATATAAAAAGCTGTTGTTTGTCCTTCTATAGTCGGGTTTGTTGCGATTATTACTTCTTTAATGCTACTATCACTATTTAATCTATTAACTAATCCTTCTAAATTTAAATCATTAGGTCCTCTTCCTTCACTTGCTGATAAACTTCCTCCAAGTACATGGTATTGTCCTTTATAAATCATAGTACTTTCAATAGCCCATAAATCAGCCACACTTTCAACAATACATAAAACATCATTGTTTCTTGTGGTATCAATACAAATTTCGCAAGTATCGTCAGTAGTTAAATTGCCACATTTTGGGCATTTTTTTATATTTTGATATCCTTCTTCTAATAATGAAATTAGAGGTGACATAACACTTTCTTTGTTATTTAAAAGATGTAATACCATTCTTCTTGCTGATCTAGGTCCTAAAGATGGTAATTTTGAAAACACTTTTATTAAATCGTTTAAAATATTATTCATAAAATCTATTACCTTTATATTTTTAAATATTCTTTAAATTTATTTCCTCTTTCTTCAAAATTTTTAAACATATCATAACTTGGTGCGCCGGGTGATAATGTTATAACAATGTCTTTTTCATTTTTTGATTTATCTATAAGTAAGTCTATACATTCTTCCAAACTTTTACAAATGTTAAAATAATGAATATTAAGTTTTTCTAATTCTTCTGCAATTCTTTTTCCTGTTTGTCCTAATAAAGATATATATTTTATATTTTTGTTTTCTGATATGTATTTTGCTAATTCAGAATAGTCCTGCTCTCTATCAAAACCACCTAATATTCCATAAATATTTTTATCTTTAAAAACATTAAAACAGGCGATTGTAGTTTCAGGAGTTGTTGAAATACTATCATTAACAAAAATTGTGTTATTCTTCTTTATAATCTCTAATCGGTGCTCGACTGGTTGAAAATTATCAAAATCATCTTGTTTTATTTTTGATAAATCAATATTTAAATGTTTTAAGGTTGTTAAAATACTACACAAATTTTGGTAATTATGCTCTCCTAAGAGTTTCATATTTTTTGAAGAGAGTAGTTTTTTTTCTCCATCATAAAAAAAGCTATTATTATAATGTATTGTTGATTGAGTGTTAAATTCAATTTTATTTTTTATGCTTTTTGTATAAAGCGCAACTCTTTTATCAGTACCGTTTATAATAGATGTTTCTACACTTTTTAATAAATTACATTTGTCTTTGTAATATTGTTCGTGTGTTTGATGCCATTGTATGTGTTCTGGAAATAAATTCAATAATATTGCGATTTTTGGAAATTCTAATAAATCACTATTTTGGTAGCTTGATAATTCTATAACCACAAAATCTTTCTTTTTAGCTTCTTCAATTAGTTCTATTGTTGGAATACCCATATTTCCAGTAAGCATAACATTATAACCTAATTTTTCTAATATATATGCAAAAAATGTTGCTGTAGTTGTTTTTCCTTTTGTTCCTGTAATTCCAATAGTAATTGCTTTTGAATCTTTTAATTCACTGAAAAATATTGTTTTTTCGGTTATAAATTGTGTTCCGAAATGTTCTTTCGCGTATATAATTTCTGGTTTATAAATACTGACACCAGGTGAACGAATTACTATATCAATTCCTTTTAAATCATCAATTAATTTTTGACTATCTGTATAATTTTTATCATCTAATATAGGTATTTCTTTTTCTGGAAATTTTTTCTGTAAAACTTTTAATATAGATTTTCCTTCAATACCACTTCCCCAAATAGCTATATTTTTATTTTTTAAATTTGAAATTTTCAAGTATGCCTCCCCATGACATTATCTTTAATTTTAGCATATCTATTTTCATTCTTATACTAAAAATTAACGAATTATAGCTTTCAACCAATCCTTTTATATCCATATAATAATATATAATTAATGGCAATATTATTATAAAAAACACTGAAATGAAATTAACTAAATTATTTCCAAACTCTGGCATAATTATTCCGTAATCTTCTTTAATTTTTTTTACTTTTTTTACTCTGGAAGATGTTCTTGGGTGGGTTGAGAATATTGTAAAATAACCTTGTTCTCCAAAAACAGATAAAGCTTCTGCCATAAGGTTGCCTCCAGATACCATTGCTGATTGTTTATCGCATCTATACTCTCTATCTCTGCTAATTTTTAATTGTATAAATTTGTAAATTGATAAAATTATATACTTATAAAAAAATGTTATGATAAAATCTAAAATTTTATAAAAATTTAATAGCATAAATGATGCTACTGCACCAACAAAAGGTATTAAGCTTAAAATTCTTATTATAACATTAAAAAATGAAATTATTATTTTTGAAACAAAGTTTGTTGCCATTTCGTTTACTTTTAATAAAAGTCCGGGTAAATAATCTTTGTTTATTAAATGAGACATTTCATGTCCTATTATACATTTTATACAATTTATAAAATATTCCCTATCTTTTAATTGTATTAGGTATTCAGTTATTAAGCCTTTAGTGATTACTATATATTGTTTTCCCAAATTTCCAATTGCAAATGCATTAGTTTCACCTGAATTTGAAATCATTAATTTTACATTTGGTTTATTAAAACGCATTTTAATTTCTTCAAACGCATCTTCCAATATTTGATAATTTTTAATTTTTTTAAATTCTTTTGTACCTTTTATATAATATCTTGTTGAAAATCCAAATAACAAATCAAATAACATAATAACAAGCATCAAACAGCTTACGGTAAAAAATACCAATAAAACTATTGTTAATGTTGAATTGGATTTTATATAATCAGTTTTTGTCATCATCAAAGGTATTGCAAAAAACAATAGTGGTGACATTATAATTGCAAAATTAAAAATGCTTAAAATATATACGAGAATAAAATTAAGTAATTTGTAGAGCATATTTGTAAAATAAAAACCTATAAGTATTTAACAATATTTTTTCTTAAAAACAAGCATTAAGGTTAAATTACATAAACAAAATTAAATAGACCTCCTGCAAATAAAATTTGAACAATTTCAATACTTATAGTAAATCAAATTATAATTTTAAATAATTTTCCTCAAAATTCTAATTTCTACTTCAAATACTTGTTTCCAACCGCTCGTTCCTCGCGGGGAAGGTGT
>DATIQT010000106.1:0-6937 GCA_035470525.1 Rickettsiales bacterium
AAAGGATTAAAATAATTCTCCACCCAAAAAGTAGTATTTTTAAAATATCCAACAACATCTTCATATTTAAATTGATATCTTGAAAAACCATCAACCTCATAAGACATAGCAATTATTTCAAAATATCTTGCAAAAAGTTCATCTATAATATTATTCAATTTATATGGTTTAAGTTCATCTTTCATTATATTTTGAACCATTGGAGCAATTTTTAAGCTAGCTTTTTCACTTAAATCAGAGGCTAAAACTTTTCTAAAATCACTATTTAAATTTACACCACTAATTGCCACAACTGCATGAGCGATTTCATGCATTACTATAGAACATTCTATTGTTTTAATATTTATTGTGTTTGTAAGATTTCTTGAAAATATACCACCAATCTTCTCAAAAAATCCCTTTGTTTGACAATGACCTTCGCATCTATCCCAATTTTTAATAGGTTCAATTATAAAATCAGCTTGATTGTTTTTGCATTTTGAAACAATCAAGCTTAATGATGGTATTAATATCTCTAGTTGATATAATTTCTCAAACTTTCGCAAAAATTTTTCTTTATCTCCTAAAAACTTTGCGGTTGTGTTTTCAGAAATTATATTAATTATCATTCTATTATACAATATCAATCCAGTCTCTTTTTTAATTTATTTAATACTATTTATCTTCCTCTTCCTTTTCCTTTTTTAATTTCTTTCATTCTCTCTTCCTTTTTCTCTTTTTCAATTTCTTCTAGCTGTTTCTTAATACTATCATTTAAAATACCTTTTTCTTCAAGTTTTTCTTTAAGTTTTTCAAATGTGAATTTTTTTTCTGAATTCTTTTCAGAATCTTCAATAAATTGCTGTATATTTACAACACCTTTAAATCTTTTTCTTAAATCATTTGTACTAATAAATATTATTTTTTCATTATCATTAGAATCTTCTTTTTCTTTAGATTCATTTGATAACAAATCTTCTATTCTTTTAAGATCTTCTTTAGGAATATTGTTTGATAATATTTTGTGTGTTTCTTTCTTATTTAGAGGAATCATAGCAAAACCACCAACTTTTAATGGAACAACAAAAAAAGCAGTTCCAGTGGCAACTTCGATAAGAAGAAATCCACAACCTAATACAATACCAAACCAAATTAATTTCCCATCACCTTTATTTTCTAAATCAGGTTTTTCTGGTTGTTCTTTTTGTCCTGCAACTTCGATCTTCTCTATACCTTTTTGTCCTTCAATATCAATAGTTTTTATACTACCCAAAATATTTTTATCTTTTCTTACTTCTGATTCTGCTGAAAAATCTAACACTTCTTCTTTATAACTCATATTTATATTTACCTACTAAAAATTACAAACTTGTATTTATAGTATACAATGTACATTTTATTTTACAATTAAAAATCATTTACTTAGTAAAAAAGCCAAATCTCTAACATGCTTTACAGTAATAATTTGCAACTTATACTTATCTTTTTTAAATTGTTTAATATTATAAATTCCATCTGGCACAATAGCCTTAGTAAAACCTAATTTCTCAGCTTCTTTTAGCCTAGCTTCAATTTGAGATACCATTCTAATTTCACCAGAAAGCCCAATTTCCCCAACAACCATACAATCTTTCGGCAATGGTTTATCTTTCACAGCAGAAATCAAAGCAAGCGCCACAGCTAAATCAGCACCAGGTTCATCTATTTGCAAACCACCCACAACATTAAGATAAACTTCCTTATCATACAATTTCAAACCAAACCTACTTGATAAAACTGCAATAATCATAGATAAACGATTAACATCCCAACCCACAACAGAACGCCTAGGCATAGGCATAAACGATGGCGCAATCAAAGCTTGAACTTCAGCAAGCAACGGCCTTGTTCCCTCTATACCACCAAAAACAACACTTCCACTTACCATATCTTGCCTTGAAGACAAAAACAATTCTGACGGATTACTAATTTCCATAAGCCCAGAATCACCCATATCAAACACACCAATTTCATTAGCCGCACCAAACCTATTTTTAATACTTCTAATAATTCTAAATTGATAATCCTTATCACCTTCAAAATAAAGCACAGTATCAACCATATGCTCAAGCACCTTAGGTCCCGCAATCTGCCCATCTTTATTTACATGACTCACAATCAACATCGTAATATTCTTACTCTTAGCAAGAACAACAAGCTCATTAGCACAAGTCCTAACTTGAGAAACAGTACCCGGAGAAGCAGAAATATCTGGCGAAAAAATAGTCTGTATTGAATCAATAACTACAACCTGCGGAAGTTCCTTTTCAATACTTCTCAAAATATCATTTACAGAAGTTGCAGAAGCAAGTTTAATCGGTGCTTTTTTCAAACCTAATCTATCCGCTCTAATTCTAACTTGATTAGTACTTTCCTCACCAGAAATATACATACAAGCAACACCATTATTAGCCAATGAACACAGAGTTTGCAACAACAAAGTAGATTTTCCAATACCAGGATCACCACCTATTAACACCGCAGAACCCTTAACAAGTCCACCACCTAAAACCCTATCCAACTCACCAATTCCAATAATCTCCCTAGGACATTCCTTAATTTCCTTATCAAGAGTTTCAAAAGTTAAAGTTTTTCCATCTTCTTTTTTAATTTTTCCAATAGCTTCATTATGGGTGATTAAACCACCCTCTTCTTTTTCTTCGGTAACGCTGTTCCACTCGTTGCATTCAGGACATTGTCCCGCCCATTTTTTAAGAATTGCTCCGCAAGATTGACAAATAAAGATTGATTTAGGCATGTTATTTCTCGTATAATTTTAGTAATAAATCTAACTCGTATATACTTTTTCTTTTCTTTTGTAATAATTCATAGGTTATATTTTCTTCAAAAAATTTTTCAATTTTACTTTTTGTGTCTAACAATATTTTATTATCTTTAATACTACATTTATTTTTTTTAGTATCTTGTGGTAATAAAGACAAAAATATTTTCTTTAAATCTTTTGTCGTTTTATACTTATTAGGTTCAGGCATTTTATCTAGGATTCTCAGTATTATACCTTCAAAAGAAAAGGGATTTGATATTATCAAAATAGGATTTTTTTTGTGATTTTTATTATATGTTTTTTCTAAACATTTATCTTCAATTTCTGAATCAATTTTTTCACACCAACATGTTTCCAATCTTGCTGGAATGTTTTCTGCTAATACAGGATTTTTATCAGATTCTTCCATGTTGTTTCTTGTTAAAGGAACATCTTCATCAAATATTCCTATAATTCTTAATTCTTCAGTATTTGGATCGCATCTATTAATAACTTGGCTTAATATAGAATCACTAGTTCCACCATGACAATTTTCGTGTTGTGGTATCTCATTTTCAGTTAATTTTAAAATATCATTCTCTAAAAATCTGATAAAATACTCTTCCAAATCTCCTTCAAAGAAGATTATTTTACCATCATTTTGTTTTCTTAATTTTCTTCTTCCCATATTCTAAAACCATTTTACTTTTGGTATTGCACCATAGCAACCAACTAAATATTTATTCAAATAATTTTCATCATTCCTTACACCTTCAACATCATCTAATCTATAAATTTCAGTTTCTAATTTATCATTTTTTTTAGATAAGAATATTTGTGTTTTTGTTCTATCATTTAAAAATAATGGTTGGTGCGTAGAAAAAAATATTTGTGAATTATATTTATTTATTTCTTTATCACTAAACAATTTTAAAATTTTTCTTATAGCTAATGGATGTATTCCGCTTTCTATTTCATCAAAAAACAAAACGCATTGCCTTTCCAACATTCCGCTTAAAAATGTAAATAATAAAAATATAATAGCTCTAGTTCCAGAACTTTCTTCATTAATTTCTAACCAAAAACTTTCTTTATTTTTTTTATGTAAGAAAAATATTTGCTCTTGTCCAACAAAATTTTTATCAATTTTTATATCCGTAATTTCAACATCAGCTATATCATTAATTCTATCTATTAAAACCGTTTTTGAAGTTTTTATAAATTCCATAAATTTATTATCTCTTATTAGTCTGTTAGCAATAAATTCATAATTAAGATTTTTAAAAAACTCACAATATTCTAAATTATCTTCATAATCTGACAAAATTAATTTTAAATATTTATATTGACCAAAAAAAGCATATAATGTAGTTCCATTCATTTCTTTGAATCTTTCTAGGTCATTTTCATTCATTTTAAAATTATTTTTAAATTTAATATCATTTTTTAGTTTGCCGTCACTACCCCTTTGATAAGAAAAAACCTCCGTCCAGTCCCTTTCTACATGAACACCAAGATATTCACTAATTATACAATTATTGTTAATTTCTATAATTAATTTAAAAAGCTTTCCACTATCAATAAATTCAACATCAAGTTTTGTATTTTTATGTTCCAATAATTTGTGTTTTAATGAAGCCTGATCATTTAATTTCATTTGAAATCTATCATTTAAATATTGAATACCAAGAGATTTTACCGGAATTGTTGTCAAAAAAAAGTAAAAATTTATTGCTTCCAACAAATTACTTTTTCCGCTTCCATTTGCTCCAAGCAAGCAAGCAACATTATTCACATATTTTCCACAAACTTCACTAGAAGAATCATTCAATTTATCTTTTTTACTAATTGTAAAATCAATAGTTTGCTTACTACCTATACTTAAAAAGTTTTCAACACTAAATTTTAACAACATTTTCAATACTCCAACAAACCCATTAATATAATTTAATATAATTAAACTTAATTTTCAACAAAATTTTGTTAAAAAATAGCTTTAGTTATAAAAAACGGAAGTCATATTTCATTTCTCCTGTTTCTTCAGCAACATCACACACCCCCCCATCACCACAGCATAAAACAATCCAATCCAAATAAAATTTGGCAATATTGAACTCACTGGCAAATCTTTTGTAAATATTCCAATAGTTGTATGCATAAAATAAGACACAGGATATAATAAAGACATAAACTGTCCTGCCTTATCTAAACTTGATATTGGAACTAGTAACCCAGAATAAGTAAATGCGGGAATCATAGTCATAATTGCTGCTATTAACAACCCTGCTATTTGGGTTTTCACAAATGATGATACAAGTAGTCCTATAGCTGTAGTTGAAAAAATATATAAAATTGCCATTAATGTTAAAAGTAAAAAATTTCCTTTAATTGGTACTTGATAAAAGAAAACTGCAATGCCGATTAATATTAAATATATTATAAAAAATATTAAAACATAAATTATCTGTTTACCCAATAAAAATTCTAACTTTGTTAATGGTGTTGCATAAAAATTAGTTATTGTACCAACTTCTTTCTCACCAACAATCGATAAAGTCATCATAATAGCAGGAATTGACATTAAAATAATAACCAAAACACCAGGAACAAAAGAAAATTTACTCTCACTCGCTTGGTTGTACCAATATCTACTTTTAATTCTATATTCAGTTATATCACTTGTAATGCCATAGTTTTCCATAAGTTTACTATACAAATAAACCGCATTTGTTCCTGCGATATAACCTTTAACACTTTCCGCTCTAAAAGGTAATGTTCCATCTATAAAAACACCAATTTGAGAACCTTTTCCAGATAATAATTTTCTACCAAAATCAGCAGGAATATCTATATAAAATTTTGCCTTTCCTTGTTTTAAGAGTTTTTCTGCCTCATCACTTGAATTAACATTTCCCAAATAATCATAATAATCAGAATTAATATATGAATCGACATATTGTCTACTTTGTGTTGAATTATCAAAATCCAAAACAACAAAAGGCAAATGCTCTATATCTAAATTCATTCCACTTGAGAAAATAAACATTATAACTATTGGCACAATAAAATTTGCGGTAACCCGCATAGGATCTCTAAATAACTCTACTGTTTCCTTTTTTGCAACAGCAAACATTCTCTTAAAACTAAACATAGCATTCTACATTAATTTAAGTTAAAATTAGTATTTATTTTATTAAAAACAAGAAGATTAATATTAGACCTGTTTCATAAATAATTTTTCGTTAAAAAATGATTTATACAAAAAAGACAAAGAGAATATTTTTTGGATACCTACCTTTGGATTTACAAGATTTTAACAGAAATAGTATAATTATACATTTTATTGTTGATAATTAAATTCCGACGAGTGTAGTTTTTGCGCTTAGGAATGAAGCATTGAAAACAAGCATTTGAATTAGAAATCAGAAAACAAGTCCAAACTGATGCAAGCAACTTGCAGAAGCAAGGCATTTGTAACTGGTAACTTATCGTTTGGACAAAGTTTGCCGAAGGAATTTTTGTAAAAATATATAAATTATCATACAAAATAATCATACTTATTGAAAAATTGCAAATTATTTATGCAACAGGTCTATTAAAGACCCAATAAAAAAACACCCTATGTGAAAACAAAGGGTATTAAATATACTATATATTATTGAAACTAACTGTTTTGAGCTATATAATCCATAACTTTTCCAACTGTTGTGAGTTTTTCTGCGACCTCATCAGGAATTTCTACACCAAACTCTTCCTCAAAAGCCATAATTAATTCAACTTGATCTAAACTATCAGCATTCAAATCTTCAATAAAACTTGCTGTAGGGACTATTTTACTTTCGTCAACTCCCAAATGGTCAATGATAATTTTTTTTACTCTTTCCAAAACTTCAGTCATACCTTTTTAAATAATTAATAAGTTATGTGATAGATAATAATTTTATTTTTTTAAATAGCAAGTTTTTTATAACTTAAATCTAGACACCGTTATCAAAGGTTTATAAATTTATTATTTATAGTCAAACAACTTTCACTTAACCACTAAATAAACCGCTTTTGCAAAAATATACAAGGAGATTTAAAATTTTATTGCGATAGCGTATAACTTAATACGGTGAGACAATAAAATTTTAGAGCGACGAAGGGTGATTAAGG
>DATIQT010000107.1:0-14869 GCA_035470525.1 Rickettsiales bacterium
GTAGAGCAGTAAAAAAAACAGACTATAATGTTTTTATAAAGTTCAGAGTAAAAAAATAAATTTATTAAATTTCAAGTCTCTACAAAGATTTTTAACAAACCTAGTTATTATTTTCAATGATAGCTAAGTTTTTTGTTGAAATTATCTCGGACAGTAGTGTAAGAGGACAAAGGGGAGCTAATTAAAATAATAAAATTTGAAAATTAAATATTTTATTCTACTTTTATAAAAACCAATAATTTTCATTTTATGGAAACAATAAAAACTATACATAAGCGAAGAAGTATAAGACAGTTTAATAAAAAAGAAATATCACAGCAGGATATTGATAAAATTTTGTCGGCTGGTATGACTGCTCCTAGTGCTATGAATAAACAGTCTTGGAGAATTGTTTTGATAACTGATGATAAAATAAAGCAAAAAATTACTGAAATTTCTAAGTATGCGCAAATGGTTAAAGATTCGCCTTTGTCAATATTGGTTTGTGGCGATAAGGAAGCAAGTTTTGGAGAATGTTGGATTTTTGATTGTTCTGCTTGTATTCAAAATATGTTATTAAGTGCTTGTGCCTTGGGTATTGGAAGTGTTTGGACTGGAATTAATACAGAACAAAGAAAAGAGTTTGCAAAATTATTTAATTTACCTGATAATATTATTCCGCATTCTTTGGTGGTTTTTGGTTATTCTGATTTGCCATTTGAAGAAAAGGATTATTTTGATAAAAGTAAAGTTCATTTGAATAAGTGGTAAAATTATGAAACAAAAAACAATAAAAAATTCAGTATCGTTTAGTGGTATTGGATTACACAGTGGTGTTGAAGTTAATATAACTATAAATCCTGCTGAAGCTGGAACTGGTATAATTTTTAAAAGAGTTGATGTCAAAGATCAGCAAAATGAGATTAGAGCTTTATATAGCTCTGTTATTAATACTAATTTAGGAACTACTATTGGTGTTTCTAATTATTTTCAAAAATTATTAAGTAAAACTTTATTGCGATTTGGTATTTTAAGAGAATACGGTGCTGTTGTTAGGACTATAGAACATTTTATGGCGAGTTTATGGGCTTGTGATATTGATAATGCTATTATTGAGATAGATAATAAGGAAATTCCTATATTAGATGGTAGCACTGAGTTGTTTATAAAAGAAATTAAAAAAGCTGGAGTACGTGAATTAGATGAAGATAGAAAATTGCTTGTTGTAAAAAAAGAAGTTGAAGTGAGAAATGATTTTGGGGCTGTTAGGTTGTTGCCATGTGATGAATTTAAAGTTGATTTGGCTATTGATTTTAATTATGGTGGAATTGGTAGGCAAGTTTATTCTTTTGATGGTAATCAAAAGACTTTTTTAGAGGAATTATCAAGAGCTAGGACTTTTTGTAATATTAAAGATATTGAGAGAATGAGAAAACACGGACTGGCAAGGGGTGGTAATTATGATAATGCTATGGTTTTTGATAATGATAAAATTTTAAATAAAGATGGTTTTAGAATGGATTGTGAGCCTGTGAAACATAAAATTTTGGATTGTGTGGGTGATATGTTCACTAGTGGTTATTTTATGAAGTGTCATATTATAGCTAATAAAACTGGTCATACATTGAATAATAAAGTGTTGAAAAAGTTATTTTCTGATAAAGATAATTATGATTTTATTTTTTAATTGCAAATTTTATCTATGGTATAATTTGGAATTTTGGGAATTCTAAATAATACAACACTTTCCATTTATGATTGTTTTAATTTTTTACTATTAACACCAACATATAAAAGTATTGGAGCTGATATATAGATAGATGAATAAGTACCAATAATAATTCCTATAAATACCATAAAACTAAAATTCTTTATACTTTCACCACCAAGAATAACCAATATTAGCAAGCTAAGTAAAGTTGTAGAAGATGTTAGTAATGTTCTTCTCAATGTAGTTGATAAACTTCTATTTATAACAGCAGTCATACCTTCTTTTTTATACTTAGGTAAAAATTCTCTTATTCTATCATAAATAACAACAGTATCATTAATTGAATATCCAACAACAGTTAATATTGCAGCAATTGAAGTTAAATCAAACTCAATACCAAATATTGAATATATACCAAAAACTATTATTACATCGTGAAATAGTGTTATTAAAGCACCTAAACCAAATTCAAATTCAAATCTAATCCAAATATATAACATTATTACAATCAATGAAAGAACCAAAGCTATTAAGCCTTTAATAATCAATTCTTTTCCAATTTGAGGTCCAACAAAATCTATTTTATTGTATCTCACATCACCATTGAAAAAAGTATTTATCATGTTTTTTATCATTTTTACGGATTCTGTCTGATTTGTATTCTCATTAGAGTTTAGCATAATTTCCTTTTCAGACATTCTTATTATAAATCCATTATCACCATAACTTTGTATGTTAAAATCTTTAAAATTATTTTTTAAAAAATTATTTCTTAGATCTGCTATATCTTTATTATCTTTTACAGTAATATCAAACAATAAACCACCTGTAAAATCTATACCAAAGCTAAGTTTATTAACAAAAAAACTTACTATGGATAATAAAATAACACACACAGAAATAATAAAACATATTTTGTGTATACCCATAAAATTAAAATAATCCGAAGATTTAAAGAATTTAAACATAAATATCCTCAAAGAAAACAATGGAATATAAATATTCCATTGCTAAAATAAAACTAAGCTTTTTTATCCATTTTTTTTATATGACCAGCTAATCTACTCAATTTTCTACTTGCTGTATTTTTTTTCAAAATACCGTTTTTAACACCTTTCATTAGCTCAGATTCAAATTCAACAAAGGCTTTTCTTGCATCTTCAATAGTTCCTGTTGTAATTGTATCATTAACTTTTCTTAAAAAAGTTTTAATTCTGCTTCTTCTTGCTTTATTAATCTCAGTCTTTCTTTCTATAACTCTTATAGCTTTTTTAGACGAACTTACATTTGCCATTTTATAATAATTAATTTTTAATAATATAATAAATGCGACACTTCTACTATATAATAGAAAATAATATATTAAATTCAAGAAAAAAATAAAAACTATTTTATTGATTTTAATTTTTTATTTTATATCTTTCTTTTATTCAGCATTATAATGCAATAATGAATAGAAAATATATATATAGAGCATTAGATCAAAAAAGAAACAAAGTTGTTAAAGGGACAATGCAAACTGCTAATGAATTTGCATTGGAACAAACACTATTAGAGTCTAACTTAATACTTATATCATATAAAGAAATAGGAAAAGGTATTTTTTCTAACTTAAGTTTTTTAGATAGAATAACTTCTAAAGATTTAATAACATTCTTTATTCATCTCGAACAATTAGAAAAAGCTGGTGTTCCTTTATTGGATTCACTATCAGATTTAAAAGACTTTTCTAATAATCAAAAAATGAAAGATGTTGCATCGGATTTATTTGAATCAGTTAAGGGTGGAAAATTATTATCTGAAGCTATGGGAAAATATCCTAGGGTATTTACTGAAATTACAATTAGTTTAGTTAAAATGGGTGAAAAAACAGGTGGTTTGCAAATTGCATTTAAAAATATATATGAGAATATAAAATGGGCTATGGAAATAAAAAGAGCAACAATAAAAGCTATAAGATATCCTTTATTTACATTGTTTGTAATGTTTATAGTAACTGGTATAATGTTAAAAATTGTTGTTCCAAAAGTTACAGGTTTTATTTTGGATCAAGGTATAGCAGTACCATGGTATACAACAGCTTTAATTAAAACTTCAGAATTTTTTCAAAATTATTTTTTTTCTAGTATAGTATATAGTATCATAATATATATATTAATAAAAATTTTATCAAAAAATAAGGTGATAAAATTACAAATAGATTCATTAAAATTAAAAATACCAATTCTTGGTGATATTATCACTAAAATAGAAATGTCAAAATTTACAAAATTTTTTGGTGTAACATTTTCAAGTGGTATTCCAGTGTTGGAATGTTTAACAATTTCTGGCAACATTGTGAGAAATAGTGTTTTAAGAGAAGAGATAGAAAGAATACAACAACAAGTATCTGATGGAAAATCGGTATCTAACGCGATGTCTTCATCAGGTTATTTTCCAAATATGGTTTTAAGAATGTTAAAAGTGGGTGAGGAAAGTGGAAACATGGGAGAAGCTATGGAGAATATTCAATATTTTTATACATCTGAAATAAATGATACAATAGAAACAATTATAGGTGCATTACAACCAACAATAATGTTTATAATGGGTGGATTAATGGGTTGGGTTATAGCTGGTGTATTCGGACCTATTTATGGCAATTTTGATAATTTTGGTGTATAAATGTTTAATAAATATTTCACAATTTTAATACTATGTTTTACAGTATCTTGTGTAGCACGAGATATTTCTCAAAAAGGATATATTATAAATAAAGACGATTTAGCGAATATACAAATCGGTTTAACAAATAGAGAGAACACAATAAAATATTTAGGTTTTCCTCTAAATAAATCATATTTCAATGATAATATATGGATTTATTATTCCTATAAAATCAAAGAAGTATTATTTTTCAAACCACAAATAAAAGAACAAAAAGTATTAATAATTGAATTTGATAACGATACAGATTTAATAAAAAATTTATCTTTATATGATATTAAATCAGATAAAAATAAACTTTTAGATATTGGAAACGATATAAATAAAGATAAATCGGGAATCATAAAAGATATTTTAAACAATATAGGACAATTTTCGATGTAGTTTAATTTATAATTATATAATCTAAACATAAAAATTGCTTTTTGTTTGGTAAACAGATACAATGTAATTAAAGAAATAAAAAAATATTTATGAATATTGTATTGTGTACTGAGTGTGGTTGTGAACTCAACATGCCAAAAAATTTTGAGAAAAATGAAGTAATTGTTTGTCCTGAGTGTGGAGTTACTTTAGAAATTACATCTGTTGATCCAGTTGAAGTCGCATTAGCTGAAGAAGCTGATGAAGACTGGGGCGAATAGATTATCTAAAAACTAAAAAGGGGGAAAAAATGAAAATTGGTTTGTTACATTCTAGAATTAGAGTTGAAGAAAAATTAATTCTAGACGAATTTAGAAAAAGAAATATTGAAGTTGTCGATTTAAATGATGATGATATGTATTTCTTTTTAAATAATTTAAACTTAGATTTTGATGTTGTTCTTGAAAGAAGTGTTCATTATGCGAGATCTTTATATGCTTTGAAGGTTTTAAATGATAATGGAATAAAAACTGTTAATACATATGATGTAGTTAGAGTATGTGGTGATAAGTTTTTAACAACTCAAGCTCTTATTGCAAATAAAATTCCAACACCTAAGTGTTATATGGCTTTTACTGAAGAATCTGCATTGAAAGCTATTGAAGAATTAGGATACCCTTGTGTTATGAAACCAGCTGTTGGTTCTTGGGGAAGATTGATTTCAAAAATAAACGATAGAGAAGCTGCTGAAGCTATTCTTGAACATAAAAGTGTTTTGGGAAGTTATCAACATTCTATATTCTACATTCAAGAATATGTTGATAAAAAGAAAGGAAGGGATATTAGATCATTTGTGATTGATGGAAAATGTATTGCAGCGATTTATAGAACTTCTCCTCATTGGATTACAAATACAGCAAGAGGTGGTCAAGCTACAAACTGTCCTTTAAATCCTGAATTGATAAAAATATCTGAAGCTGCCGCTAAAGCTTGTGGTGGTGGAATTCTTGCAATGGATATTTTTGAAAGCGACGAAGGTTACTCTGTGAATGAAGTTAATTCTACAATGGAATTTAGAAATTCAATTATAACTACTGGAGTTGATATACCAGCAAAAATTGTTGATTATGTTATTAAATGTGGTAGTGAGAAATAATGGATAGTAAATTAAAAGTATCAATCGTTGGGGCGTCAGGTTATGGAGGAGGAGAGTTAATTCGTCTTCTTCTTAACCACCCTTATGTTGAGTTAAACCAAATTACATCTGAAAGTAATGTTGGAAAATATGCTCATTCAATACACCCAAATTTAAGAGGACAAAAATTGTTGCAATTTGTTTCTGTTGGAGATTTAGAGTCTTGCGATGTTTTGTTTTTAGCGATGCCACATGGTAAAGCTCAATCATTCATAGAAAAATATTCAAAATTAGCTGATAAAATTATTGATTTGTCAGCTGATTTTAGGTTTTCTTCAAAAGAAGATTATAAAAA
Source organism: Rickettsiales bacterium (assembly GCA_035470525.1). Taxonomy (GTDB): domain Bacteria; phylum Pseudomonadota; class Alphaproteobacteria; order Rickettsiales; family UBA1997; genus CALXSC01. Next base: position 6,250 of record DATIQT010000107.1, read on the forward strand.
ATGGTATGGTGAAGAACATTTAGCACCAGAATTTTTAAGTAAATTTGTATACGGTCTTCCTGAAATTCATAGAGAGGAAATAAAAAAAGCAAAATATGTATCTGGTGTTGGTTGCAATGCAACAAGTGTTAATATACCTTTATATCCTCTTGCAAAAGAAGGCTTGATTGATATGTTAGTTCTTGATTTAAAAGTTTCATCTAGTGAAGCTGGAAATAAAGCATCGGAAGCTAGTCATCACCCAGAAAGAGCTAATTGCTTAAGAACATTTGCACCAGTTTTTCATAGACATTGTGGTGAGATTTCAAAAGAATTAGGAATTTCAAGTGATAAAATACATTTTACTGCAACAGCTTTAGATATGGTTAGAGGTATTTTGTCAACATCTCATGTTTTTTTGAATAAAGATGTGAGTGAAAAAGATATTAGGGCGATTTATAGAAAATATTATTCTAATGAACCTTTTGTTAGAATAGTTAAAGATAATCAAGGTATTTATAGATTACCTGAACCTAAAATATTAGCTGGTACTAATTATTGTGATATTGGTTTTGAAAAAGAGAATGAAACAAACAGACTTGTTGTTATTGGTGCTATAGATAATTTAATGAAAGGTGCTAGCGGAACTGCTGTTCAATGTATGAATTTAATGTGCGGTTTTGAAGAAAAAACTGCTCTTGGTTTTATAGGATTACACCCAATTTGATTATAAAATTTTGACATAAATATTAGTAAAGAGGAAATTAATATGGTTTTAAAAAACATTTTTTCACAAAATTTTAGTTTATGTAATGTTTTATGTATTAGTTGCACCACCGCTTGGATTCCCGCGAAGGCGGGAATCCACACTTTCCGCCCTGTCATTCCCGCGAATGCGGGAATCCAAGCAATGGTGCCAATTGCTAATATTTTTACGAGAGGTTTAACATATGTGTAGATTATTATTAATTAAAGACAAAAATTTATTTGGAGTAGCTGAATATCTACAAGAATTTGCCAAAATTGCTAAAAACGCAAAATATAACCAAGGCGATGGTTGGGGATTTTGTTACTTAAATAATGATAATAAATGGATAAATTATAGAAATGTAAATCCTATATGGGAAGATGATTTAAACCAATTTAAAAATATAAAGACAAATTGCTTAATATCACATGTTCGTGACGCTGTAAATCTTGAAACAATTAATGTAGAAAATAATATGCCTTTTTTGAATGAAAAAGAGGATTTAGTATTTGCTTTTAATGGTAGATTAAAAGGTGCAAAAATGAAAGTTAAAGGAAATACTGGAGCTCATAAAATTTTTAACATAATACAAGATAAAATTGATGAATATGGATTTGTTGATGGTTTTAAAAAAGCTACAAGTTATATAGAGGAAAATACTACATATATTAGAGCTTTGAATTTAATCGTATCAAATAAAAAAGATATTGCTGTTTTATGTGAATATAATGAAGAAGAAGATTTTTTACAAATGTATTATGGTGAAAAAGATGGAAGATTTGCAGCATGTTCTGAAAATTTTATGAATTTTACAGATAAAAAGTTCATAAATAAACAAATAATAAATTTAAAGGTGTAATTATGTTAGTTGTAAAAATAGGTGGTGCGGCAGGTATAAATTATGATAATTTTTTAAGTGATCTAGCTAAACAAAATAAGTTTTTATTAGTCCATGGAGGAAAAGAAGAGTTAAGGATTTTATCTGAAAATTTAGGAAAGCCAGCAAAATGGGTAACTTCAGCAACTGGATTTGTTAGTAGGTATACAGACAAAGAAACTATGGAAATGTTTAAAATGGCTTACTGTGGTAAAATGAATAAAATGATTGTTGAAAAATTACAAAGTTTTGGAGTTAATGCTGTAGGTTTAAGTGGAATTGATGGACAAATTGCTATGGCAAAAAGAAAACCTTCAATAAAAATTGTTGAAAATGGAAAAGTTAAAATTTTACACGATGATTACACAGGAAAAATAGAAAAAATAAATACAAATTTATTAGAATTATTATTAAATTCTGGATTTACACCAGTTGTTACACCACCAGCTTTAAGTTATGAATATGAATCACTAAATGTAGATGGAGATAGATTTGCTTCAATGCTAGCACAAAGTTTTAAAAGTGATACTCTTATAATGTTTTCAAATGTTGCAGGACTTTATAAAGATTTTAACGATTCCACAACATTAATTAAAACTATAAAGAAAGATGGTTTAGAAAGCTTTATGCAATTTGCTCAAGGTACTATGAAGAAGAAGTTAATGGGTGCGAAAGAAGCTCTTGATGGTGGTGTTAAGAAAATTATTATTGCATCTGCAAATGTTGAAAATCCAATTTCTAGTGCTTTAGCTGGAAATGGAACTGTTATAGAATAAAATACAGGAAAAATATGGATTTAAAAGAGATTGAAAATACTTACTTATTAGAAACTTTTTCAAAAAGAGAAATATCTATTGAAAGAGGTGAAGGACAATACTTATTTGATAGTGAAGGTAAAAAATACTTAGATTGCATGTCTAGCATAGGTGTTATGAATGTTGGTCATTGCAATGAATATGTTATAAAAAATGTAAAAGAACAATTAGAAAAAATAACACATGTAAATCCTGTTTTCTATAATTCAACAAGAGCTAAATTCTTAAAAAAATTTAATGAAATAACACCGGAATGTATTGTAAAATATTTCTTTGCAAATTCTGGAACTGAAGCAGTTGAAGCTGCAAAAAAATTTGCAATCACAACAACAGGAAAAGAGGAATTTATTTCATTCAAAAGAGGATTTCATGGAAAAACAATGGGTTCTCTCTCATTTACTCATAATATTAATTATAGAGAACCATTTTTAAATTTTTTAGATAATAAAACAACTTTTTGTACTTATAATAATATAGAAGAATTTAAAAATTCCATTTCTGATAAAACAGCAGGTGTTATAATTGAGGTCGTTCAAGGTAATGGTGGTGTATATATTGTTGATAAAAAGTTTTTGGAAGAAGTGAGAAATATTTGTACAGAAAAAAACATAATTTTAATTTTTGATGAAATTCAAAGTGGTATGGGAAGAACAGGAAAAATGTTTGCGTTTGAACATTTTAATGTAGAACCAGATATACTTTTAGTTGCTAAATCAATAGCTGGTGGTTTACCTATGAGTATCGTTTGTATGCGAAATTATATAAAAATAGACAAAGAATTACATAGTGGAACTTTTAATGGTGGACCAGTTGTTTGTGCTGCAGGAATTGGTGTTTTAGATTACATAAAAGATAAAAATCTTTTAAAACATAGTGAAAAGATGGGGCAATATTTAAAAGAAAAATTAAATACTCTAAAATCTCCTTTAATAAATGAAATTCGTTCAATAGGTTTAATGACAGGTATAGAATTAAAACAAAAATCTGGAAAATATGTAAAATTAATGCAACAAAAAGGAGTAATAGCTACAGCAGGTGGAGTTGTTATAAGATTATTACCACCTTTAGTTATTAATAAAGAAGATATAGATTTCTTAGTGAAAGTTTTAGAAGGAGTTCTTTAAATTATTATGTTTTATACAAAATTATTTTAAAATTATAATTTAATTTACTGCTAAGTATTGAAATTGTTCAAATTTTATTTGCAGTAGGTCTATTATTTAAAATAGACCTACTGCATAAATAATTTACGATTTTTCAATAATTATAAAGAAGAAAAATAGATAAATATGATTTAAATAAAAGAAGATTGCCTATAACTATGTATATAAATAATTCTTGAAAAATAAATAAATAATTATACCCTTTCAGAAGAAAATTTATACTTGTAAAATGAGATCAATAAAAATTTCAACATCAATTTTGTCAGCTGATTTTTCAAGACTCGGCGAAGAAATAGTTAATGTTAGTGAAGCGGGGGCTGATTACATTCATATTGATATTATGGACGGTCATTTTGTTCCAAATTTAACATTTGGTTCAAAAATTGTAAAAGATATAAGAAAATATACTAATAAAGTTTTTGATGTACATTTGATGGTTGAAAATCCAGATTTTTATATTGAAGATTTTGCAAAAGCTGGTGCGGATATTATTTCTGTTCAATATGAAGCAGTTGTTCATTTAAATAGAAGTATTCAATTAATTAAAGCACAAAATAAAAAAGCTGGAGTTGTTTTAAATCCGTCAACACCGGAGAGTGTTTTGGAATATATAATTGAAGATTTAGATTTGATTACAGTGATGACAGTAAATCCGGGTTTTGGTGGTCAAAATTTTATTTCAAGTCAATTAAAGAAAATTGAGAATATAAGAAAAATAATTGATAAAACTGGTAAAGAAATTGATTTGGAAGTTGATGGTGGTATAAAAAATACGAATGCTAAAGATATTATAAAAGCCGGGGCTAATGTTTTAGTAGCAGGTTCTTATGTATTTAATAGCCAAAATTATAAGGAAGCAATAAATTCATTAAGGTAATTCATGAGGAAAATTTTATCATTATTTGTAATAATATTAATATTAACATCTTGTGGAAGTGTTAAGAAAGATAGAGAAATGAGAGTAAGTTTAGCAACTAATATTAAAGCTAAAAACTACGAAGCAGCTACATTGATTGTAAAAGATAAAGATTTTTATGAAGATAAAAATTCTGAATTATTAAGAAATCTTGAAAGAGGAACGGTTTATTATTTAAAAGGTGAATATTATCAAGCATTAAAGTCTTTTGAAAATGCAAAAAAGATTAGTGATGATTTATATACAATTAGTATAAGCAAAAAAACTGCAAGCGTTTGGGATGAAAATATGGACAATTATTATGGTGAGAAATACGAAAGATCAATGATAAGATTTTATCTTTCATTGATTAATTATAATTTGTACCAACAAGGTTTTTATGAAGAATATTTAGATGAAAAAAATCTAAAAGTTGAAAAGAAAATATTAACTGATGAGGAGGAAAATTTTCATTTAAATTATGCTAGAAGTTCAATAATTGAATGGGATTCTTTATTAAAATCTTATCAAGGTGAAACTGGTGGTGAACCTGTATATAAAAATGATATGTTAGCAAAGGTTTGGGGTGGTTTTATACATGGTCAATTTAATACTGTAGAAGATAGACAGGTGGCATTGCAATTATACAAAGATGGAAATGATGTTTTATTAAAAAATTATAATATGTATTCAACTTTTAATAACAAAGCTAAAGAATTTGATGATGATTTTAAAAAATTGCCAAATTTATCTTTCCAAGAATTACAAAAAAATTATATAAGTGAAACTCAATATTCTAAAGATTTACAAGAATTTTTGAATAGAGAAATAAGAAATTTAAATTCATCTAAAAAAGATAATTTGGTTATTATGGTAAAAGATAATTTAGTAGCTCCAAAAACAGTAAAAACAATAAAAATTCCAATTCCTATAGCTGCTTTTGGTTCTGTAGATTCAAATTTTGAAGCAATGTTAAGGGTTGCAATGTTGGTAGAGGGTGGTATTCCTCAAGCTGAAATTGAATTACCAGAAATCAAAATCACTGATGATATCAAAAAATATACTGCTCAAATATTTGATTTAAATGGAAATAAAGTTGCTGAAACAGATTTAACAATGATTGAGCCAATGTCAGATATAGCAAAGAAGACATTAGATGATAAATTAGCTTTAATAAGAACTAAGATAGTTGCAAGAATTACTACAAAATATGTAGCTGGTGCAATAGCTGCTTATGCTGTTTATAGACAAGGTGATTGGTATCAAATAATGGGTTTAGCTATGTTTGCTGGTTCTGTAAAAGCAGCAAATGAAAGCTCAAGAGCAGATACAAGATATTGGACTAGTTTATTCTCAAATATCCAATTTGGTGGAGCAATGTTAAAACAGGGAAAGTATAAACTTGTAATTCTTTCAAATGATTGTAATATTTATGAAAAGGAAATAGAGATTAAAAAAGGACAAACAACATTTATAGATTTAAATTATTAATATGCAGAAAATATTGACAGTAGCGATAGCAGGAGCACCAAATGCTGGAAAATCAACTCTAACAAATCATTTTGTTGGAGAAAAAGTTTCAATTATATCACCAAAAGTTCAAACTACTAGAGATTTAATTAGAGGTGTTTTTGTTGATGGTGAAACACAAATAGTTTTTGTTGATACACCCGGTGTTTTTATACCCAAAAAAGCGAGATTACTTGAAAGAAAAATTGTAAAGACTGCATGGAGTGGTATAAGAGATGCGGAATTGGTTTGTTTATTAATTGATTCAACAGAAAGGTTTACAAACAAAGTAAAAATTATTCTTGATGAATTTAAGAAAAAGGAAATTAATAACATTTTAGTTTTAAATAAAGTTGATGCTGTAAAAAAACCAAAATTACTTGAATTAACAAAACAAATTACTGACTACTACCCTGATTTTAAAGAAATTTTCATGATTTCTGCAAAAACTGGAGTAGGAACGGATAAATTAAAAGAATATTTATTACAACAAGCACAAGAAGGCGAATGGATATTTAAAGATGATGAAATTACTGATGCACCTTTAAAATTCTTAGCATCAGAAATCACTAGAGAAAAATTATTTTTAAAATTAAATGAAGAACTACCATATTCTGTTGATGTAGAAACTGAAAAATGGGAAGAATTCAAAAATGGTGATATTAAAATTCAACAAGTAATTTATGTAGCAAAGGAAAACCAAAAGTCTATTATACTAGGAAAAAAAGCCCAACTAATTAAACAGGTTGGAATGGAAGCTAGAGAAGAGATTGGAAAATTTTTAAATAGAAAAGTTCATTTATTTTTATTTGTTAAGTTAAAAGAAAAATGGGTAGAGGAAAAGTTTAGTTAAAATGGAAGGAAATTATAACAATTTATTTAATTATAAAATTACCTATTCCAAAAATAGAAAACGAACCATTGGATTTAAAATAATAAATGATACTTTAAATATAATGTCTCCAACAAAAGTTTCACAAAAATTTTTGTTGAGTTTATTAGAAAAAAGAAAAGATTGGACAATCAAACGATTGGAAAAAAGAAAATCGAAAAGACAATTAATCCAAGATAATAAAATACTATTTTTAGGAAAAGAGTTTGAATTAATCATAAATTGTAGTGATTTATTAAAAGAAGGTGGTTTTTGCGAAATAAAAGATTTTAATTTAATAATAAATATAACAAATAATTATTCAGAAAAATTGCTAAAAGAAACAATAGAAAATTGGTACAAAAAAGAATGTTTAAAAATAATATCAGACAAAGTTAAATATTATTCTGATAAGTATAATTTTAATTACGGAACAATAAAAGTAAAAGAGCAAAAAACAGTTTGGGGAACTTGTAATTCTAAAAATAATCTTTCTTTTAATTGGAAAGCAATTTTATTTGAAGAAGATGTTGTTGATTATTTAGTGGTTCATGAATTATCTCATACAATCCACAGAAATCATTCAACAGATTTTTGGAAAACAGTTGAAAGTATTTTATCAAATTATAAAGAGTTAAATAAAAAATTAAAATGAAAAACTATTTAGAAAATTTTTTAAATAATTTAAGTGTGGAAAAAGCTTCCGCAAAAAACACCCTACTCTCTTATAAAAACGACATAGAAGATTTATTTTCTTTTTTAGGTGAAATTGAAATCACTAAAATAACATCAAAAGATTTAAAAAAATATCTCGAATATTTATACAAAAATGGAATTGCAACATCAACAATGGCGAGACATATTTCGGCTATTAAACAGTTTTTCAATTTTTTACAATTGGAAGAAATCATAACTGAAAATCCAGCAACATTATTAGAGCACCCAAAAATTCAAAATGATATACCACAAATTTTAAGTGAAAAAGAATTAAAAATAATGCTTGAAGAAGCGAAAAAAGACACAAGTAATTATGGTATTCAATTTTATACAATGCTTGAATTACTTTATGCAAGTGGGCTTAGAATATCAGAACTCGTTGAATTAAAAATATCAGACATTCAGAAGAAATATAGAAAAGATGGACTTTATACAATAGATGACTTTTTAATAATTAAAGGCAAAGGAAATAAAGAAAGATTAGTACCAATAAGCAAAACCGCTAAAGAAGCTTTAATAAAATATTTAGATTTAAGAGAACATTTACTAAAGGGAAAAAAATCCGAATGGCTATGGACTACTATGATAACTTTCTCAAAAAACAAAAAAAACACAGAAGTTAAATTTAAAAAAGATAATCACATAGCACGACAAATTTTCGCTCTAAGCCTAAAGCAATTAGCAATTAAAAATAATATCGATCCAACAAAAGTTCACCCACACACAATAAGACACTCATTTGCTACACATATATTACAAAATGGAGCAGATTTAAGAGTAGTTCAAGAATTATTAGGTCATTCAGATATTTCAACCACACAAATTTATACACATATTGCAGATGAGAAATTAAAAAACATAGTTAATACACTACACCCATTAGCAAAAGATAAAAAATAAAATATTAGACCTCCTGCAAATAAAATTTTTCCTCAAAAAATAATTTCTACAAAAAGACAAGGATATTTCAAAGTATTTAATAGAAATAGTATACTTATACATTTCGTTGTTAAATACTTTAAAATTCCAAGGGTGTTGCTTGTTTT
>DATIQT010000108.1:0-9737 GCA_035470525.1 Rickettsiales bacterium
GACTATAATGTTTTTATAAAGTTCAGAGTAAAAAAATAAATTTATTAAATTTCAAGTCTCTACAAAGATTTTTAACAAACCTAGTTATTATTTTCAATGATAGCTAAGTTTTTTGTTGAAATTATCTCGGACAGTAGTGCGATTGTTTGCGAGGTTTTTATCGGCTCGGCTTCGTGCTTCTACCTCGATACTCTTGGTTGTCAAAAGTATTGCATTAACCACCACCCGTAATCTTTCCCTTACTTGAGGGTAAATGCCCGAAGGGCAAAGGGGAGCTATTAATAACACTATATTTCTTAACTAGCTATGTTTATTAAACACAAAATTACATTTATCAATATACCTCTTCAATATCTCTACATCTTCATCACTTAATTTCTCAATTTTATCATCAGAAACAGAAGAAACCTTTTCCTCTAAAGGAATTACTTTAACTAAAGAATTTATTAATTTAGTAAGTATAGAAACAACATTTTCGCTATCCCCTATAAGAAAAGTTATTAACTTTGTGTTTCTTTCGACTTCTACATTGTTGGAAAAATCATTAATATTATTTTCTAATATATCTATTATTAAAAAAATTATTTTTCTTAATTTTGTTAAATCATTAATCGAAATTTTGTCGCTCATACAATAATAGTTAGTTACATAAACCATTAGTTAATTTATTTTTCAATGTCTGGAAGTGTATAAATAATCTAACCAAAGAAATATTGAAAGCCATAGTTCCATTACAACATAGTTTTTAATAGATTAAAGATTTGACAAGAAGTTAAATTCATGTTATAGTGTATTTGTTTAAACTAGGAGGCAAATATGTTTAATTATTTTAAAACAAGAAAATTAAAAATTAATTATTTTAAAACAAGAAAATTAAAAAGTGATATTAAAAGTATCATGAAGAGGATTAATAGGTATTCAAGTAAACAACCAAATTACTTTCAAAAAAACACAAACGAAGAAGAATTATTTCAATCATTGAAACAAAATATAAATGCTATTCAAGACAAGGGAGAAAGACAAATAATAGAAAACATTCTACTAGGTAAAGCGCCTTTACAAAATAATAATAATAAAATAGAAGAAAGAATTAAAGTACTTAAAATAACTATGCTTTTTGCAAGAGTTTTAATTATTGAAAGTGAATATAAATATGGAAAAATAAACAAAGAAATATATAACTCATTAAAAAAAGACGCAGAAAACAATATTAAAAATTATATACAACAGAATACAGATTCTTTTGAATTGCTACTTAACAATGCTAATGAAAACAAAGGAAATATAGAATGTCAGAAAGAAAAAGCAAAAATAGATTTCGTACGAAAAAAGGAAGAGATATCAGAAAATTATTGTAAAGAAAGCACATTATCTAACCATATTGTAAAAGCTTTATTTTGTATAGAAAATGAAACATTTAACAAATTGTTTATAGAATTTTACAAAAAAGCCGATGAAGATCAAAAAAAGAAGATATTCACTAATGATTTTTTTAGTTTTCAATCTACACCATCTTTAACTTATATTATTAAAAACAACAGAAATGAGTTATTGGGATTAGCTACTGGAAAAGATTTAATTACTTTTGCGGCTAGTGATAGTAATCCTGAAAAAAATAAACAAAGGTTAAATAATGCTTTAAACAATTTCGCATCTTTACAAGAAGCTATCGATCGTCAACAAGAAAGTAGCATAAAATATAACGAAGGTAGAGTACAGGTAACTCCGCTTCATACAGCTATATCCAATGTGCTTGTTTTAAAAAATAACCTCAATAATAATAAAAATTTGTCTTCAGAACTAAATGATTCTAAAAAAACTCTAAAAATTGTATTAGAAAAAATGAATGAATACATTAAGGGCTTATTAGAAAAACAAAATAATAATTATAATGATTTGAAACAAATTTTATTTATGGTGGATGCACCTTTAACAACAAAAGAACCAGAAATAGAAGAAGTTAAAGAGGGAACAGATGTAACGAAATTAATTTTATCAACAGCAAAAAAAAAGGAAAATAAAAATTTTTATGAAGCATTAAACGATGTAAAGGAAATTTTTAATACAGATAAAGAAAGTGAAAAGCAATTAAGTACTTTTTCTGAGAATTTAGCAAATATGAAACGAAAAAAAGAAACAATGGAGAAAGATTTAAACTACAAAATCCATTATACTAAAGTCGAAGAGAAAGATGGGAAAATTCATGTTTCAGTTACCGTTCAAAATAGAACAATAGATAAAAATTCAAGAGAAAAAATTGAAGGAACAATAGTAATAGAGAAAGATGAGAAACTTTTTGAAGAAATAAAAGAATCAAAACAATTTGCTATTTTGAATCAAAGAGAAAAAAAAGAAGCAGGAGCACAGACTGACCCAGAAAATCAGAAAGTTCTAAGTTTTAGGGAAAAAATTAAATCAAATGAAGACTTTTTTAAAAAAATGTCATTTGAAGGAAAAGCTTCACAAATGCTTATAGAACACTATAAAAATGCATGTACAAAAACTCAAAATCAAAAAACTATATAATTTTATAATTAATCCCTATTTTAAAATAGGGATTTTTTAGATCTTAATCATCTTCTCTGCAACTCTCAAAGCCTCATCAGTAATAACCTCACCAGAAAACATTCTTGCTACTTCTTTCACTCTATCATCACCGCCCAATACATCAACCATTGTAGTTGTCTTATCTGTTTGTTGTTCTTTTTTAACTTTTAAATGATAATTTCCTTTTGAGGCAACTTGAGCATGATGTGTAACTACAAGAACTTGTAAATTTTGTCCCAACTTTTTCAATCTATCACCAACAGCTTCAGCAACTGCACCACTTATTCCAGTATCAATTTCATCAAAAATCATTGTTGGAACAGAGTTAACTTGAGATAAAACAACCTTTAAAGCAAGCATAAATCTTGATAATTCACCACCTGAAGCAATTTTTGATAATTCATTCATTGGCATACCAGGGTTCGTAGATGCAATAAATCTAATACTGTCTATACCATATCTATTCCAATTATCTTCATTCAATTCTTTAAATTCAGTATCAAAAACTGTTTTTTCCATTTTTAATGGGGCTAATTCTAGCATTAATTCTTGAGCTAATCTTTTTGCAGTTTGTTTTCTTAATTCACTCAATTCTTTAGCTTCTTGTAAAAATTGAGTTCTTAAACCATTTAATTCTTTTTGCAAATCAGCCATGAATACATCTTGATTTTCCAATATTTCAAGCTTCTTATCAAGTTCAACTTTTAAATCTAAAAGCATATTTGGTTGAACGTTCAATTTTCTAGCCAAACCTCTTATAGCAAACAATCTCTCTTCAACACTTTCAAGACTCTCTCCATCAAAACCTAAATTATCAAAAATTTTATCAATTTTATATGTCGCCTCGCTTATACTCTCATTTGCTTTATATAGATATTCAATAATTTCTTCAAAAGCGTTTTTTCCTTCTTCAAATAGATTATTACCAAGTCCAACACCTCTTGATAAAGTATGTTGGGCAGATAAAATACCTTTTTCTACAGAATTTTGTCCTTCTAAACTATTTTTAACATCATTCAAAACATTCAAAACTTTTTCCTTATTCATCATAAGATTTCGCTTATCACTAAGTTCTTGTTCCTCGTCCTGTTTCAAATTTAAAACTTCAATCTCATTTATTATGTGTTTTAAATAATCTTGTTCTTTTTCAATATTATCTTTTTGAGTAATTAATTCATTTAACTTTTCTTTAGCTGTCTTCATTTTTTCAAATATTCCAGCGACAACCATTTGTTTTCCAACAAGACCACCAAATTCATCTAAAATTTCTCTATGCATAGATGAATTTAAAAGCCCTATTTGTTCATTTTGTCCATGAATTTCAAGCAATGTATTTCCGACATTTTCAAGAAAACTTTGCGTCACTTGTACGTCATTTATAAAAGCTTTACTTTTGCCATCATTAAATAAAATCCTTCTAATAATAATATTATCATCAAACTCTATATCCAATTCCTTCAATCGATCTTTACATTTTTGATTGTTTGTAATATTAAAAACAGCAATCACAGAGCCTTTTTCCTCACCACTTCTAAGTAACCTGCTATTAGAACGATAACCAATAGCAAGCCCCAAAGCATCAAGTAAAATTGATTTTCCAGAACCAGTTTCACCAGTAAGTACACATAAACCTTTACTTAACTGTAAATTAAGATTATCAATTAAAACTATGTTATTTATACTTAAACTTTCTAGCAAAACTGTTAAAAATATTACTCAATTAAAGAATATAAAAAAAATTTATTTTTGCAATATCAAAAAAATTCATATCGTTAAACAATTAATTTAAGCTCCCCTTTGCCCTTCGGGCATTTCCCTTCAAGGAGGGGAAAGATTATCCTTAACCACCGTCCGTAATCTTTCCCCTCCTTGAGGGAGAAGCACGAAGCCGAGCCGATGACTGCTCGCAGACAATCGGCAGCTTGCGGTCAGCAAAGTGCGACGAAGTCAAATGCCAGAAGGGCAAAGTGGAGCTATAAAGTTATCAAAAAAAATTCCTAAAAAATACACCAAAATCTTTTTTCAAAATTAAATTTTTATCCAAAACTCTTTCTTGATCCCCAATATTATCTAACGTACTACCACTATCATTTCTAAAGTTTTGAATATAAAAATTACTTTTATAATTTCTTGAGTTTAAATCATTTATAATTTCATTCAAATCATCTTCATTTAATAATTTTGTATGGACGGTAGTTCTAATTTCCATATCAATATTAGAAGAAATTGCAAAATTTAAAGTTTCAGAAAAAATATCAAATTTATCAATTTTTGCGATAGAAAGAAATTTATTTTTTGGTGCTTTATAATCCAACGCAATAAAATCAATCAATTTATCTTCAATTAATCTTTTTACTAATTCAAAATTAGTTCCATTGGTATCTATTTTTACCAAAAACCCCATACTTTTGATTTTTTTTATAAAATCATATAGTTCATTTGATAAAGTACATTCACCACCAGACAAAACAACTCCATCTAATAATTCCACCCTACTCTCTAAAAAATCAAACACTTCTTTTTCATCAAGGCATTTGCATTTTTTCATTATAAAATCTGGATTATGACAATAAGGACATCTAAAATTACAGCCTGCAAGCCAAATAATACAAGCAGTTTTATCTGGAAAATCCTGAAATGTAAATTTTGTAATATCGGTTATTGGTAGCATTTTTATGAATACATTTTTTTAAATTATAAAAATTTTAATGTAAAAAACAAGCTTGATTATTATTTTCAAAACCATATAAATAAACTTGAGGATTATTTATGAAATTTAGAAACACAAAATTTGATTTACTCTTAAAAATACAAAATTACTTATGGGGAGTTTTTTGGATTGTTTTTTCATTAACTATATTTCTATCAATAATTTCATATAATAAGAAAGATATTTCTTTTAATAGCGTTTCAACAAGTCCAGAAATTCATAATATATTAGGTAAATTTGGCTCTTATTTTTCAGACATTTTACTTCAAATTTTTGGATTCTCTTCAATTCTATTTGCTATAGTATTTTTAATACTTGGTGTAAAAATTTTATTAAATAAAATAATTTATAATAAGTGGCAAAAGTTTTTCGCATTTATTGGACTTTTTATAAGCTTAACAGTATCTTCTGATATCATTTTTGATAACTCTTGTGGTCTTAAAACATGTAATGGAATAATAGGAAATATATTTATAAACACTTTTTATTATATTCCGCAATATCTGTTATTATTATTCTCTTTATTGGTTTTGCTTGTATCAATATCATTCTTCTTAGATATAAGAAAAAATTGGTGGTTAGTAAAGTCAGCTAGATTATATAATTTCACAAAAAAAGTTATAAAAAATTTAATAAAATTTATTACTTTTATATTTAAACTAGTTACAACTAAAAAATTCAGAGAAAAATTAAAAAGATTTTTTACAAGAAAAAAAGGTAGTTTTGTTTTGATAGATGAAGAAGAAAGTATTCCAGAAAATCAAAATAAATATAAAAAAATAAATAAAAAAAGTTTACTTAAAAAAATATTTGAGCAAAAAGAAAAAAAACAATTATTATCAGAACTAATAATAGAAAAATCTATAAAACAAAAAATAATCAAAACTATTGGAGAATATTTATTACCAAATTTTGATTTATTAAGAAAAAATGATGGTAAAAATAAAATTTCGCTTTCAAGAAATGAATTATTATCACAATCAGCTAGACTTCTTGATATTATGAAAGATTTTGGTATAAAAGGTGAAATGATTGATGTAAAAGCTGGTCCAATTATTACATTGCATGAATTTGAACCAAGCGCAGGAACAAAATCCTCAAGAGTAATAGGACTTGCTGATGATATAGCAAGATCAATGTCCGCTGTATCAGCTAGAATTTCCGTAATACCAGGTAGAAATGCTATAGGTATTGAATTACCTAATAAGCAAAGAGAAATGATTTATATAAGGGATTTACTTGAAAGTGATGAATATAGAAATAGTAAATATCCTTTACCTATGATTATAGGTAGTGATATTTCAGGTGGAGCTGTTATTGCTGATTTATCTAAAATGCCACATTTATTAGTTGCTGGTACAACAGGTTCTGGAAAATCTGTAGCAATAAACACAATGATTACATCTTTGCTATACAAAATGACACCAGAACAATGTAAATTCATAATGATAGACCCTAAAATGCTTGAATTATCAGTTTATGAAGGAATACCTCACTTATTAACTCCTGTTGTAACAGAGCCACTAAAAGCAATTACAGCATTAAAGTGGGTATGTAGAGAAATGGAAGACAGGTATAGAATTATGGCAAGTCTTGGTGTTAGAAATATTGCAGGCTATAATGAAAAACTAAATAGTACAATAAAAGAAGGACATAAATTAAACAGAAAAGTTCAAATTGGTTTTGATAGCGAAACAGATGAACCAATTTATGAAGACAGAGAAATAGAAGAAAAAGAAATGCCTTATATCGTTGTAATAGTTGATGAAATGGCAGATTTAATGATTACAGCAGGAAAAGATATTGAGGCCTCAATCCAAAGAATTGCCCAGAAAGCAAGAGCAGCAGGTATCCATCTAATAATGGCAACACAAAGACCATCTGTTGATGTAATCACAGGTGTAATAAAAGCAAACTTCCCAACTAGAATGTCATTCCAAGTCGTTTCAAAAATTGATAGCAGAACAATTTTAGGAGAACAAGGAGCGGAACAGTTGCTTGGTATGGGTGATATGTTATTTATGGCTGGTGGTGGAAAAATTATTAGAGCTCATGGACCATTTGTTTCTGATAATGAAGTAGAAAACATTGTAAATCATATTAAATCGCAAGGAATTAGACCTAACTATGTTGATGAAGTTTTGAAAAACAATGATGAATTTGACAATGAAAGTTCTAGAGAAAATAGCAAATTTGGAAATGTTAGCAATCCAGATCTATTTGGTGTAGATAATGAAAAAGATTTTTACCAACAAGCTTTAAATATAGTTAAAAAAGAAAGAAAATGTAGTATAAGTTATATTCAAAGAAGTTTAAGAATCGGATATAATAAAGCAGCAAACTTAGTTGAAGAAATGGAAAGAAATGGCGTATTAAGTAGTCCAAATAATATGGGTAAAAGAGAAATTCTAATTCCTGAAGATTAAATAATTATAATGATAAAATAGGGATAATTACCTTATTATTACTGAAAATTAGCTTGATTTAAAAAAGATATAATATATGATCTAGAAAATATTAATAATATAATTTTTATGTTCTTTATAAGCCAAGCTTTTGCTGAAACAATGCCTCAAACACCTAATTTTCAAAATTTTATTGGAAGTTTAGTTCCTTTGTTGATTTTTGTTGCGATTTTTTACTTTTTATTAATAAGACCACAACAAAAAAAGCAACAACAACACGAAAAAGAAATTGCAGCATTGAAACCAAATGATAAAGTTATAACAGCTGGTGGTATTTTTGCAAAAGTTTTAAAAGTTAAAGAAAAAAGTTTAGTTTTGGAAATTTCAAAAGATGTAGAAATTGAAGTTGTACCAAGCACAGTTTCTCCAATTATTGAAGAAACAACAGAAACTAAAAAAGAAGATAAAAAAATAACTACAAAAAAGAAAAAATAGGCATGAAAAATTTTCTTAACTTATTTTTAATTTTAATATTACTTAGTTCTTGCAAAACAACACAAAAATTAAGTCCTTATGATGAAGCAATGAAAGAATTAAAAATAGGTAATTATAGTGTCGCCGCTGAAAAATTTGAGAAAATAGAAGATGACCAACCATTTACAAAAGAAGCAACAAATGGTTTGATTATGTCTGCTTATTCTTATTATAAAGCAAAACATTATGAAGATTCTATTAGAGTTATAGATTACTTTATGCAATCTAACCCTGTAAATGAAAATATGCCTTATATGTATTATTTAAAAGGTTTAGATTATTTTGATAGGATAAAATCATCAAGTAAAGCTAGAGATTTATCAGAAAACGGAAGGGAAACTTTTGGAACATTAATTTATAGATATCCTAATAGTGAATACGCAGAAGATAGTAAAATTAAATTCAAAACAATTGAAACATTCTTATCTGGTAATGAATTGAATATAGCTAATTTTTATTTAAAAAGAAAAAATTATATTGGAGCAAGTAATCATTATTTAAATATATTAAATCAATATCCAGAATCAAAATATGTGCCTGAAGCGTTATACAGATTAATTGAAATTAATGATATTTTAAATTTAAAATTTGAAGCAGTTCAATATTATAAATTATTAAATGATAATTTTAAAGATAGTGATTGGACAAAGTATTCAACAAAAATAATAAAACAATATGAAATCATATAATTTGTGTATATTTTTATTAATTATTACTTTTAGCACTGCGAAGGCTAATAATATTGAATATACATTAAGAAGATACGATATTGATTACTCAGATAAAACATTAAAATTCAAACTTGAACAAAAAAACAAAGAAGAACAGGATATTACTTCTGTAAAAACGACAAAACCTATTAAAAATGGCAAATATACAGGAATTTACAAAGTTGGAAATCCTTATACTATATTAGGACAAACTTATTATCCAAGAGAACAACCAAATTATAAAGAAGTTGGTATGGCATCTTGGTATGGTAGTGAATTTAACAATAAAAAAACTGCTAATGGTGAAATTTATGATATGAATGATTATACTGCAGCACATACAACTTTGCCACTACCTTGTATGGTTAAAGTTACAAATTTGGAAAATGGAAAAAGCACAAAAGTTAGAGTTAATGATAGAGGTCCTTTTGTAAAAAATAGAATTATAGATGTTTCAAAAAAAGTTGCAAAAAAACTAGATTTTCATGAGAAGGGTACAACAAAAGTAAAAGTAGAATATTTAGCAAGAGAAAGTGAAGAATTGCTAAGAGAATATGGATTAAGATAAAATATTAGCTCCCATTTTTCACTGAGTGATAAAGGGGAGCTATAACTAATTTCCCTTAATATCGTTTTTTTCAAGAACATCATTCAAACCAACCCATCTATTTGTAGATTTTGTACCTGAAGCCCAGATTTTTTTGCCAGTTTCATTAAAATCATAATGTGTATTTTTAACATTACTTGCCCAATCCTTTTTATATGGTTGCAAATTTTCTACTAGTTTTTTAGTTTCCCTTTCCAACTCACCATCAATCATACCTATAATTA
>DATIQT010000109.1:0-12927 GCA_035470525.1 Rickettsiales bacterium
CTTTTGCCTTAATCACCCTTCGTCGCTCTAAAATTTTATTGTCTCACCGTATTAAGTTATACGCTATCGCAATAAAATTTTAAATCTCCTCATATATTTTTGCAAAAGCGGTTTATTTAGTGGTTAA
Source organism: Rickettsiales bacterium (assembly GCA_035470525.1). GTDB lineage: Bacteria > Pseudomonadota > Alphaproteobacteria > Rickettsiales > UBA1997 > CALXSC01. The sequence continues at coordinate 128 of DATIQT010000109.1, forward strand.
GTGAAAGTTGTTTGACTATATTATTTAATCTAATATTTATTCAAACTTTATTTCAACACCTAAAGACTTCAATTGATTAGCTAAATCATTTTTTACAATATTTAAACCTTCTGGACTTAAAGCTTCGCATCTAGTGGTTATATCTGGCTGTGTATTTGAAGCTCTTACTAGCCACCAACCTTCTTCTAAATTACATCTAACCCCGTCAACTCCTACAAAATCCTTTCCTTCTTTTTCCATTTTATTAGCTAGTTCTTTAGCTATTTCAAATTTTCTCTCATCACCAACTGTAACTCTAACCTCGCTTGTAGAATAAGTTTTTGGTAATGATTTTATTATATCAGCAACAGTTTCTTCACTGTTCGACATAATGTTTAATAGTTTTATAGCACTGTATAAAGCGTCATCAAAATTATGATTTTCTGCCCAATAAATATGTCCACTTGTTTCTCCGGCTAGCTTAATATTATCGGCTTTCATTTTAGATTTTTGAGCAGAATGTCCCGGTTTCCACATTACAGGAACACCACCGTGAGCTTTAATATCATTGTATAAAACCATGCTTGCTTTTACTTCATTCATGACTTTTTCGCCTTTGTGAGTTTTTAAAAAATCTCTTGCGAAAATAAGCTCAAGTTGATCTCCATAAAGTAAGAAACCAGTACTGTCAACAACACCAATTCTGTCGCCGTCTCCATCAAATGCTATACCTAAATCAAACTTTCCATCAACAACTGCTTTTTGTAATAAAACCATATTTTTAGCTACAGATGGATCTGGGTGATGGTTTGGAAAATCACCATCTACGTTAGCAAAAATTGTTTCTTGTTTTCCGGGTAATTTTGATATTATGTCTTTTAACACTGCGCCAACAACACCATTTCCAGCGTCCCAAACTACATTTAAGTTCTTTTTTCCACCTTTGAATTGTTTTAAAATGAAATTAATATAATCTTGTCTTAAATTTTTATTTTCAGTAATTGTTCCTGTGCCATCAATGAATTGCCCGCTTTTTGCTAATCTTCCAATTTCTTGAATATCGTCACCCCAAAAAGGACCTTCCTGAGTTAACATTTTAAAACCGTTATCTTCTTTTGGATTGTGAGAAGCACTAACAATAAATCCAGCATCAGTATTCAAGTTTTTCATAGCAAAATAAACACTGGGAGTTGGTAATAGCCCTACTATGATAACATTAATACCGCATTCAGCCATTCCTCTCGCACATTCCTTTGAATAAGGCACTGATGTATGTCTTCCATCGTAGCCTAAAACACAAGATTTTAGATTTCTTTTTCTCAAAATAGTTCCAAAACCTTTTCCAATAAAGTATGCATCAACTTCAGTTATTTCTTTATCAACAACACCCCTTATATCATATGCTTTTAATACTGAAGGCTTAATCTCATGAGTTTTAACCATAATAAAAAATTTATTTAAACTGACCAGATGCTATTAAAATAAAAAATAAAATGCAAACAAATAACTTAAAGTTCGTAGTTTACGCCTATATTTTTATAAGGTATAATCATCATAAGAATTTTCTAGACATTTAAAAAAAGACTTTTATAATATACTTTGGACAGATGGCTGAGTGGTCGATAGCTCTGGTCTTGAAAACCAGCGAGGGGCAACTCTCCGGGGGTTCGAATCCCTCTCTGTCCGCCATCTTGAATTTAATACTATATATATTGAACTAATACAAAAAATAATCCTTGAGGTGATGCGGTAGGTCCAGCTTTTGTTCTATCTTTAGCTTCTATAATTTCGTTTAATTCTTCCACGGTTATTTTGTTTAAACCGACATCAACAAGTGTTCCCACAATATTTCTAACCATGTGATGTAAGAAAGATTTTGCTTCTATTTCAAAAATAATTTCATCACCGTTTTTTGTTAAACTTACTTTATCTATAGTTTTGATTGGACTTTTCGCTTGGCATTCAGTATCTCTAAAACTAGTCCAATCTTTCTTTCCAATAAATAAAGGTAAGGCTTCTTGCATTTTTTCAAAATCTAATTTTTTCCCTATATGCCACATTTTATAATCAATAGCACTTGGTTGCTGTCTATTTAAAATCCTATATTTATAATATCTTTTCTTAGCTGAAAATCTTGCATGAAAATTTTCATCAACTATTTCACAATCAAGTATAGTTATGTCTTGTGTTACTGCGTTTTTATCTGATTTAGCACACGTGTTATATTTTAAGTAAAAATTAATTGCTAATACAACTTTAGAAGGTTCATATTCTTTTGTTAAATCAAAATGTGCTACTTGCCCCAATGCATGAACTCCAGCGTCTGTCCTTCCACAACCATATACTACAACAGTTTCTCCAGAAAATAATTGAATAGCCTTTTCTATACTTTCTTGAATTGAAAAATTATCTTTTTGTCTTTGCCAACCACTATAATTAGTTCCGTCATATTCAATTATAATTTTGTATCTCATATAATTTTATTATTACAATTTACCGCAACATTGTTTGTATTTTTTTCTAGAACCGCAGGGACACGGATCATTTCTCATAACTTTACCCCAAGTAGAAGGATTTTTTGGATCTCTTTTTTCTGGATCTACTTTGTTATAAGCTGTTGTTTGCTTTATTGAATTTTTTTCATCTTCTGATACTTTTTTTCTCATAGCTTGCACTAATTCAGATCTATTTTCTTCTATATTTTGTTGTCTAGTTGGTAATTTTGCTCTAGCATTTAAGAAATTTTGGTTATTATTTAAAGCTTCAATATTTATAACAACATGATAAATTCTAATCAAATATTCTTCATTCATGTTATACATTAACTCTTCAAATAAAATAAATGCTTCTTTTTTGTATTCCATTAATGGATCTTTTTGCGCATAAGCTCTAAAGTTTATACCTTGTCTTAATTTATCAAGATTATATAAATGGTCTTTCCAATATTTATCGATAGTCATTAAGAAAATTCGTTTCTCTACTTGTCTTAATAAATCCTTTCCATATAACTCTTCTTTTTTGTTATATATTTCTTTAGTAAGTTCATTAATCTTTTCAGAAATATCTCTTCTTCCGACTACGTTATTTTCAACATAATCTTTGAAATTAAAGTTTTCGCCATATACTCTTTCGATTTCTTTTTGTAATCCCTCTAAATCCCAATTTTCTATATAAGATTTTTCTGGTATATGTTTATTCAAAATTTCATTGTTTTTTTCTTCTCTTAAGTAAGATATTTCTTCGCTCATATCATTAGCGTTAATAATATCTTTTCTCTGTTCAAAAATAATTAATCTTTGTTCGTTGACTATATCATCATATTTCAAAACATTTTTTCTCATTTCATAATGAGCGTTTTCTACTTTCTTTTGAGCTTTTTCAACAGATTTACTAATCCAAGGGTGAATTATTGCTTCATCTTCTTCAAGTCCAAGTCTTCCAAGCATACCGCCAAGTCTATCTGAACCAAAAATTCTTAATAAATCATCTTCTAAAGATAAGAAAAATTTTGAATCTCCAGGGTCACCTTGTCTTCCAGATCTTCCTCTTAACTGGTTATCAATTCTTCTGCTTTCATGTCTTTCTGTTCCAAGAATATATAAACCACCAGCTTCTAAAGCTATTTTTTTATTTTTTTCACAAGTTTCTTTAATTTCTTTTTCAATTTTCTTTCTCTCTTCTTCGTCTTCAACTCTAGAATACATATCTTTAATTAAGAAGTCTGGGTTTCCTCCTAACATAATATCTGTTCCTCTACCAGCCATGTTTGTTGCGATAGTGATATTTCCCGGTATACCAGCTTGAGCTACAATTTTTGCTTCTCTTTCATGTTGTTTTGCATTCAAAACGTCATGAGGAATTTTTCTAGCTTTCAATAAATTTGATAATAATTCTGATTTTTCAATACTTACAGTTCCAATAAGAACAGGTTGCTTTCTCTTATAACAGTCTTCAACTTGGTCTGCTATTGCTTTAAATTTTCCTTTTACATTTTTAAAAATATAATCTTCTTCGTCTATTCTTTTTATTGGTTTGTTTGTTGGAATATCAACGGTTTTCAAACCATAAATAAATTCAAATTCACTTGCTTCTGTCATAGCAGTTCCTGTCATACCAGATAATTTTGGATACATTCTAAAATAATTTTGATATGTGATACTTGCTAAAGTTTGATTTTCATTTTGAATCTCTACACCTTCTTTTGCTTCAAGAGCTTGATGTAATCCATCTGAGAATCTTCGTCCCTCCATAATTCTTCCGGTAAATTCATCAACGATGTAAACTTGTCCGTCTTTTACAATATAATCAACTTCATTTTTAAATAATTTGTGAGCTCTCAAAGCTTGATTTGCGTGATGTATCAAGTCCATATACTTAACATCATAAAGTCCGTCATCTTGTACGATTAATCCAGCCTTTTTAAATTCTTTCTCAACCCATTCATTTCCTTCTTCATTGAAAGCAACTTGTCTTTCTTTTTCATCAATATCACACAATTTGTTATCAAGTTTTTTAATTATGTTATCAACTTTTATATATAATTCTGAATTATTATCTGTTGGTCCAGAAATAATCAAAGGTGTTCTTGCTTCATCAATTAAAATTGAGTCAACCTCATCAACTATAGCAAAATTAAAAGGTCTTTGAGACATAGCTTCTATGCTATATTTCATATTATCTCTTAAATAATCAAAACCAAATTCACTATTTGTTCCATAAGTAACATCACAATTATACGCAGCTTTTCTTTCTTCGTCATTCATTTCATGTAAAATACAGCCGACAGTTAAACCTAAAAATCTATGAATACCACCAACCCATTCTGAGTCTCTTTTCGCTAAATAATCATTAACGGTAACAACATGAACTCCTTTTCCCTCTAAAGCATTTAAATAAGATGGAAGTGTTGCTACGAGTGTCTTACCTTCACCAGTTCTCATTTCAGCAATTTCACCTCTATGTAAAACTATACCACCAATCATTTGAACATCATAATGTCTTTGTCCCAAAACTCTTTTTGCAGCTTCTCTAACAACAGCAAAAGCACTTGGTAAAATATCATTTAAACTTTCGCCAGCTTTTAATCTAGCTTTTAAAATATCTGTTTGAGCTTTTAAACCTTCATCACTTAATGTTAAATAATTCTGCTCTAACTCATTAACTTGATTAACTATTTTTTGGAATTTTTGAATTTGTTTCTGATTGTTTGATTTGAATATTCTTTTTACTAATCCTAACATTAAGCTTTTATTTGTTTAAACAATTAGTATATAGTTTATTAATTCAAAATTAAAAGTCTATACAAATAACTTGCTTTTTAATAAATAAAATATATCTTTAATATTATTATTACGGTTTTTTTAAAGCTCCAATTATTTTTATAATTGGTTTTTTTATAAATTAAGATAGGATTAAAATGAGCACAAGTTCAGAGATTGGTGGAAATAAAGAAATTTTATTTGTTATTGAAACAATAGCACAGGAAAAAAATATAGCTGTTGATAGTGTTGTTGAAGCTATGGAAGAAGGTTTGAAATTAGCTGCTAGAAAAAAGTACGGACACGATTTATTGGTAGAATGTAAATTGGATAGAAAAACTGGAAAAATCACGTTATTCAACAAATTAGAAATTGTCGACGATAAAGCAGAAGATGAAGCTGATTTTAATCCAAAAAAACAAATTACTTTAAGTAGGGCAAAATCTGATTTAAAAAAAGAAAAAGTGGAAGCTGAAGGTGAGGTTAAAATTGGTGGTTTTGTAAAATTAGGATTACCAAATATTGATTTAAATAGAGTTGTTGTTCAAATAGCTAGAAATGAAATAATTAAAAAAATTAAAGAAGCTGAAAGAGATAAAGAGTATGACGAATTTATTGATAGAGTTGGAACAATTATTAATGGTTCAATTAAAAAAATTGGTATACGAAATATAGTTGTTGAAATTGATGGATTTGAAGCTTTATTAACTTATGAAGGTATGATACCTGGAGAAAGATTTAGAGTTGGTGATAGAGTTAGAGCTTATATTAAAGAAGTTATTAAAGAACAAAAAGGTGCTCAAATATTCTTATCTAGAACAGATAATATGTTCTTGGCTGAATTGTTTAGACAGGAAGTTCCAGAAATTTATGATGGTGTAATTGAGATAAGGGGTATAGCAAGGGATGCGGGTTCTAAGGCTAAAGTTGCTGTGTTCTCCAGAAATGAAACTTCTGATATAATTGGCGCTTGTGTTGGTATTAGAGGTGTTAGAGTTCAAGCTGTTACAAACGAATTAAGAGGTGAAAAAATTGATGTAATTAGATGGTCAGAAAATCCAATTGAATACATTGTTAATGCGATTTCACCAGCTAAACCTATTAAAGTTATTTTCAATGAAGATAAAAATAGTGCTGATGTTGTTCTTCCAAAAGATCAATTGAGTTTAGCTATTGGTAGAGGCGGACAAAATGTTAAACTTGCTTCAAAAATAACTGGTATAAAAATTGATGTTATGACTGAAGAAGAAGAAAAAACAAGAAGATTGACTGAATTTAAAGAAGATACTGAAGAATTAATGAAATTCTTAGATGTAGAAGAAGTTATTGCTCAATTATTAGTAGCTGAAGGATTTAATAATGTTGAAATTATCGCTAATAGTGATATAAATACATTAGAAAAAATTCAAGGTTTTAATACTGATATCGCAAACGAAATTCAAGAAAGAGCAATAGAGTTTTTAAAAGAACAAAAAAATAAATAATTTGTAGTAATTAAAAAGGTAAGTAATTTGAGTATTGATAATAAAAGAAAAACATTAACACTAGGTGGAATTGGCAACGTTGATATTAAAAAAAATATAGAAACAATCGCTAAAAATAGGATTTTTAATGAAGGTGCTAAGTCAAACAAAATTAGCGATGAAACAAATGCTAAAGATTTTTTAAGAAAATCAACATTTAGTAGTTTTAATGTTGTGAAAGATAGGCAAATTAAAAATCTCAATACGAGAAGTTTTAAATCTAGTTCTGTAAAGCCTACATTTGATAATAAAACAAATGAAAGTAATCAAATTACACCTGAAAATAATGTAAAAGATGAGGTTGTACAGAAAAATGAAACAACCCAAGATTCTAAACAAACCGGTAAAATAGATACTCACAAAATATTAAGTTCTTTTGTTCAAAAACAAAAAGAAGAAGAAAGAATTAAAAGAGAAGAAGAGAAAGTTAAAAGAGAATTAGAAAATAAGAGAAGACAAGAAGAAGAGTTGAGAAAATTTAATGCGAAGGGTAAAAGTAATCAGCCACAAATTGAAGAAAAATCTCCTGAAGTTAAAAAAGATTTTCAAAAAAAAGAAAACAATGAACAAAAGTCTTTTACAAATAATAATTCAAATCAAAAAAATACTTTTAAAAAGGATAATTATAAAAAAAGTTATAACAAGAATTTTGATGAAGAGGAAGAAGGAAATAATAAGAAGGCATTCAAAACAGATAACTATTCAAAAAATAAGAATATTCATACATATATTGCTGGAGATGAAGACGAAGAAGGTGGTTTTGGCAGAAGAAAAAGAAGAAGTTCTGGATTTTTCAAAAACAAAGATAAATCTGAAGCAACCGAACATCAAAAAATTGCACAAGAAATCGATTTGCCTGAGTTTATCACGGTTAGTGATTTAGCTGAAAAGATGAATGAAAAAAGAGCTGATGTTGTAAAAAAATTAATTTCTATGGGAATGCCGGTTACAGTTAATCAAACTATTGATGCTGATACAGCGGAATTGGTAGTTGTTGAATTTGGACATGCTGTTAAGAAAAGAACAACTGAACATGATATTGAAAATAAATTAAGTGAAAATCAAGAAGGAACAGAATTTGTTTCAAGAGCTCCAGTTGTAACAATTATGGGACATGTTGACCACGGAAAGACATCTTTACTTGATTCTATTAGAGCTACTCATGTTGCTGAAGGTGAATCTGGTGGTATCACTCAACACATCGGTGCTTCAAGAGTAGAAGTTGCTAATGGAAAATTTATTACATTTATTGATACTCCGGGACATGAAGCATTTACTGAAATGAGAATGAGAGGTGCTAATATTACTGATATAGTTGTATTGGTTGTTGCAGCAGATGATGGCGTTCAAGATCAAACTATTGAAGCTATTAACCACGCTAAAGCTGCTAAAGCTCCAATAATATTGGCTATAAATAAAATTGATAAACCTGATGCTAACCCAATGAGAGTAAAACAAGAACTTTTACAATATGATGTTGTTACAGAAGATTTTGGTGGTGAAGTAATGGCTGTTGAAGTTTCTGCTAAGCAAAAATTAAACCTTGATAAACTTAAAGAAGCAATTTTATTACAAGCTGAAATGATGGATTTAAAAGCACCTATTGATGTAAGATCCGCTGGTGCTGTAATAGAAGCTAGAGTAGACCAAAACAGAGGTGTTATAGCAAGTCTTTTAGTTCAAAAAGGTATTTTAAAAGTTGGTGATTTAGTGCTTGCTGGAAAATCTTATGGTAAAATCAAAAGAATGGTTGATGACAAACATAAAGTACAAAAGGAAGCTTACCCATCAATGGCTGTTGAGGTTTTAGGATTTGATTTTGTGCCAGCAGCTGGAGATCAATTTTATGTAGTTAATGAAGATAGAGAAGCAAGAGAAATTATTGCTTACAGAACTAGAAAAGAATTGGAAGCTAAAGTTGCAAAAAGAAGTGTTAAGAGTTTGGATTCCATGCTTAAGACTGTTGGTGGTAAATCAGCAAAATTATTGCCAATTATTATAAAAGCAGACGTTACCGGTTCTATTGAAGCGATAATTGGAACACTTGTAAAATTAAATACAAATGAAGTTGAGATTGATGTAATTCATTCAGCAACAGGTGCTGTAAATGAATCAGATATAAACTTAGCATCAGTTTCTAACGCCTTAATTGTTGGTTTTAATGTAAGAGCAAATAATAATGCTGTTGAAATGGCAAAGATTAAAGACATAGATATAAGATATTATTCAATCATTTACAATATAGTTGATGATATGAAAAATATTTTAAGTGGTATGTTAACTCCAATCAAAAAAGAAGAAATTTCTGGTCACGCTGAAGTTAGAAGTGTATTTAAAATTACTGGAGCTGGTAAAGTTGCTGGTTGCTTTGTAACTGATGGAGAATTAAAGAGAAGTGATAAATTAAGAATTATAAGAGATGGTATAGTTATTTATACTGGTGAATTTAAAGCTTTGAAGAGATTTAAAGATGATGTTAAAGAAGTTAAAACTGGTTATGAATGTGGTATATCAGTAGAAAACTATGAAGATGTCAAAGAAAAAGATGTTATTGAAAGCTTTAGAATAACAGAGGAAAAGAGAGAATTATAAAACTAGATTATATTACAAAAATAATGGAACTTATCTTTTAGTGAAAGATAAACCCAAAATTAAGAAATAAATTTTATCATGATAGTAGTTATATATTTCATAATAAAATTTATTGATAATTAATGGCGATCAAGGTATAAGTAAAGTTTAAATGTAAAATATATTTTATTTATTGAAAGTTTTACTAATTCTGGTATAATATGTAAAACAAAATAATAGTTTAATGTTAAGTTTTTACAGAATTAAGAAACGTTGTTATTTTCTATTTATAATAATAGTATTTATTATTTTTGTAATTCTGCCAAAAATATCACAAACATTTGCAATTAATCTGTTAATTTTTTTAAATGTTTTATATTTTTTAAATAATATAATTAAATCATTTTTATTTTTATATCAAATTAAGGAATATAACTATAAGGATTCTTATGAAAAAAATGTTTCAAATCTTCCAGATAATCAGTTACCAATATATACAATTTTATTACCAGTTAGAGATGAAAAATATTCTATATTAAAAAATTTATTAATATCGGTTTATAATTTAGATTATCCTAAAGAAAAATTAGATATAAAATTTGTAGTTGATGAAAACGATATCAAAACAATAAATGTTGGAAAAACATTGCTAAAAGAATTTAACTTTGACTTAATAATAGTACCAGACTCAAAAATAAAATCTAAACCTATAAGCTGTAATTATGCACTTAAATTCATAAAGGGAAAATTTTTAACTGTTTATGATGCTGAGGATAGACCGGAAAAATATCAACTTAAAAAAGTAATAGAAAAATTTAATAATTTAGATGAAGATTATATATGTTTACAAGCATCTTTAAATTTTTATAATAAATATAGAAATTTTATAACTTATTGTTTTTCAATAGAATATTCAATGTGGTTTGATTATACAATTAGAACAATAGAAAAATTTGGTTCTTTTTTTCCATTAGGAGGAACAAGTAATCATTTTAAATCAGAAAAATTATTAGAACTAGGTAAATGGGACGGCTTAAATGTTACAGAAGATGCTGAATTAGGTATAAGAATTGCAAGAGCTGGTTATAAAATATCTTATATAAAATCAATAACCGAAGAAGAATGTCCTATAAGTATATATTCTTGGATAAAACAAAGAACTAGATGGATAAAAGGTTTTATGCAAACTTTTTCTGAATATATATTTTGTAAAAAACCTATATGTATAAAATCAAATATAGACTTTAAACCCATTAGTGAGATGATTTTTTTTTGATATTTTGATTTTTAATACATTTATAGTTATGTCATTTCTATTTTTTATTTCAATAGTACCATTTTTCTTGAATTTTAATGTATTGAATAATGTTAAAAATTTTGAATTATTAGTTTTTATAAGTTATTTTAATATTGTTTCTTTATTATTAATAGCTTATTTAGCTTTCATTATAATTACAGTAAAAAATAAAATGAAATTTAATATAATTTATTTTATATTTTTTCCATTTTATTGGATTTTACATTATATTGCTGGAGTTAGAGCTTTTTATTATCTAATAACAAGACCATTCTATTGGTCAAAGACCAAACATGGAGTTAAATAAACTTATTATAAAGTTTCTCCTTCCCAAACCCCATTTTTAAAATTAATTGATTGTTTTTCACCACAAGCATTCCAAATCATGTCAAAAATGAATCTTATATGTTTTTTAAAATCTAAATTATAATCTTTCAATTCCAATTCTGGCAAACTTATAATATCTCTATCAATAGCATTTGTTATTTTCTTTTCGCCTTTAGAATTTTCATATAAAATTCTATAACCTTTTGCTCCTACTAATGAAACAAAAATATAAATTGGTGGCTGAACTTTGAAATTTTTTAAAATTCTTAAAAATTCTAATGATTTCCTAATTAAATAATATTCATAACCACTTTTTCCACCATAAATAACTTTTAATTTAGTTTCTACTAAATCAGGAATAGCACCAAATGGATTATTTATTTCATTAAACATTTTTGTGCTTGATGACAAAAATTCTACAACACCATTCCTATGTAATTGGCAATATGTATTTATACCCCTATCATTCATCTGATAAGCAATCAATCCATCAAAATTAATTCTCTGTTCCGGAAAGTTTATTTTAACTTCTGAATTAGCCAAGTCTAAAAAAGTTTGCCTAGTAAAAGCATCAAAAGGAATAAAATTTATCAAAACTTTTGGAGCTTCTATTGTTGGCAAAACTGTTTTACTAATAAAAGCATTTTTAATTTTATTTTCATTATATTTTTTAATTTCTTGCATAAAATTTTCCGATTTTAAAAATAAATTTCTTAATTCATAAACATCTAACAATAAATTTTTATCAGATTTTCTCATATAAAATTTATTAAATCTTTGTAGTGAAACCATATGAGGAAAAAGCGGGCTATGCTCAATTCTAATAACTATAGCATATTTATTTTGCTTTAAATTAATATATCTAACCTTAAACGTATCAAGCTTTGGTTCTAAACCATTAATTATTATTTGCTCAATCCTGTTTTTTTCTACAGCTATATTATCACAAGAAAATCCGCACAATTCTTTTGCTTGGCTATAATTATCTTCCTCAATACCTATTATAATTTCACCACCACTTGAATTTGCAAAAGCAGATACATCTTTTAACAATTCCTTTTTATCTGTATCAGTTTTTCCATATAAATCTCTTTTAAAATCTAGAAAAGTGTCTTCCTGCCTCTTATTTAAAACAAGATTTTCTAAGTCTTCTTCAGTTATTTGTTTTATATCTTTATCGATGACAAAAGGCATGAATTAAAAAATATTTAACAACTTTAAGATATAATCTTTTTTTTATTTGTCTATAGACAACTAAAATTTTTGTGGTGTTGGGTCTCCGAACCCAACACTTAAAGCTACCAAAAGGTTCTTTTAAAAGCTTTAAGTTTTGATATTATTTAGTATTGGGTTCGGAGACCCAATACTACAAAAAGTTTGAAATGTTGTTTGTGCGAGAAATGATGTTTAGCTCCCCTTTGTCCTTCGGACATTTCCCCTCAAGGAGGGGAAAGATTATGGGCGGTGGTTAAGATAATAGGTTTAACAACCAAGAATATCTTGCCCCTCCTTGAGGGGAAATGTCCGAAGGGCAAAGGGGGAGCTAATTTTATTAATTATTAAAGATTATTTATTATGACAAGTTTTATTATTTTAGATGTTGTTTTGATGGTTTTGGCTATAGCTATTATTTTTATATCTGTTGTTTTGTGGGATAAGATTAAGAATAAAAATAAGAATAAGTAATAATTAAAGAGATAGGGTATGTCTGAATGCGAGATATATGATGTACTCTTAGAGCAGGAAACTGCTTGAGAATGGAGGTGTATAGGTGGAGGGTTGAGATCGTGTCGGGGGCGTACGATTTGTTTGCGATTGGAAAGTGGGGTGGAGATGAAGTTGAGT
>DATIQT010000110.1:0-30951 GCA_035470525.1 Rickettsiales bacterium
AAAGGAAAATGTTATGTTTAAAACAGATATTATAAATGCAATAGCTTCAAAGACTGGCAATACAAAAACTAGTGTTGAAGATATGTTAGATAGTTTTGTTTCAACAGTTATTGAAACAGTAAAGAAAGGACAAGATGTAAACTTAATTGGCTTTGGAAGTTTTAAAGTTGTTAAAACTAAGGCAAGAACTGGTAGAAACCCAAGAACTGGTAAAGAAATCAAAATAGCAGCAGGAAAAAAAGTTAAATTCTCTGTTGGTCAAACTTTGAAAAATGCAGTTAAGAAATAGTTAATTTAAAATTAATGAAATTAACTAAAAGTTAATTAATAAAAAGTTAATTAATAAGTTATAAATAAAAGACTATCATGTAAAAATGATAGTCTTTTATTTAATCATAATGATTTTAATTAAATAACATAATATGTACAAAACCATCTCCAAAACTACCTCTTGGGAAGAAATCTCCAGAGCAGAATACGGAACAACAAGTAGAGCTAATGATTTAAAAAAGTTAAATAATGATTACGATGGAAATGTTGTAGTTTATAAAAAAGACAAAACATCAACTAATCAAGCAAGCGATGACTTATATCTTGAAATCAACAACTTAAAAATAGAAAGTTTTATTCAGATTAATTTGATTGATTCTATAACAGATATCAAATCCGCTATATTATACTTACATAGAATTGATGATATAAAGATATTTGATAACTGCATCATAATTTTAAATAGTAGTAAGAACAATAAAAGTAATAACAACAAAAGTAATAATAACACAAACAACATCTTCCTCAAAGGTTATATTAAAAACATAACCCCTGTACTAAATGCAGAAAAGCTTTATTACATGGTCCAGATAAAATCATATGCTGGAATTCTAATAGATAGTGTAGTGCCTTTTGAACTTGAATTTATAAACTCAAACTTAAAAGAAATAGTTAATCAAATATGTTCTTGTTATAACATTAATGTAGAATTTAGTAGCAATTCAAATGATACTTCTATTATTGAATACACAATAAATAATGAAATAAACAATTCAGCTACAGCAAGAATCAATGAATCCTGCTGGAGTTTTATAACAAGGTTGTGTAATTCAAGGGGATTGCTTGTCAGAGATTTAGGGAATGGATCAATAAGTATAGGAACAATTGGAAATAACACCACAAATACAAACAATAAAACAAACAACAATAAAACAACTCAATCAAAATATTCTTTCATACTCGGAGACAGCACCATCTCAAATTGGCTTCCTCTTTATAATTATGATAACCTAGCGAGATATTATGAAGTTTATTCACAATTCAATACAAACTCAAAAGAGCTTATAGTATTTGAACCAATTAAACTACCAATAACAAAGAGAATTATAAATAATGAAATCAATGAAGGTATATTAAGTAATTATGCTAATTGGTTAATATGCAGAGAAATTGGAAAAGCAATAAAAGTTCAATTAGAAATAAACGGAAACCTATCAGAAATTAACACAGGCGACTATGTTAACATTCAAAACAACAAAATAGGCTTTAAAACCGAAACCCAAATGCTTATTGAAAATAAAATAATAAACTATCCAAATAAAACAATTCTGACTTTAACATTACCTTGTGCTTATAATGGAATACTACCAAATGAACTACTGTTCATTTGAATTGAAAATTGATAATTGAGAATTGAAAATGAAAATTTCAAAGTAAAGAAATAAACACAAAACAATCAAAAAATCAAACAACAAAAACCCATATGTTTAAACTCACAATCCTAGACACATTTATAAAAAACACTTTCAGAGTTATAAAGGGAGAAACCTATAAAGACTCAATCCATCATGCAAAGCAATATAGCTCTGGTGGAGATGATTATAACCCACCAGTAAATACAGAGACCATAGCCTCAGCAATAAATAACAATGAAACAGAAACTGTAGTTCTATTATACAATGATGGAACAAGTAGAATTGCAAGTTCTGGAGAAAAGAGAATTTATTCCACAAATGAAGCTGGATCGGAAATCAAAGCAAGTATTCATTTAAAAAATGATGGAAGCATTGAAATAAATTCAACAAACACAATAACAGTAAATGCAACAAACATAAATGCTACAGCGGAAAACATAACATTAAATGGAAATTGTAATCTTGGATCAGACAGCGGAAAAGCGGTATTATTGGAAACATCAGTTATAAAAGATAGTTTGGGTGTTCCATGCACAATAACAGGTCCAGCAACAAAAGTAAAAGCAATATAAAAACTAAAAAACAAAACAAGATAAAAAGAGAAATAATCATGGACTTTAAATTATACGAACAAGGCGATGGTGGTGAACTCAACATTATAGGCGGAGACATTGAATCCGACAAAACCCTTTCAAATGCAATTTATTTAAGCTTATTTAATACTAGTACTTGGTATGATATTTTTGAAGACTCTAATAATAGTGATAACAACAGCACTAATGAAGATGACAATAACCTAGAAATTCGTTTAAAAGAACTAATCACATCAACAAAAAATATAAAAAAGTTAGAGACTTTAATAAATGAGAAACTCAACTGGTTGCTAGAAGAGAATATAGTTGATTCAATAGAAACAACAATAACACCAACATTTGAAAGTATTAAAATATACATAACAATTCAAGAACCAAGCAATGTAAGTAAGAAATACCTTATAATTTGGAATAATCAAAAAGTTATTTTAACAGAAAACTATTCAAGTGGATTGAACTAATATTCAAAATAATTGAATTTCATAAACTTCAAAACCGTTGAATATTTATTCAATAGAATTGAATAATAGAAAAGACCAAAGAATTAAACCAATAAATAGTAAAAGAATTATTTAAATTATAAAATATGACCACCTTCACCAAACCCACAATCAAAGAAATCTATAACACAATAATAAGTGATTATACCACCAGAACTGGACAAGAAGTCCCTGTGCTTAAACGAGCATTAATAAAGTGCTTTGCATATGCAATAGCTGGTGTAGTCTACTTTATATGGAACTTTGCAGAATGGCAGTATTTACAAATCTTTCTTGAAACCTGTGAATTTGAAGCACTCAAAAGATGGGGAAATCTTGTAGATATAACATATAAGAGCGGAGTGAAGAGTATACTAAGTATTACACTTTTAAATGTCTCAAAAAGTGAAATCTCCGCGGGTACAATTTGGAAAAGTCTTGATAATGGATTGATATATAAATCTATATCTACAACAACAGTTAATTCAACAACAGTTGTTCTTAATGTTGAATGTTCCCAAAGTGGATCAACTGGAAACTTATCAAATGACTCAATATTAAATATAACCAACCCAATAGCTGGTCTTCCAGAAATCGCTACTGTTTCAAAAACAATAACTACTGGAACGAATGATGAAGAAGTAGAAACATATAGAACTAGAGTAATTAATAGATACAAGAGAAAGCCTCAAGGTGGCTCTGCTGTAGATTATTATGATTGGTCTACCGAAGTAAGCGGTATTGTTGATTGCTTTCCATATGTTCTACAAAATGGAATAATAACACTTTATCTTGTAGCAAGTGGTAGTGGATTAAGTAGAACACCTACAGGTCAACTTCAACCGAATACATTTCCTCAATGGCAGAATGGACAAATGACTGACTTAGTAGGATATGGTCAATTTCTTTCTGTTGCAAAAGCAATTAACAGTTCAGACAGCGATACTAATACAAATGATAGAAGACCATTAAATACCCAAGTTCAATTACTTGCTCCAAACTATACAGAATATAAAGTAGAGATAGTTGATTTAGACCCAATAAGTGATTCAATCATTGCATCAATTAAAACTGCACTAATAGATGAACTTGATAATAAAAAGCCAAACTTAAAAGCATTAGGTTATACAGTAAATAATGCTACCATAAACAGCAATCAATTAAGTTCTACAGTTCAAAATATTATTGATACAAATGATGGAAGTTTTACTTCATTCTCATTAAAAAACTCAAACAACGAAGTAATACTAACAGATGTATTAGGAATTGGATCTCTTGCTTATTTAGGAGAATTAAAAATTAATGGCTCAACAATAGACATATGATCAGCGATATTTTATTTACAACATTTAAAATTCTTCTTGGTAAAAGCCGAGCATTTCATTTAAATGAAACAAACATCTCAAATATATCAAAATCATTTTTAACACCATTTGAAGATTTAATCAGAATATTTCGTAAACTTGCATTTACTCCGTTTGTTTCACAAAATAATTACTCAACAGAAAACGAACAGAAACAAGATATAATAAACTTTGAAACTCAATTTGATGTGAATCCAACATCAAGTGCAACGATAAGTGAGAGAGCTAAAAACATTGAAGTACAATTCGGTCTTGTTGGAGGTCAGAGCTGGAATTACATAGAGAATAGTATTCAAAATATTGGAATTAAGGTAAGGATTGTTGAGAATATACCAATAAAAGATTTAATAAGCACAAACTTAATTCAGTATGGGAATAATCAATATAGTGGCCAATATGCCATGTATGGTAAAAGTGGTTATTTAATGCTTGGAAATGGATCGCTTCAATTTAGAAACAAAGATATAAGTGAAACTGATTCAGAAATAGTAATTCAAGACCCAATTACAATAAGCGGTAATACACATTTATTTTTAATTGAAAGTTCTGAATCTGGACCAATCAAAATGACCTCAAGTCAATTAAGCATATTGATAGAATTATTATTGAGAATTAAACCATTAGACCAAGTGGCTTTGATTAATGTAGTTCTTATCTAAACGATTAAATTAATGTACTTCTTATATAAGTAATTATTTTTTTTATTTTAATTTTCTAACTTTTAACTTCTAACTTTTAATTTCTAAAAAGGATTCATATGAAAAACATGTCAGACTATGTCAACACCAACCCTGCCACTACAGACACTCCAAATGGTACATTCAAGAACGAAACCCAACCTAATGCTGGAGATGGAACTGATATAAAAGCAGAGCATATGCAAGACTTATTCTATGCTTTATTTCAGGTACTTCAGCTTGCAGGTGAAGTACCTAATGGCGAACTAGAAAATGGAAATGCAAGTAAACAATTTATAAGATGTCTAGCACATATAGGATGGTTTAAATATGACAGCACTATAACTTATAAAAAGAATGCTATTATTATAAATACAGTAAATAACATTACAAAGTTATATAGATCACAAATTGATAATAATACAAATGCTTTAAGTGAAACATCTTCATGGATTAACATCCTATCAGTTAATGCCGATAATACTATTACTTTAAATTCAACAAGTACTGATAACAATGGAGTATTTATTGGAGCATTTATGTATGGAATCAGAAATGATACTCCAGAGGGTTGGTTAAGATGTGACGGAAGTGAATATTCAGCAAGTATATTCTCTGGATTTGTAAATAACCATATTCTAACAGGTAAAATCCCATATAAGACATTAACAGAATGGCAAACAGAATATAACAACAATAATGGAAACTGTGGATATTTTGGATATGATGCAACAAATAACATTTTAAAAGTACCATGTATAAAAGATAATACTTTTATATCTCAAGCTTTAAACTCTGGAAATATTGGTTCATTTATTAAAGCAGGATTACCCAACATTACAGGTTCAATTCAAAATATTGGAGTAGCTAGTCCTATAGTAACTGGTGCAGTAAGCTATACAAATATTGGAAGTTCTACAAGTATTGCAGGAACTGGGCATATTAATGCAAATGTATCAATAGATGCTTCAAAATCAAGTTCAATATATGGTAATTCAGACACAGTAACACCACTTAATATAATGTATCCATTATTTATATGTGTAAGTAATACACCAGTGTCTACAACAGAGGCTGAATATAATGAATTTATTAATGCACTAAACAATAAAGTTAATATAAATGGTTCAGGTGCGGTATTTGATACTTTACCAAGCACAGCAAAAAGAAATATTCTAGATCTTTTAAAAATTGATTGGTCAGCTGGAGTATCAATTAGCATAAGTGCAGATTATACAGCACCTTGTGATGGAATAGTAAGAATATGTACATTTTTAAACCCAAGCACTATCTCATTAAAAATTGATGGAATTTTGCTCTTTCATAAATATTGTTCCATCGTGGAAGACATGGTCTTTTCAGCAAGGATAAGTAAGGGAGAAGTTGCTTATTGTTATGGAGATGGCAACTCACCTACAGCAACCTTTTATCCAACAATTGATGCTATATGATAATTTAAACCAAGATTAATAACGAATAAAATCTATATGAAAAAATATGCAAAAGTAATAAATGAAACAACAAAGCAATGCAATGTTGGATTAGGAACTAATGAAAAATATTATAAATCGTTAGATATGACCGAACAGAATGTAGAACAAGCTTATAACGGCAGTTGGTATTTAGAAGGTTATGTTCCAGAAAAACCTCAAGAACTTGCTAATCAAGAAGAAATATTAGAATTAAAACAATATCTAGCCGAAACAGATTGGTACTATGCTAGACAGCTTGAAACTGGAGAAACTATACCGAATAACATAAAGCAAAAAAGAATTGAATCAAGAAACAGAATCAATGAATTACAAGGAACAGAGTCAATAGAAAATACAACAACAGAATCTGAAATAACTGATGAATCAGAAACTACTGATGAATCAACAGAAACAACAACTGATGAATCAACAACAGAATCTGAAAGTTAAAAACCAACAAAAATAAAAGGTAAATATGACAGTAAAACAAAGACTAGATGGATTTGATACCAAACTAGATGATATTAAAGACTCACTTGGAGACAT
The DNA here is from genome assembly GCA_035470525.1 of Rickettsiales bacterium. GTDB lineage: Bacteria > Pseudomonadota > Alphaproteobacteria > Rickettsiales > UBA1997 > CALXSC01. The sequence goes on from DATIQT010000110.1 coordinate 6,817, forward strand.
TAAAATCACATTAGCAAAATACGATGTTATACTAAACGGAAGCAATAATGATGGATTAATTCAAAATTTTAAAGATTTCAAAGAAAAAGAATTCAAAGAGGTTAAAGATACAGTTGATATTCACTCAAGGAACTTCTGGGGACTTGGTATACTGAGCTGTATATTTGGTACTATAGTTGGTTTTATAGTCAATATAATAGCAAATAGGCATTTTTAAATCACCCAAAACAATTCAAACAAGATTTCAAACAACTTTATTATTAACAAAAAAAGAGGAAAAACATGACTGAAATAATTAATTTCTTTCAAAATCATTACGATGAATTACTTGCAATACTAGGCGGTATTGTATCTATAGCAACAGTGATTGTTAAATTAACACCAACTACAAAAGATGATGCAATACTAACTAAAATCATCAATATTTTAGAAAAGTTCAGCTTGGTAAATACCAAAGCTAATCAAGATATTATTGATAACAGTAAGTCAAAATAAAAAGATTAAAATCAAATAAATTAAAAAAGAACAAAAACAAAAACTAAAAAAACTAATGGAAAATATTATCTACATAATTCTATTAATCTTCTCAGCTCTAAGTGCCTTCTTTGGCTTTAGAGCAGGGAAGACTAAAAAAGAAAATGAAATACTTAAAAACAATGCAAATAAACAAAAGAAATATAATCAAAAACCTACTATTAACTCTGATGATGATTTGTATGACAAATTGTCAAAAGGTAATTTCTAATTATTGTCCGCCTGTTGTTAATTATACAACAGCGGAACAACAAGAATTAGAGAATACCTTAAAAGAAGTTAATAGACCCATAATTAATAAATTCATTATAGACTACGGTAACCTTAGACAAAACTTAAGAATATGTAATGAATAAAATTCAAACAAATAGTAAAAATGGATAAGAAAAAATAATCAATAAACAATAATTACCAATAACCAAAAGAAAAACCCTCATGTTTAAATTTAGTGAAAAATCAATTCAACTATTAAACACAGTTGACAAAAGACTAGGTATCCTAGCAAATGAAGTAATTAAGATCAGTAAGATAGACTTTGCAATTACTCAAGGTTGGCGAGACCAAGAAACACAGAATAGATACTTTAAAGATGGAAAGAGTCAATGTGATGGAATTACAAAAAAGAGTAAGCACCAAGATGGAAAAGCTATTGATATTTTATGCTACGATCCAAGCACAAATCAACCAACATATGATAAAAAGTTTTATTATTACATAGCAGGACTGTTTCAATTAAAATCTGATGAATTAAAAATTGATACAAAATGGGGTGGATGGTGGATTAGTATTGAAGATTGCTGTCATTTTGAATTGGAGTGACTTCGGAAAAAGTAAGAGCAAAAAAGAAAAGTAGTAAATTAAGAACAAATAAAAGCGACCTGTTAGATAAACTCTAACAGGTCGCTTTTTTTGTATCTTTTTCATTCTTTCTTTTTAAATTTCTATTTAAAGATAAATTTCTTTCATTGCACCGATCCAACATTCTATTTCAATTTTCTTTCCTTCTACTTGTCCTTTAACAACATCAAAACCAATACATCTTTTTTCAAATAAAATCGCTTTATAATTGTCTTTAGATTTTTTTATTATTTGGAAGTAATGATGTTGTAAGTTTACGAATTTAACCATTTTTATACCTTTTTAATTTTTAATATTAATTTAATAATTTATAAATACTTACGGAGTATTATTATTACAGCTTCGGAAGTGTTTGTATAATACCTTGCAGCTATTCATTAGTCCAGTCATTTCTGCATTTATTTCGCTTTTATTCCACTTTTTATTTATAGCTTTTAACACTAGATAAATAAAGAACAGACCGATATTTACAAAAAATTAAACAGAAATTTAAACAAAAATAATTTATTTTTTTACACAAAATCTTCACTTTTTATCTTAAAATTTAACAAATATTTGCGGAACTATTAAAAAAACACCGCCAAAGCGGTGCTTAAATTCAAGAGTTTTGTGATCAAAAGCTGATAACAAACTATAATTATTGATTAGATAAATTATTCAATAAGTCATTAAATAAATTAAATTCACAATCCTTTATAAAGTATCTAGTCTCTTTATAAAATGATTTATTATTTAAATCCAAATTTGGTTTTATAACATTGATTGTTATTAAACAGAATTGTTGCTCTTTTTGAAGATTTGATATAGTTCCTCTTATGGAAGCTTTCTTCCAATTTAGTTCTTTTTCTAATTCTTCCATAGTAGCACCAAAGGGTCTTGCCAATAATTCATAAAGAGAGATGTTCTTTTTTACTTTTTTATTATTTGTTTCTTGTGAGGTGTTTATAGTATCAAGATTTTCATTTGTGTTGTTATTATCATTACCATAGTCATCGTCAGTGATCACAATATTGCTATTTGCTTCATTGTTCTCATTAACTTCATTATTATTGTTGATGATTTGATCACTAGAAATAGTCTCAATTACTTCTTCTTTGTTTTCTTCAACTTCTTTGATTATTTCATTTTGCTTTTTTACAAAATTTGGATTACCTCTTTTCTTTTTTGATGATTCAGATTTTAGATTATTTAAAGTTTTCTTTTTATTATTAGCCATATTTTTTCCTATAATTTATTTTTAATATTTAATAATTTATAAATACTTACGAAGTATTAATATTATTGCTTCGGAAGTGTTTGTATGGTACATTCCGTTTATTCATTAGTCCAGTCATTTCAGTATTTTATTTCGCTTATTTTGTTTGACTATTTGTGTGAGTGTTTTGGAGAGTAGAAAGCTATTTATAACTTAAATTTAGCAAATTAATTTGATATTTATTCAAATATTTATTCAAAATAATTGAATGTTTATTCAAATTATTTGAAGATTTAATCAAATAAATCCCAATCTTTTTCTCTGATCATCCCAACTTAAATTGGCTTTTAAACTTGTTCTTATATCTTTTAAAGAAAGTCCTAATGGACATTTATTCATTAATATTGCCTTTTTTATATCTGGAGCAAGGAATGTAAGATTTAATATTCTACAGATATAAGAGTTTTGTTTATGCTCTCGTTTAGCAATAGTACTGACAGTTATACTGTAATTATTACTACTTTCTAATTCTTTTTTCCATTGCTCTGCTTGTATAAGAGCATTTACTATAGCATCATCTCTATAATTATTTGAAACAGATTTTTTATTTAATGTATTTTTGATTATTATATCTGTTCCATTTGGTGTGGTTATAAAGGATCTGCTGGCTTTATATTTTAATTGTATAGGAATGTTAACTTCTATATTGGAATTGGAATCAGAGCTGGAGCTGGTGTTTTTATTATTATTAGCATTTGGATTATCTTTTAGATTAGTATTTAATCTAACATTTGGATTAATACTAAAATCACTATCAAATATTCTTATGAATCCATACTTATTGAATATAACCTTAATATTGTCATTTGATATGATTATTTCTTTAATAAGTATATTTATTATTTCAATTTGCTCTCTAATTGGTAATTCTTCCCAAACAGATTCAATATTTTTTAAATGATTTATTATAGTTTGAGAGTTTATTTCTTGTGAATTTATCATTGTTTTATCAACTGAGTTATTATTTTGTTGATTTATTGAGTTTTTGTTTATTTGGTTTTCACTTATTATAGCTTTATCTTTTTCTTCATTTTCAACCTCATCTTTTTTATTCATTGTGGCATCTATTATCTTCTGTATTATATTTGGAGTCCTTATTATAGAATAAATCTGATTAAGTACTATATTCTCAATTTGTTCTGCTGGAATTGATTTTAATTTGCATCCTTCTCCTGTAGTTTCATTTAAAGTATGTTTTAATGATTTATTTGATTTGTAGTATCTGTAAGCTATACCATTTTTCTTTATGGTGTAAGTTGGTGTTAGAATTGAATTACAGCAACTACATCTCATTAATCCCTTTAGAAGATAAGGCATTTTTGTGTTTAACTTGGGAGTATGAATGATTTTGTGTTCTATTGTACCTCTGTTATTGATGGTTATGGTTTTATTTATGTTATTGTTGTTATTGTCGTTATTATTGCTATTATTGTAATTATTACCATTATCATACATTTTAATATTTAAATTCATTTTAAATATTTCTTGGACTTTATTAAATGTGTCATCATCTATTATAGCTTCATGTATACCTTGATAGATACTATTTGTGTTTTTATTCTCTATTAAACCATTATATATTTTATTTTTTAGAATTTCATAAAGATAAGTTTTATTAAATCGTTTATTACCAATATTATTATTTGGATTTTTCTTTGAAACTCTGGATTTGGTTTTTAATACTTCTTTAAATGTATTGAGTGGATCAGAGGGATTATTTAATACTTTTAAAGTCTCACTTATACTTCTTGTTCTAATAAAGGTATTAAAGATTAATTTTACTTTTTTACTTTCTTCTTCATTTATGATTAATTTCTTTTCAATAATATCATAACCCAAAGGAACTGCACCTCCTGTCCACATACCTTTACTCTTCTGCATTCTGATTTTATCTCTTATTCTATCTCCTGTCATTTCTCTTTCAAACTGAGCAAAAGATAATAGAATGTTAAGCATAAGCTTTCCCATACTATCATTTGTATTAAAGTTCTGGGTAACAGATATAAAAGAAGTGCTATTCTTATTGAATATATCAACAAGCTTGCTAAAGTCCATTAGACTTCTACTAAGTCTATCTATTTTATATACAACAACCATATCAATAAGATTGTTTTCTATATCCTTTATAAGTTCTTTTAATGCTGGTCTTTCAAGATTACCACCACTATATCCTCCATCATCATATCTCTTGGGAACACAAATGGTATTACTTCTATCATTACCATTGTTCTTATTACCAATATTATCTTTATCATTTTTTACTTCAGTTGCAAGAACCCAACCTTCAAGCTTTTGAGATTCAATGTATTTTCTGCAACTATCGTATTGATTATCAAGAGAGTTATATTCAAGTTCAAGACCCTCTTCGCATGATTTACGAGTATAAATAGCGCAGCGGATTTGAGGTTTAGATGTTGGTGTGGCATTGTTTAGATTGTTTGGATTACTCAAATTTTTTATAGTGTTTGGATTATTTAATCTATTTAAATTATTTGAATTGTTTATTGAATTTGAGTTACTTTTCATACAGCTACCATTTGTTTATTGTTATTATTGTCATTATTATCATTTATTGATAAGAAGTTATTGCTGGTCCTTCTCTTTAACTTAAAGAAGTTATAACCATTCCATTTCGTTCCCGTGATGTCTGTAGCTATTGCAGTAAGACTGTTATAGATTTTTTGATTATAAGAGAATTTATTGTCCGGTAATACTTTAACAATGTATTCTTGATTTCCACGATATGTGGTTATTGTAGAACCTATTGTGATTGGTGGATTTAAGTCTTGGGTGTTTGGGATTTTATCTGTGTATTTTGTTTCATTACCTACGATTTTTTTTCTACTATTATCTATTGTAATTCTTTCAGTTTGATTTAATCTCTGTTTAGTGATTTTAATTAATTCTTCAATTTCTTCTTCGCTTGTATTACTCATACCGTAAAGAACTTGTATTTTATATGATAATACTTTGATAAGATAACCTTTTTTAAATTTAATGTCTTTTATATCTAGGTTGTTTGTTTTAAATAACTCTTTGTATTTTTCTTTTAATTCTATAAGAGAGAGTTTTTGAAGATTTAAAATTTGTGTATTTACAAATTGAACTTGAAATGAATTGTCACTGTTTAATTCATTAGCTGAATTATCAATTTGTTTATTAGTTGACCTATTAGCTTTTATAGAATTGTTATTGCTACCAGTATTATTATTTATTGTTTCTTGTTTTAAATACATAATTATAAATCTCCTTTATTATCAAAGTCATGAAAGCTTTTATTACAAAAATCATCATGATCAGCTTGCTCAATTTCCATTGTGTGTTGATGTAGCTTGGGTGTTTCGTTTAGTCCAGTCATTTCTGAAATATCAAAGACATTTGAAATGGTTGGTTCATTTAACCTTAATAACTCTTTTGATTTTAGTCTGAGTATAGCTGAAGATATATAATCAACAATTATATCAAGATATTTAGATTCGTCATTATTATCAATAATGTCATCATTGGCAGTACAATCATTATTATTGTCATTATCAATTAACTTCTTATCAACCATAAAATGCATAAATTATTAAACTATATATTCTATACAAACAAGATTAAAAAGTGTTACCCTAAAAGTTAAAAAAAATTAAAAAAGATAAAGAGTTAAAAAAAGTAAAAATTGAAAACTAAAAAGTATAAATTCAAAAAAGACAATTTAGAAAAACCGAACACAATCCTAAGAGAAACAGAGACAAGTTAGAAAAAATAGTGAATTGAATATTTACAATACTTTGTTTCAATTTCTCTAACTTTGAAGTACGATAGAAATGCTATAGCATAGGTTTTTTAGTCTATCGTATTTCTAACTTGTCTCCAAAAACAATCAAATGTTTGCGAGTACGATAGATGGAGAAAAATGCCATATTTTTGATAAAAATGAGAAAAAATAAGAAAAATAATTGAGTTTTTTGAAAAATGTAAAATACGATGAAAGGCAGAAATACAGGGACTAAAATGGTATAGAGAAAAGTTAGAAATACGATAGGGATTTTTAAAATGGTGGAGAGAGAAGGATTTGAACCTTCGAACACTTGCGTGGGCAGATTTACAGTCTGCTGCCATTGACCACTCGGCCACCTCTCCTCGCTTCCTATTATAATAATCATATTTTTTATAGTCAATCAAAAAAATAAATTTTGTACATACTTATATCATTTAGCACAAAATCAATAGTAAAATAAACCATCACTTTTATTATTAAAATAGTGATTTTATTAATAAAATATTTAGGATTTATTGGAATTTATAATAAAATTTCTAAGATAAATAATAGACTTGGTGCTATTATTAATTTATCAATTAATTCTTGTCTCAGATATAAAGTAGCTAAAAGGATTGATGAAAAAATAGATGATGGAATTTACAACAAAGGCGCATTTAGAAGTTATGGAACAAGCACTTCTGACCCTTATGTCTTAACAACTGATGGTAAATGTAGTAAAAATAATTATAGAATAAATTAATTTATTTCTATTGACAAAAAATTTTATTTTTATATAACCGAGCAATTTTAACAATAATTAATTAAAAAATGAAAAAATATATCTATATATTAATCAGTTTGTGTTTTCTCGTATCTTGTGCTAGTAAACATCTTGGAGAAAATTTTACCAAAGCTGAAGAACCAAATGAAAATCAAGTACTAATTTATTTTTATAGACCTCAAGAAGCTATTGGTGCCATTGTTTATTATACTATTAAAGAAAATAATAAACATGTAGTAACTATGTATAATGGAGGTTATTATCCTTATTATACTACAGAAGGGACAAAAACATTTAGTGCTACAACTGAATTTAAAAAATCTATAACTATAGATACTAAAAACGGAGAAACATATTTTGTAAAAGAAGGTATAGGAATTGGTGTTTTTATAGGACATCCAAAATTTACATTAGTTAATGATAATACAGTAGCTCTCTCTGAAATTGAAGAATGTAGAATGTTAAAATAATAGACCTTCTGCAAATAAAATTTTTCCTCAAAAAATAATTTCTACAAAAAAGACAAGGATATTTCAAAGTATTTAATAGAAATAGTATACTTATACATTTCGTTGTTAAATACTTTGAAATTCCGAGGGTGTAGTTTTTCCCGCGAGGAACGAGCGGTTGGAAACAAGCATTTGAAGTAGAAATTAAAATTTTGAGGAAAATTATTTTAAAATTATAATTTGATTTACTGCTAAGTATTGAAATTGTTCAAATTTTATTTGCAGGAGGTCTAATATTTATTAGATATAAAATAAAAACCCACTAATTGATGGGTTTTTATTTTATTTAAATACAAAAAACTATTTTTTCTTCAAAATTGTTTTTCCAGCATAAATTGCTTGGCTTCCCAACTCTTCTTCAATTCTCATTAATTCATTGTATTTAGCAATTCTATCTGTTCTTGAAGCTGAACCAGTTTTGATTTGTCCAGAATTTGTAGCAACTGCAACATGTGCGATTGTAACATCTTCTGTTTCACCAGATCTGTGAGAAACGATTGTATTGTATTTGTTTCTTTGAGCTAATGAAATTGCATCTAAAGTTTCTGTTAAACTTCCAATTTGATTTAATTTCACTAGAAGAGCATTTGCCATACCTTCATCGATACATGTTTGAACGATTTTTGGATTTGTAACACAAAGGTCATCACCTACGAATTGGATTTTGCTTCCTAATTCTTTTGTAGCAGCTTTCCAACCTTCGTAATCAGATTCTTCCATAGCGTCTTCAATAGAGAAAATTGGATAAGATTTGATTAATCCGTCATAGTATTTAATCAAAGCGTCGCTAGTTAATTTTTGACCATCGATGTAGTAGTGTTTATCACCAACTTCTTCGCCTTTCTTTTTTCCGTAGAATTCACTTGCTGCACAGTCTAATGCAAAATAGAAATCAGAACCTAATTTGTATCCAGCTACAGTAACTGCTTCTGAAATTGTGTCTAAAACTTCTTTTGCTGAATTTAATTTTGGAGCGAAACCACCTTCATCACCAACTGAAGTTGTTAAACCTTTTTTCTTCAAAATTGATTTCAAGTTGTGGAATACTTCTGCACCCCATCTAATAGCTTCTCTAACTGTAGGAGCACCAACTGGAACAATCATGAATTCTTGAATATCATTAACCCAACCAGCATGAGCACCACCATTAATTACATTCATCATTGGAACCGGTAAAACGTGTGCATTTGAACCACCAATGTATCTGTAAAGAGGCATACCCATTGAATCAGCGCTAGCGTGAGCTACTGCTAAAGATGTAGCCAAAATTGCGTTTGCACCTAACTTAGTTTTGTTTGGTGTTCCATCTAATTCAATTAAAGCATTATCTAATTCTCTTTGGTTGAAAGCGTCCATACCGAGAACTTTATCAGCGATTATTGTGTTTACATTTTCAACAGCTTTTAAAACACCTTTTCCTAAGAATCTCTTTTTGTCGCCATCTCTTAATTCACAAGCCTCTCTGCTTCCTGTAGAAGCACCTGAAGGAACGATTGCTCTACCGAAAGAACCATCTTCTAAAATTACCTCGGCTTCAACGGTAGGATTTCCTCTAGAGTCAATAACCTCTCTAGCTTTAATATCAATTATTTCCATTTTGTTTCCTTTATTTTTAATAAAACACAACGATATTGATAAAACTTTTATTTTTATTTGCAATTTAATTTTTTTTAAAATTCTTGTTGCAAAAAAATAAACTGATATTACAATATCCGAGTATTAAACAATAAATAATAAAAATGAAAAATAAAACTCTTGCTGTTACAGCTTGTACAGCTTTCTTATGTGGTACTACTTTAGTTAATAATTCTTTCGCTGAAGAATCCAGCAAAAAAACTAATACATATGAAAATAATTTTTTTATAGGTACTTCAATAGGTTCTCTAAATTCAAGTTCTGAATTAAAAGAACCAGAAGGTATAAATTTTACTAATAATATAGATGTATCTAATAATACTTTATTTACCAGCGTAAACTCTGGTTATAAAATTTACTTCTCAAGTAATAAATCAAATAGTTTTTTCTTAACTCCTGAGATTTTTTATAATTTTGGAGAAACACAAGGTGATGATGTTCAAAGTTATGGATCTTATAATATCAAGATAAGTCCAACTTATGGAGCTAAAGTTTCCTTTGGTTATGAATTAGATAATAAACATGCTTTTTCTATTGGTTTAGGTGCTCAAAATATTAATTACGATTATAGATATAGTAGTACAAGTACAAATTCTTCAAAAAGCGATAATGAATTAGTCGGATTGTTTTCTTTTAAATATGAATACAATATAAACAAATCATTAGCTATGAATATTAATTATGATCATTTAAAGTTCACTTTTGAAACTCCAAATACTCTTTACACAACTTCAGGAAGACCAATTAACGAAATAGAAACAAATGTAAGCAGTTTATCCGTTGGTTTAGCTTATAAATTTTAATTAACTAATTTGCTTAATATTAAGGGAATGGAATTACAAAAACCATTCCTTTTTTTATAGTGTTGCTATATTAATTTTAAATGACTATAAATATTATATTGAAAAAAATATAATTAATGTTATTACTGATATTAGTAATATCAACAAATCAAAATGGATAAACAACAGAGAATAGATTTTTTAAAGAAAGAAATTTTAAAGCATAATGAAGCTTATTATAAAAACGATAAACCTCTAGTTAGTGATGCTGAATATGATGCTTTAAAAAGAGAATTAAAAAGTCTTGTTGGTGAAAATGATGAAGTTGTAAATCTTGTTGGATATAAAGTTCTAGATGAATTTAAAAAAGTAGAGCATAAACAATTAATGATTTCAATACAAGATGGTTTTAGTAAAGAAGACATTGAAGATTTTGCTGAAAAATGTGCTAGATTTTTAGGCATGGACGATGGTATTTCTTTTTTCTGTGAACCAAAAATTGATGGTCTTTCTTTCTCTGCAAGATATGAAAATGGTGAATTTGTATTAGGTGCTACAAGAGGCAATGGTCACATAGGCGAAGACATTAGTGATAACATAAAAGCTATTTCTTGTTTTCCAAAAAAACTAAAAGGAAACTACCCTACTTTACTTGAAGTGAGAGGCGAAATTTATATGGCGAAAGATGATTTTGAAAAATTAAATATTGGTCTTGAAAAACCTTTTGCTAATCCAAGAAATGCAGCAGCTGGATCTTTAAGACAACTTGATACATCAATTACAGCTAGCAGAAATTTAAAGTATTTCGCATACACTATTGGTGAATATAGCGATGATTTTAAAGTAAATTCTCAAGAACATCTCATTCAACAACTGAAAGACTTTGGTTTAAACACTGCAAGCCCAATGAAATTATGTAGTTCTGTTAATGAAATTATTGATTTTCTTTCGCATATGGCTGAAATAAGATATAAACTAAGTTTTGATATAGATGGTGTTGTAATTAAAGTTAATGATTGGATTTTACAAAAACGACTTGGAAATATAACACATCACCCTAGATGGGCTTTAGCTTATAAGTTCCCCGCTATTCAATCTATTACAAAAATCGAAAAAATTGATATTCAAGTGGGAAGAACTGGTGCTTTAACACCTGTTGCCAGACTTACTCCTGTAGGTGTTGGTGGTGTACTTGTTTCCAATGCAACATTACACAATAGAGAAGAAATTGAAAGAAAAGATATTAGAGAAGGTGATATAGTTAAAATCCAAAGAGCTGGAGATGTAATTCCACAAGTAGTTGAAGTATTAAAAGATAAAAGAGAATGCGGTAACAAACCATATATTTTTCCTACTAAATGCCCTATTTGCGGTAGTCCATTAATTTATGAAGATGTAGTTGTTAGGTGTAGTGGTGGTATAAATTGTCCTGCACAAATCATTGAAGGACTAAAACATTTTGCATCAAAAAAAGCTTTTGACATTGATGGTTTAGGTGATAAACAAATAGAAAAATTTTACGAAGAAGGAAGAATTAAAACCTTTATTGATATATTCACATTAGAACAAAGAGAAAGAGAACTTGAAAGACAATATTCAAAAGATGATAATTTGTTTACTTCAAAATCAGATAATACTACTTTAACCCCCCTGCTCTATTCTGAGGGTTTTGGAAAAAAATCTACAGAAAATCTCTTTAAAGCTATAGAACAAGCAAAAACAGTTTCTCTAGATAGATTTTTATATTCACTTGGAATTAGATATTTAGGTGAAGTCAATGCAAAAATTTTAGCTAATTATTATGGCAATCTAGATAATCTTTTAAATAAAATCAAAATAGCTTGCGAGAAAAATCTTTTTGGTGTTAGAGATAATCACGAATATGAAGTATTTACTAGTATAGAAGGTATAGGCGACAAAGTTGGAAATTCTATTTTAGATTATTTTTGTAATCAAAAAAATATTGATAGAATTATAGAATTACAAAAAGTTCTCCACATACAAAATTATATTAAAAAAACCATTTCAAACAAACTAGAAGGAAAAAGCATAATATTCACAGGAACATTAAAAAACATGACAAGACAAGAAGCCAAAGCAAGAGCTGAAGAGTTAGGTGCAAAAGTTGTTGGCAGTATTTCAGCAAAAACTGATATTATTGTTGCTGGAGAAGATAGTGGTAGTAAACTCAAAAAAGCAGAAGAATTTGGAACTAAAATACTAAATGAAGAAGAGTGGCTGGAGTTATTAAAATGATAATTAACTTTAAATGCGAAGAAAAAGAAAATGAAAAAATATAAAGAGAAGAAGTTTCAAAAAACTTCTATTTAATTTATAGATTTTTATCATTTATTTTTTATACTTTAAACAATTAAAAAGAAATTATTATGCAGAATTTATCTATTTACATTCATTATCCATTTTGCAAATCAAAGTGCCCCTACTGTGATTTCAACTCATACTGCAACATAAAAATTGATGAAGAAACATTAATAAAAGCTTACCTAAATGAACTTAATTTTTACAAAAATATAATATCAAACGCAAACATTGAAACCATATATTTTGGCGGTGGAACACCCTCTTTAATGAGCGAAAAATTATTATCCAAAATTCTCGAAGCAATCGGCAAAACCAACAAAAATTGCGAAATAAGTTTAGAAGCAAACCCAAACAGCATAACTTTTGAAAAATTAAAAAACTTCAAAAACATCGGCATAAACAGATTATCTATCGGCATTCAATCATTATACGATGAAGATTTAAAAAACCTAGGAAGAATACACAACAGACAAGACGCTTTAAACGCAATAAAATCCGCTCAAGAAATTTTCAACAACAGATATTCAATTGATTTAATTTACGCACGACCCAACCAAACCATCAACAACTGGAAAAAAGAACTCGAAGAAGCAATAAAACTATCACCCTTCCACTTATCACTATACCAACTAATCATTGAAAAAGGCACTCCTTTTCACAAAAACAAAATCCAAGTCCCAAATGACGATACCAGTATTGGATTATACAACACAACTTATGAAATCCTAGAAAAAAACAACATACATTTTTATGAAATATCCAACTACGCAAAAACAGGATTCGAATGCAAACACAACATGGTTTACTGGCAAAACGGCAACTGGTTAGGCATAGGTGCAGGAGCCCACTCAAGACTAGACATTGAAAACCAAAGATACACCATAGAAAACATAAAAAACCCTACAAAATGGGTAGAAAACTGCCTAACCAAAGGTCATGGAAAAAGCAACAAACACACATTATCACAGCAAGAAATAATTGAAGAATTTATATTAATGGGACTAAGAATCAAAGACGGAATTGACATAAAAAACTTACAAAAAAATATAAAATGTGAAAGTTTTTATGACATTTTAAACAAACCAAACATAGATTTTCTTACCAAAAATAATTTCATTGAAGCAAACACAGATAGAATAAAAATAAAAAAAGATAGCTTTTTACTTTTAAATTCAATCATTGAAAAAATACTATAAACTCAAATTCTTGTAGTAGCCCTATTTGTTAATTACGTTTACAAAGGGGGCACTACTGTCCGAGATAATTTTTGATTTATTAAACTTATTTGTTTTTTAATAGACCTCCTGTAAATAAAATTTTTCCTCAAAAAATAATTTCTACAAAAAAGACAAGGATATTTCAAAGTATTTAATAGAAATAGTATACACTTATACATTTCGTTGTTAAATATTTTGAAATTTCGAAGGGCTTTTGAAGTAGAAATTAGAATTTTGAGGAAAATTTTTATTTGCAGGAGGTCTAATAGACTGAAGTTGAATTTAAAACACAACACTAGAATTATAATTACATTAAAACCCTTGAAAATTACAACTAAGACTATAAAACCATATTAAATACATTATATATTTCTATATGACAAATATTTTGCTATTTCAACGGGAATTGAGAATAAGTGATAATGCCCTTATTGAAAAAGCTGTTGCTTTAAATTCAAATTTTATCCCTGTGTTTATTTTTGATGAAAAATATTTATCAGGAATAAAAAATAAAGAGTCAAAGCAAGTAAATTTTCTAGTGAGTGCTGTTGTTGAATTGAAAAATGAATTGAATGCTGAGGGAAGTGAATTGTTTGTTTTTTATGGAGATAAGAATAATATTCTGAAAAATCTTATTAAAGTGTTGAACTGTGAAACTATTATTTGCGGAAAAACATATGAAAAAGATGTTAATGAACTTTATGATGGTTTGTCTAAATTATGTAAAATTGATGAGGTTTCGGATTCTTTTTTTAGTGATTTTGATATAGTAAAAGGAAATGGTGAGGCTTTTAAAGTTTTTACACCATATAAGAATGAATTTTTGAAAAATATTAAGAAATTTTCTAAAAGTTTTCCACATGGAAAAGTAAAATTTCCTAAGATAAATTATAAAGAATTTAATAATTTGCTTCAAAAGTTTGGTTTTATAAAAGATGTGAGTGTTGAAAATATTTTGAAAACTATAAAATTTAAAAAATCTGATTTAGGTGAATTTGATGTAAAAAGTGGGCAGAATAAGATTGATGATTTCTGTAAAAATAGAGCAAAAAATTATGATGTAGATAGGGATTTTCCGTCTGTTGATGGTACATCAAAGCTATCCCCTTATTTAAGATATGGTGTGGTTTCGCCAAAAAGGTGTTTTGAGGAATGTTTTAAGCATAGTGGAATTAGAGGTGTTAATACTTGGTTGTGGGAATTAATATGGAGGGAATTTTATGCGACAACATTGTTTCATTTTCCAGAAATACAAAATCATGAATTTATTAAGAAGTATGAAAAGATTAAATGGAAATATGATAAAGATAAATTAAATGCTTGGAAAGATGGTAAGACTGGCTATCCGATAATTGATGCAGGTATGAGGCAGTTGAAGGAAACTGGGTGGATGCATAACCGTGTTCGTATGGTTGTTGCTTCGTTTTTAACGAAGAATTTATTGATTGATTGGCGAGAAGGTGAAAAACATTTCGCGAATTATTTGATTGATTATGAATTAGCTTCTAATGTTGGTGGTTGGCAATGGTCTGCTTCTGTTGGTATAGATCCGCAACCGTATTTTCGTATATTTAATCCATATTTGCAATCAAAAAAGTTTGATAAGAATGGTGAATATATAAAAAAATATGTACCAGAACTTGCTTCTATTGATGCTACAACTTTACATAAAGATATTAATATAGAGGGGTATGTTAAGCAAATTGTTAATTATAGCAAGTCTAGAGTATATGCAATTGCTGAGTTTAAAAAAATTAAATAAAGTTAAAAAATTCATCTACTAGATAGGGCTTACTACTTTACATTTTTTTCTAAATATTGAAAATATTGACCCGCCCTCTTCCCCCATGTCAAGCTCTCCGCTCTCCCCCTGTCAAGTGTTTTGTCCCTCACGATTATCACACTTTAAAACATAACATACTTAATGGTGTTTTATAGTGCTAACTTTCGTGAGGATAAACTCCAGCTGGAATCTAAGCAATAGTGTAACAAAATTTAAAAAATTATATTAAAACAAATAATTTTAATAAATCAAAAATTATCTCGGACAGTAATGTAGTATTGGCAGGGGTATATGCTAAAAAGTTTATTCTTATGGTATTTGTGGTGAAGAATTAAAACTGTGAGAGATGGAAATCTTAGAATTATAAGTATATAAATCCACTTGCAACAACTCTATTTTCTCTATAAATACCACAAAGTTGTCCTTTTGATATATTCCTTGATGGTTTTAAAAGTTTTACATCACCCGTTAAATCTTTATGAAAAATAATTTTCGCTTTATCAGGATTGTTTGTTGACCTTAATTTTACATCAAATTCATATTCTTTTTCAAATTCCAATTCTAAATCTAAAAAATTAACATTATTTATTTTAAATTCACTTTTAAATAAATATTCTTCACTACCAATATAAATTATATTTTTTTCTGCATCTATTTTAACAACAAATAATGGTTCACTTGTGCCACCAATATTTAAGCCTTTTCTTTGTCCTTGTGTATAATTTATTATTCCGCTATGTTCTGCTAATTTTTTGCCAGTTTCAATGTGAATTATATCACCAATTTTTGCACTATAATATTCTTTAATTAGTTCTTTATAACTTTTTCCATGTGTAAAACATACATCTTGGCTTTCTGGTTTATCAGCAACACTTAAGCCAAGTTTTTTTGCTATTTCTTTTACTTCAGTTTTTTCAATATCTGCTAAAGGGAATTTTATAAATTGTAAATAGTCATATTTTAATTGTCCTAAAAAATAACTTTGATCTTTTTTAAAATCTTCACCTTTTTCAAGCCAATAAATTCCTTTATGTTCTGTAATTTTTGTATAATGGCCTGTAGCTAAAAAATCCACTCCAATTTCTTCTCTAAATTTTAATAATTCATAAAATTTTACTTCTCTATTGCATTTTATACAAGGATTTGGAGTGTTTCCTTTTGTGTATTCATCTATAAAGTATTTAACTACTTTATTTTCAAAATTATTACCACAATAAATAACATGATGTTTTATACCAAGTTGATCAGCTACTTTTTTTGCATCTATACAAGCTGATTCATCACAAAATTTTCCAAAATTTAATGTAGCACCTTCAACTTCATATCCATCGTTTAATAGTTTTAAAGCGACAACTGAACTATCAACGCCACCTGACATTGCTACTAAAATTTTTTTAGACATATTATGCTTTTATTGATTTTTTTAAGCTACCTATCATTGTCTTTCTAAATTTAGAGCTTGCTGCATTTGGTTTATACATTGGATGTGAACCAGAACCAAGTCCCCAAATACCTAAAGTTAATAAATTAGTTAAATTAGACAATTTTAATGGATCAAGATTTGTTAGTGAAGTATTTAAAATTTTTAATTTTGTTAAATATTTTAAGAAAGATAAGTCTTTAATTTGTGTATCGTCATTAAAGTATAGCTCTTCTAAATCTTTGCAAAATCTTAAAGGTGTAACATCTGCTAAAGTAAAACAACCATTGAAATGAGCTTCTTTTAGTTTTTGACAGTAAACTACAGAACTAATATCTCTTACTTTACCATTATTATCAGATTCTAAAACCTCTAAATTTGGCATATATTTTAAAAATCCAAAATCTTCAATAGACATACTTGTTTTAGACCAACCTTTATCGTTTTTAACACCGCTTAAACCATTTAGTTTTAATTTAACCATTTTTGACATTTTATGTAATGGATTTAAATCTGTTAATCCAAGATTGTTTGATAATATTAAATTATTTATATTAACTAAATCTTCTAATGGTTTTAAATCAATTATAGAATTTCCAGAAAGTTCTAAGAAAGTTAATTCTTTCATATTACTAAAGTGAGATAAATTTCTCAAAGTCATATTTTTCATACAGAGAAATTTCATTTTAGTTAGATTATCAAAATTTGACAAAGCTACTTCAGATAAAATTCCACCAGCGGTATCCATAACTAAAGCTTGTAAATTTGTAAGATTTCTTAAGAAATCGAGATTTGACATTTTTACATTAGCAAAGTTTAAAAACATTAAATTACATAAATTAGATAGTGGCGAAAAATCTTTTAATAAACCGCAGTTATCAAAATCTACCGCTCTTAATTCTTTTAAATTAACAAAACCATCAATACTTTCTGCTTCACTTCCCCATAAAATTATGTCATGTAAATTTGTCTGTTTTTCTATACCATTCAGGCTTTTAATTTTGTTCATTTTCAAATTAAGAACTTTTAAATTAGGTAAATATGGTAAACTATCCAAACTAGTAATACCAGTTATTCCAATATTCAAAATAGTTAAATTTGATAAATTTGATAAAAAACTAATGTTATTTAAATCTTTATTGCCGGAAAGATCTAAATGCTTTAATTCAGTTAATCTAGATATTGGAGTAAAATTTGTTAAATTTCTACAATCCGATATGTCTAAATATCTAATATAAGGTTTTTCATTTATTAATTTTAATAAATCAGCATCAGTTCCAAATATGTCAAATTTTACAACTTCATAACCATTATCAATAAATCTATCATCTCCTAAATCAAAAGCTATAGCTGATGGTCTAGACATTGCTAAAGTTCCAATAAGCGATAATTCCTTGTCCTTTGTTTCATTATCTGTTTTAGTTTCTGTTAATTTGGTTTTTTCTTCTATTTTTTGAAATAATTCATTTTTTTCTCTTGATTGAATTATTGCTTCTTTAATATCTAATTTTTCCTGTTTAAGCTGTGGCGCTCCTAGATCTATAAGAACACCAATTTCATTATTAGGAATTTCATTTTTTATTTGAGGTTCACTTAATGTTTTACCTGTTTCTATAATTTTAGACTGTTTTTGTATGTTTACTTCATTAAATTCATTATCATTACTGGATCTAACTAAATCTGAATTAACATAAGTTTTTGGTAATATTATTTCTTCTTTTTTCTTTGTTCCGAATATACTCATAATTATTAAAATTATTTTGTAATTTAAAAATAACAAAAGAAAATAAAAAAATCAATATCTTGAGTTTTATTTTACATAATTTAAGTTATATTTAGATTATAAAGAATTTTTTTATGGAAGAAATAGTAAAAAGACCTTGGGGAACATACCAAACAATTTTAAGAGAAGAAAAATATCAAGTAAAAAGAATTGTTGTATATCCAAATTCGCAATTATCATTACAATCACATAATTGTAGATCGGAAACTTGGATAATTGTTGAAGGAGAAGGAACAGCGATAGTTGGTGAAAAAGAAATAAAATTACAAAAAGATAATTCCATACATATTGATGTTAAAGAAAAACATAGAATGTCTAATTTTACAGATAAAAATGTTGTTTTTATTGAGGTACAAAATGGCGATTATTTAGGTGAAGATGATATTATAAGGTACGAAGATATCTATGGAAGAAAATAAATGCAGAATTTAATTAATGAATTTTTATTATATTTAGCGACTGAAAAAATGGATTCGAAACACACCATTATTTCTTATAGAGAAGATTTAAATAATTTTGAATTTTTTTTAAGAAATAAATTGGGGGTTGAGCCTACATTAGAAAATTTGGCAAATCTTAAACATTGCGATTTTAGGGCTTGGTTAGGATTTAAAAAAGATAAAAATTATGAAACAACTTCAATATCAAGGAGTTTGTCCGCAATAAAAAGTTTTTATAAATTTTTAGCAAAAAATAAAAAAATTACAAATCCAATTATTGGTATAATAAAAAATCCAAAAACAAAAAAATCTCTACCAAGGGCTATTGAAAAAGTTAATATAGATAAGATTATTGATTGTATAAATGATATGCATAAAGATGAATGGCAAGTTAATAGAGATATCGCTTTATGTACTTTGATTTATGGTTGCGGGCTTAGAATTTCAGAGGCTTTAAATATTAAAAAAAGAGATTTCTTTAAAAATAACGATGTAATTACAATAATGGGAAAGGGCAATAAGACAAGAAATTTGCCAGTTTTATCAATAATTAAAGATAGAGTTAATGATTATTTAAAATCTTGTCCTTATATAATAATGGACGATGATTATTTATTCAAATCAGCAAGGGGGTTGAAATATTCCGCTACATTATTTGAAAAATTAATTAGAGATATAAGAATAATGCTAGATTTACCAGAGGAAATAACTCCACATGCTTTCAGACATTCGTTTGCTACACATTTATTATCAAATGGTGCAGATTTAAGAAGTATTCAAGAATTACTAGGACATAGTAGATTATCAACAACACAAAAATATACAAAAGTTGATAAAGAAAGATTATTAAAAATATATAGTAAAGTTCATCCAAGAAATTAAGGAGAAATATGGAAACAATATTAATTATAGAAGACTATATAAAAAAATTATTTGAAAATGAGCATACTGGTCATGATTATTATCATGCAATAAGAGTAAAAAGTATTGCAAATCAAATTGCAGACAAAGAAGGTGGGAATAAATTAATAATAGATGTAGCTTGTTTATTACATGATGCTATAGATGATAAAATACAAGACTCTCTTAATAAAGAATGTTTAAAATTTGAAGATTTTTTTAAAGACTTAAATTTGGATAAGAATACAAAAGAAGAAATTCTTTATATTATGAATAATATGTCATTTTCAAAAATGCTAAAAAATAAAGATAATATAAAATTAACAAAAGAGCTACAGATTGTATCAGATGCAGATAAAATGGATTCCATAGGTGCAATAGGTATTGCCAGATGTTTTGCTTATGGTTCAAAAATGAATAGAGATATTTATGACCCAAGAATATTATCTGAGCCAGACTTAACGGAAGAACAGTATAAAAATAAAGACAGAAAGACCACATCTTTAAATCATTTTGATGAAAAACTTTTAAAAATTGACCAATTTTTATTTACAGAAACTGGAAAGGAAATTGCAAAACAAAGAATAGATTTTATTAAATTATTTAAAGATACTTTTTTAAATGAGTGGAATTATTAAAAACTGTGGTGTTAGGTTTGGGAATGATACACTTTAACACTTAAGGTTTAGAACCCCCCCCCTCGCCCCTTGAGGGAGAGGGGCAGGGGGAGAGGGGAATTTTGTTTGAAAATTTTACTTATATATTTTAAGAAAAATTTCATTAAAATACTATTTTTAAAACATTAAGAAATTATTACAAATTATAAAGCAATTATCCCCTCTCCCCCTACCCCTCTCCCTCAAGGGGCGAGGGGGTTAGTCTTAAAGTGTATCATTCTTTAGGTTTTAATTCTAACACCACAAGAATTTTATTTTTCTTTTTTCACCCTTTTTGTTTTTTTAGGTTCTTTTTTCTCTTTTTTTAAGGGGGCGGTTGTAGGATTTAAAATAGATAATTTAATATCAGTATATTTAGATTTTTCTTCTGGTTTATCTATACTTTCACCTTTAATTATTTTCTCTACTTGCTCTCTATCTAATGTTTCATGTTTTAACAACGCTTCTGCAACTGCTATTAAATCGTTTTTCTTAGATTTTAATAATTTTTCAGCTTTTGCTTTTTGTTGAGTGATTATATCTTTTATTTCACTATCAATTAATTTTAGAGTTTCATCTGAACTTCCTTCTAATTGATATGTTTCACCAGATTGTCGTTTTCTTTCATAATTTACTTCACCAAGTTTTTCACTAAAACCATAAATAGTAACCATTCTTTCTGCAATTTTGGTTGCAGCTTTAATATCTGAGCTTGCGCCACCAGTTATATTATCTTTTCCTAAAATAATTTCTTCTGCTATTCTTCCACCAAATGCAACCATTATTTCTTCAAGCATCTCATTTTTCTTTTCATAGTTTTTGTCATCTTCAGGCAAGAAAGATGTTACACCACCAGCTCTTCCTCTTGGTATTATTGTTACTTTGTGAACTGGATCAACATTAGGACAATTCATAGCTACAATAGTATGTCCTGCTTCGTGATAAGCAGTTAGCTTCTTATCTTCTGGTTTCATAACTCTGTTTTTTCTGGCAAGTCCCATAATTATTTTATCAGTAGCCTCTTCAACCTCTTCCATTGTAATTCTTTTTCTGTTAGCTCTGGCTGTTAATAATGCACTTTCATTAATTAAATTTGCTAAATCTGCACCAGAAAATCCGGGTGTAGCTTTTGCAATAACACTTAAATCAACATCTGAAGCAAGTTGGACTTTTTTTGCATGAACTTCTAATATTTCTTGTCTACCTTTATAATCTGGTAAACTAACATTAATTTGTCTATCAAATCTACCTGGTCTCATTAAAGCTTTATCTAGAACATCAGGTCTATTTGTTGCTGCAATTACAATAATTCCTTCATTTCCTTCAAATCCATCCATTTCAACAAGTAATTGATTTAGAGTTTGCTCTCTTTCATCATTTCCACCGCCAATTCCAATACCTCTATGTCTTCCAACAGCATCAATTTCATCAATAAAAATTAAACATGGTGAATTCTTTTTTGCTTCTTCAAACATATCTCTAACTCTACTTGCACCAACACCAACGAACATTTCTACGAAATCAGAACCTGAAATGAAAAAGAATGGAACTTCAGCTTCTCCTGCAATAGCTCTTGCAAGTAATGTTTTTCCCGTACCCGGTTCACCAATTAATAAACAACCTCTTGGGATTTTTGCACCAATTTTTGTATATTTTGTTGGTTCTTTTAAAAAATCCACAAGTTCTTTTAGTTCATCTTTTGCTTCGTCTATTCCTGCAACATCTTTAAATGTAACTTTCCCTTTCATTTGTACTAATTTAGCTTTTGATTTTGCAAATTTGAAAGGACTATTTGATCCACCAGCCGCACCTTTCATAAAATAAATCCATAAGCCAATTAATAAAATAAATGGTAACCAACCTATTAATCCACCTATAATTCTATCACTTGTTGAAACTAATGGTATAACTTTTACTTCAACATTTTTTTCTCTTAATTCTTTTACTAAATCTGGATAATCTGTTGACAAAGTATAAAATTCTTCACCACTTGTAAGTTTTCCAGTTATATTATCACCTTTTATTTCAACACTTGATATTTCACCACTGCTAACTTTATTTAAAAAATCTGAAAAAATAATTTCATTTTTATTTTGTATTCCTTGATTGAAAGCATTAGAAAATATTATTATTGCACCAAAAATTAATAACCAAGTTATAATATTCTTTTTTAAATTATTTTTCATATAATAATTTTTATTTGTTATTTATAACATAGATATTTTTACTAAAATATCAAGCGTCAAAAAAATTAATTTTTTAAAATATATTATGTTTTTAATACCTTGATTTTTATATAATAAATAGTGTATTTTTGTAAAAAACAAATAATAGTTGACTTTTTATTTTACAATTTTAGATTTATATTCATATTCTTTATTATTAATAAATGAGGTTTTATGAAAAAAATTTTAACAACTGCCTTTGTTATAGGAAGTTTGTATGGTACGGCTCACGCTGCAGTAATTACAAGTCCAATTTACATGCCAACTAGTGGAGAAGCAATTTCTACTCTAGATGTTGGTTATACAAAGTCTAGTTTTGACAAAGCTAATAACACTACTTCAAATTTAGCTATTGAAGATGAGTTTGAAAAAAGCTGGAATCTTAATATGGATGGTAAATATGGTTTAAATGATTCAATGTCATTGAACTACGGTTTTGATTTTGATTTTAACAGAGAAATGGAAAAATTAGACCAATCAGCAAAATTAACTAATGTTTATGTTGGTTTAACTGGAAGAGTTGTAGACGCTGATGCTAACAAACTTGATATTTTATTCAATGTTGGTCAACAAGCTGAAAAATATTGGTTAGAGTATGCTAACGACCAAATGTTTGCTGATTTAGCTGTAAGATATGGATTAGATTTAGATTCATATAATATGGCTTTAAGTTTTGGATCTAAGTATACTAGTGAATGGAAAAATGATACTGCAAAAATTGATGATGAATTTAATTTTTTCGCTAAATTAGAAAATGAATTTATTTTCACAGACAGTTTAACAATGGGTATTGATTTGTTCTATACTTATAATCCTAAAAACACATACAATGATGGTGTAGATAAACAAAGTTATAAATCATTTAGTGAATATGGTTTAAATATTGATTTGAATTATGCTTTGAATGACAATAATTACTTAGGTATTTATTTTGGCATGACTGATAATGATATAGATCAAGATTTTATCAATGATGATGGTGATACTTTGAACTATAAAGATTTAACAGAATACAATGGTGGTGTAAGACTTACTACTAGATTCTAATTTATTTCTTTTATAGAAAATAAGACTTATTCTATTTTGAATAAGTCTTATTTTTTTATTGGTAATGATATAACTTTATTTATGCAAAATATCTAATTAATATAATAGACCTCCTGCAAATAAAATTTGAACAATTTCAATACTTATAGTAAATCAAATTATAATTTTAAATAATTTTCCTCAAAATTCTAATTTCTACTTCAAATGCTTGTTTCCAACCGCTCGTTCCTCGCGTGGAAG
>DATIQT010000111.1:0-12120 GCA_035470525.1 Rickettsiales bacterium
TTTCCTCTTGATAAAGCATTTAACACTTTTCTTCTAAGATCTATTGAATAATACATTCCCATTTTTTATAAAAAGTTGTTTTATTGAATATTAGTTTAATTTAAATATTCTATGTTGCAACAAGATTTTAAATTACTATAAAATAAAAATGGTGGAGAGTTGAATTAATTTGCGATCGGAAGAAATTATTAATTTGACTTGAAGTCTGATATTGGTAACTTTGTATTAAACAACATAATATGAACTGTAAAAACTACCAATTTAATAAGTTCTAATCAACTCTCCAAGGTTGAGTATAACATAACTATTTTAAAATACAAATTATTTTTTCTTATTATATTTAAATCTACAAACCAATACCGCAAGAAACGCAGGAAAGGAGTTTGTAACTCCTTCCTTAATGTTTAGAATAAATTGCTTTATCCACTGTAATTTATATTTTAGACCTCCTCCAAATAAAATTTTTCCTCAAAATTCTAATTTCTACTTCAAAAGCCCTTCGGAATTTTAAAGTAGAAATTAGAATTTTGAGGAAAAATTTTATTTGGAGGATAGTGAAAGAATTGTTAGGACATTCAACAGTTTTAATAATTGAAAAACATTATGCAAAATTGACTAAACAAAATCTTCTTATGTCGCTTGAAAATGTGTAATGGTCTCAATTTAGACACAGGGGCTAAGGACATTTAAGACACACTAAAATTGATTGTTTATTTTGTTGGTAGCGAGAGGGGGACTCGAACCCTCGACCCAGGGATTATGATTCCCTTGCTCTAACCAACTGAGCTACCTCGCCGTGTATAGAGAATATATATTATTTTATATAAGAAAAGTCAAGAAAATTTTATTGAAAAATTATATATTTGGGTTATTGTATAAATATATTGTATATAAATGTTTTATGAAAACAACTTTTCAGAATGTTAGAGGAACTCAAGATTTTCTTGGTGAAGATAGTAAGAAATATAATTGTGTTATTGAAATTGCAAAAAGAAACGTGAAAAGTTATAATTTTCATGAAATTATTACCCCAATAATAGAATTTAGCAATCTTTTTGAAAGAAATGTAGGTGAAGGTTCTGATATAGTTATGAAAGAACTGTATAGATTTGAAGATAGGGGTGGTAATATGCTTGCATTAAGACCTGAATTTACTGCGGGTGTTGTTAGAAGTTTTTTGAATAACGATGAATTAAATCAAAATTTGCCACAAAAATTGTTTTCTTATGGACCTGTTTTTAGGTATGATAGACCGCAAAAAGGAAGATATAGACAATTCAATCAAATTAATTGTGAGTTTATAGGGGTAAAAGAATATTTAGCTGATGTTGAAATTTTATCTCTTGCTTATAAAATTTTGCAAGATTTGGGTTTGAAAAATATTACATTGGAAATTAATTCTTTGGGATCAAATGCTTGTAAAACTAAATATGAAGAAGCTTTGAAAAAATATTTTGAAACATCAAAAGATAAATTGTCTGAAGATAGTAAAAATAGATTAGAAAAAAATCCATTGAGAATACTTGATAGTAAGGAAGAATGTGATAAAGAATTATTGAAAAATGCACCAAAAATTAGTGATTTTTATACTGATGAGGAAAGAGAGTTTTTTGATAATATTTTAAAATCTTTGGATAGAATGGGAATTAAATATTTTGCAAATAATTTATTGGTAAGAGGGCTTGATTATTATACTTCTACGGTTTTTGAATTTACTACAACTGATTTGGGTGCTCAATCAACAGCATTAGGTGGTGGAAGATATGATGATTTAATAGAACAAATGAGTGGAACTTCAATTCCCGCTGTTGGTTTTGGTGGTGGTGTGGAAAGAATGATGCTGTTATTGAATGAAAGTTTGTTGCAAAAAGAAGAAGTAATAGCGATAGTTCCAGTTTCTGATAATGAAAATGATTTTTCTCTTGATTTGACAAATAAATTAAGATTACAGGGAAAAATAGTTGAATTTATTTATTCTGGAAAATTTAAGAAAAAAATGGAAAAAGCAAATAAATGTGGGGCAGATTTTTTAATAGTTGTTGGTGAAGATGAAGTAAAAACCAATAAATTAAAAATTAAAAATTTAAAAGATGGCTCAATAAATGATTTTGTTTTATGATAAAAAATAATAAAGGTTATAATCTTTTAGTTCTAAATATTTTAATTTTAGTATTAGTTATATTAATGTCAGCTGTTTTAGGATTTTATAATATAACAAATTATAAAAGGAGAATTTTTGCAACAAAATCTAGATTTAATGAAATAGATTTATCAATAAAAAGTTATGTTGCCAAATATAATAGATTTCCATGTCCTGCTCCCTTGAATTGTGATGAAAGTAGTTGTACAGATAGTTCTGATAGTATTGGTGTTGAAAAATTAAATTCTAGTGATGAATGCGATGCTGATAATGTAGGTGTTTTTCAATCTACTAATTCTTCTTCTGAAGAGATTTATTACGGTGGTGTTCCTGCTTTGACTCTTGGTTTACCAAATAATTATGTTAGTGATGCTTGGGGTAATAAAATAGCTTATATAATACCAAAAGAATTAACAGAAGAAGATTCATACAGCAGATTTTTATATGCAAAACATCATACAGATGAAACCACAATTACTATAGATGGAACAGATTATACTTTGACAAGGGAATATGTAAAAGATGGAATAGTTTATTTACTTATATCTTTTAATAAAAATACAAGAGGTGCTTATACATATGAAAACACTAGAGTCAACAGTTTTTCTGGAACAGAAAATTATCCAGTAGAAAATTTTACTATTAATACTTCAAATACTGATTTTTTATTTTATGGAAAAACTTATGTTAACTTTCGTATACCAGGTTTAGAAGAAGAAATGCAAGTTTGTCCAGATTTAACTACAACGGATTCAGAAACTGGTGCCTCTGAAATGACTTTTTATTCTGGGAAATATGGGGAAGTTATTTTTTCCGAGGAATTTTGTCCTTCCTTAGTTAATAACCCAGCGCAATCTGGGGATTATTATTATTTATCAACATATATAGATTCAAATGGTATATTAATTGACAATAGAGCAGCAAAAAAATGTGGAAAAAATGGAGAGTGGATTGAAGATTTTATATATGAATGTGATTTATTGCCTAGATGTGTAAAACCAGTTAATGATAGTAGATATTCTTCATTAAGTTGGACAAATTTTGATTTTACAGTTTCCAATATGGGTGAAGTTCAAGATGATGATAATACAGTTAGATTAAAATGTATTTATACATATGATGATGGTTCTGTATGGTATAAAATCAATTAAAACTAAATAGGAATGTTTTATAATAAGTCTCTATTCTATTCTTTCAACATAAGGAATTACATTTAGAACAGGAGCAATACTTTCTATTATTCTTGCAAATATTGGTGCTGCAATGTTTCCTCCAGAGATGGTTTCTTTTGTAAATTCTGAATTTTTGGGACTTTCCACCATTATGTAAATTAAAAAGTGGGGATCGTTCATTGGGAATACACCGACAAAGTTTGCCATTATGTTTCCTTGTTGGTATTCTCCTTCTCTATCTAAAAGTCTTGCTGAACCTGTTTTTCCACCAACAGCATAACCTAAACTATTGGCTCGCCAACCACTTCCTCTTTTCACAACACTTCTTAGATATAAATTCATAATTTTTGAAGTTTTTTCTGATATTATTTTTGTTTCAATAGATGATTCATTTTGAACAAATTTAGGTGTTTCAATTAAACCATTGTTGACTATACCACCAACTGCCATAACTATATGTAAAGGTGTAACAGAGAGTCCATGCCCATAAGAAGCTGTGATTGTATTAATTTCTCGCCATACTTTTGGTAGTAGTGGTTTTGCTAAAGATGGGAAGTTTGTTGGAACTCTATCAAACATTCCTATTTTTTCTAAGAAGGCTTTTAATCTGTCTGTACCTATTTCTAATCCAATTAATCCTGCACCTACATTAGATGAGTAAACCAATATATCTTCAGGTGTTTCAAATCTTTTCGAATATCTATCTTGTTTGATTTCATATTTTCCATAACTTATTATTTGAGAAACATCATATTTTTTGTTTGGTGTGGTTATTCCTTCATCTAAAGCTAGGGCTACTGTGAATATTTTAAAAATAGACCCCATTTCATATAAACTATATGTAGCTTTGTCATATAATTCTTCTTTTGTGGCTTGCGATGATTGATTTGGGTCAAAATCTGGTAAATTTACGATAGCTAAAATATTTCCAGTCTTAACTTCACTGATAATACCTATAATTGATTTTGCATGGTATTTATTCATTCCTTTTATTAATTGCTGTCTTAGCATTGATTGTAATCTAATATCTAAGGTTAATTGCAGAGGTGTACCATTTGAACTTTTTAAATATTCATTGTATTGTTTTTCTAAGCCAGCTATTCCATTTCTATCCACATCAACATATCCTACTATATGAGAAAACAGATTTTTATGTGGGTAAATTCTACCTTTTGTGCTATTAAATTCAAAACCAAGAATGCCGGATTCTTTAATTGCTATTTGCTGTTTTGGAGTGATATTTTTTTTAATTAATATAAACTTCGCTTTGTTTTTAGAACTTATTAGTTTTTCATATAGTTTTTGTTCATTTATTTCTGGAATTATTTGTTTTATGATTTCTGAGGTTTTTTTGGGGTTTGTCAACAAATCCCTGTTTAAGTAAAAATTTACTAAATCTATATCCGAAGCAATAATAACTCCGTTTCTGTCAACTATCGAAGATCTCATTGTATTGTTGTTGATTAAATCGTTTAATTGTATGTTTTTTTGTTTTAAGAAGATAGAAACATAAAATAATTTTATAATTAATACACAAAAAATTGTGAATAATAAGCATAAAATAAATTTTAATCTATCTTTTAAAAATACAGATTCGCTTTCTTCTACATTGATAAACTTTTTAAAATATTCTTTCATAAGTTTATATTATTTACACACCCAATATTTTGGATTAAATAAAAATAAATAACCCGTTTCTTTTTTCACTAACAGAAAATCCATCAGCTTCAAGAGAAGAGATAAGAGATTGCAAGTCGTTATCTTTATATTTAACAAAATAAATAGCTAATTTTTTTTCTATTGATTTCAAATTTGCTGATGTAATATTTTTATTATTTCTTAAAATTTTATTAATATTATTATAATCTTTTATTGAAGAAATTTTTACAAAAATATAAGTTCCTTCCCTTTGATTTTGAGAACTATAACTATATTCATTATTTTCAAGATCTAAGCTTGCTAAACCATTTAGGTATTCAATTATTTTTATAGAAGCATCGTTGAAATCTAAATTAGGATTGTTTGGATTTTGCATTTCATAATTTAATGCAGCATTTCTAGATCTCCTATTACTTAATACATATATTTTTGTATCTATAACATTTGTAATTTTATTATAATTTCCAATTACGACTACAATATTATTTACATTATATAATTCTGCCAAATTTCTAAATTTTGAAAAAATCGGTTTATTTAAAGAAGCTGTATCAACAAGATTTTTTGAAGCAAAATCATTTTCTATCAAGAAAATATTATTGTTTTCTTTTACATTTTTATTGAAAAAATTAGTCCATCTGTTGTTTCTTTCCCATACATAAGTATTGCCATCTTCTTTTAAAACTGGGATTATTAAATAACTATCAAAAACTGGTGAAAATTTTGTTATTTTGTATTTGTTTAATATATATTTAACATAATCAGGACTAAATTCTAATGTTAAAGTAGCACTATATGAATTATCAGTAATCTTTTCATTTTTAATTTGCAAAGATCTCAACATTTGAGATATTTCTTCATCTGAAATAGCCATACTATTGGTATCGTCTATAGAAAGTCTTGCTAAAATTATATTAAAAGCATCTCTTTGTCCTTTAGTAATTGCTTTTTCCCTAGCAGTTGTTGCGTCTTTATCAGATCTATTAACCTTAAGATTGTCAATTATGTAATCTTCTTCTGTTTCCGCAAAAGCAAATTGTGAAAATAACAAAAATATAAGAATAAATATTTTTTTCATAATAATTAAATTATATAAGTAATAACAGTATAAAACATAATTTAATAAAATAAAGGAAAATTTAATTTTGAGTAATCATTATATCAGACATAATACATAAAACAATTTATATTTTTTAAACAAAGAAAAATTGTAAATTGTTATGCAACAGGTATATTATAAAAATTTTTAAATATAAAATATAACATACTATAGTCAAACAACTTTCACTTAACCACCAACTAAACCTAACTTTTGCCTTAATCACCCTTCGTCGCTCTAAAATTTTATTGTCTCACCGTATTAAGTTGTATGCTATCGCAATAAAATTTTAAATCTCCTCGTATATTTTTGCAAAAGCGGTTTATTTAGTGGTTAAGTGAAAGTTGTTTAACTATAAATTTTCATTAATAAATACTTTATAAATAATAAAAAAGCTAATAATATTTATAAAATAATAAAACTATTTTATATTTTCGTTATTTTTTAATTTTTTTTCTTTTAAAAATTTTTTAGCTTGTGTTCCTTCAAAAGTATTCACAGTTTGAAATTTTAAAAATTCAGAAATTGTTTTTTCACTAATATTTTCTAAATCAGATAAATTTCTAAATAATTCTGGTTTCATTATAATATTACTTTTGTCAATACCGTTAAAAATTTGCAAGAAAGATTCACATCCTTTTTCAATTTCATTAATTTTATCATTACTTATTAATGAATTTGCGATATATGAAAAATTTTTCTCTTTTTCCTTTATTTCATTTTGAATTTGTTTTAATTTAATTAGTTCCTCTTCTCTTGACAGGTTTTTAATCAATCTTTCATCTTCTTCAAAAATACAAGAATACACATACTTATTAATTAACAGATTTAAATCTTCTTCTTTTAAATTATTAGAATCTTCTTTCAAAATTATATCATAATAATTTTCCATTTCTTCAGCTAATATTAAATTAAATAATTCTTCTTTTCCCAATTCTTTTTTATCAATTGACTTTTGTTTTTCTATTTTTCGTATTATACTTAAATACAAAATAAAATTTTTTATTTCTTCATTTATAATATCTTTATTTTTATTAATATAATTTTTTTCTTGTTCACTTGAACAATTTTTTAATATAAATAAATTATCTCCAAATTTTTTTTCTTTTTTTTCATTATCTGATTTAAGATAATCTTCTATATTCTTATCAGTATTATCACTTGAATTATTTGTAATTGGAGTTGAAAAAGAACTTAAAATTTGCTTATCACTTAATGAAGAAAATTCTTTATTTTGTTCTTTATAAAAATGAAAATTAAATTCTTGTTCATTAATAGAATTTGTTTGTGTTGAATTACTACAGCTTTTTTCCCCATCAGCTTCAGGAACTACAAATTTACTTTCAATTATAACAAAATTCAATTTTCCTTTTTCCTTTTCTTGAATCTTTCTTTGTGTAGACTTTTCCACTTTATCATCTCTTTTTCTTTTTTTCTCATTAAACATTTTTTCCTCCGTTTTGTTTATAATATAAATAAGCTAATTCGACCTTTTAAAATCAAATTATTAATTGAGTATTGTAGATATAAGTTTTTATTTTTCAATAACTTATGCTTTTTATAATTAAATGACATATTATAAATATTATAACAAAAAATATAAACACATTTTTAACCTAGTATTGACTATAATTATTAAATATATTAAAAAACATAGAACACACTTATAAAATAATTATGAATTTAGAACAACTAATAGACAATACTAAATTAATCATAAATCAAAAACTCAATGATTTAATAAAAGATGACGATAAGAATTTAACAAAAGCTATAAAATATAGTTTGCTTTGTAATGGAAAAAGATTAAGATCGTTACTTGTTATGGAAACTGCAAAACTTTTTAGCAGTACAAATGAAGAAGATTTAATTACTGTAGCTTGTGCAGTTGAAATGATTCATATTTTTTCATTAATTCATGATGATTTGCCTTGTATGGATAATGATGATTATAGAAGGGGTGAATTAACATGCCATAAAAAATTTAATGAATATGACGCACTTTTAGCTGGCGATAGTTTAATTCCTTTATGTTTTGAAACTATATTAACAAAAACAAAAATTCTAACAAGTGAAGAAAAATGTAAAATCATAGAAATAATTTCAAAAGCCATAGGTTATAAAGGTATGTGTTTAGGGCAATCATTAGACATGGATTTTGCAAACAACGATAAATCAAAAAGTTCCAAAGAAGCTGAAGAAATCAATATACTAAAAACTGGTTATTTATTTGAAGCTTGTATAAAAATAGGTTGTATATTAGGTAAAGCTAATGAAAAAGAAGAAAAAAATTTAATAGAATATTCTTTAAATTTTGGAAAAGCTTTTCAATTAGCAGATGATTTAAAAGACTCTGAAATTAATAGTAATGAAACACAATTAGTTAAAGATAAAATAAAATTATTTGTAAAAAATTGTATAAATAATCTTAATGAGTTGAAAAAAAATATTAATAACTTAAAAATTATATCAGAGTATTGCTTAAAAGACTTATGAAAAAGCTTATTTTAATAATATTATTTTTTCTTATGAATATACAAAATACATTTGCTAATAACGACTATGTTGTTCTAATTCACGGACTTGCAAGAACATCAAAATCCATGGAAAAGATGGGAAAATTTCTCTCACAGAACGGTTATGAAGTTGTAAATATTAATTATCCATCACACAAACAAACAATAGAAGAATTTTCAAATATTGTAAATAGTGATATTCAAAAATATTGTACCGATAAAACTAAAAAAATAAATTTTGTTACTCATTCTATGGGGAGTATTATTCTTCGTTATTACCTAAAAAATAATAAACTTAAAAATTTAGGCAGAGTTGTAATGCTTGCACCACCAAACCATGGAACTGAAATTGTAGACTTTCTTGGTTATAACAAAATATTTGGTTGGTTATTTAAAGCATTACAAGGACCTGCCGCTATGCAATTATCCACAGACCCAAAAACCAGTCTTCCAATACAATTAGGAAAGGCTGATTTCGAAGTTGGTATAATTATTGGAAATAAACATAAAGGCAAGATTTTATCATATTTAATAAAAGGTGAAAATGACGGCAGAGTTTCAATAGAAAGTTCAAAACTTGAAGGTATGAAAGAACATATCGTAATTTCTGGCGGACATAGATTTTTACCGGATAATAAAGAAGCTATACAAAAAACATTAAAATTTTTGCAAACAGGTAGTTTTAATTGACTATTCATCAAGAATGGATTACAAATCCATTTCTGCAAAGGGGAGCTAATTATGTAAATCTCTTGCAAAATAATTTTGCTATTATAATATTAAATTTGCCTACGGGCAAAGTGATGGTTTCAAACACCAAAACAGTATTTAATTTAGTTCGCAGGCCTTTTTTGTATTTACAAACTGTAAATATAGCGGAGGCTTGCGGTTATAATGAGTTAGCAATAACTCAAAAGGCTGTAAGAGCTGATACTGTCAGTTGTTTGAACCTCCGCACTTTTTTAAGTGCGTTTTTTATTAATTAAAAAAATGAGGTTTGAAATGGGTGATCTGATGAAAGATGATTTTATGAAAAAGTTGTGTGATTCGCAAGGGGAGGTTGATCTGAAGAAAAAGTTTGAGAAGAATAATGCGATTAATGCTGATATGGTGGAGCCGATAAAAAGGGTTCTGATGTATTATGTTGAAAATAATATTGAGATTAGAAATGATATTATTCATTTTAGGACTGTGCTTAATTATATTATTAAGACTGGTGGGGTGAGGTATGATGAGGGGAAGAAGTATGATAGGTTGAGTAGGATTTTGGATAGGATTAAGAAGTTTAAGAGGTAGTGGGTGGTGTTGGGTCGAGACTGTTCACAATTCTGTGTCAATAATCAAATAACTTAAATTAAATTTTTAAATTTTTTATGTTTAAAAATTTAATTTAAGTTATTTGATTATTGACACAGAATTGTGAACAGTCTCTAATTCTTACTTTTAAATGATCTATTTGAATTAATTCACCTAATTTAGCTTTATTATTAATGAGCTTATTATTCTTTTTTAATCTTTTTAATTTATTCATTTTAGTTTTATCATTTTTTATGTCTTTGTTTAAATTTCTACTAATATCACCAATAAAATGTTCTTCAAAATTCCAGGGTTGACTATGTCTTCCTTCAAAGTTTCTTGGCCTTGTATCACTTTCTATTTTTAAATGTTTATTTATATCTTTATTCTTTAATTTATTTGGTTTCAAAGTTATTAAAGACTTTAATTGAAAATCTTTAAGTATTCTACCTATACTACTATCACTAATATTTTCTAAATTTAAGTTTTTATAATCTCTTTGTAGTATAGTATTTATCTTAACTTTACTATATGTAGGATTATTCTGTCTTATTAATAAAACTGTGTTTTTAATTTCTTCACTTATTTTACTTTGTCTAAAATTATGTGGTTTAGTACTTTGCTTATTATAATATTTCCAATAAGTAGAACCTTTATATTCAATTTGAGTCCTTATTCTATAATATTCACTTTTAGATAAATTACTTATCTCTGCTATTTCTTTAATAGTTAATTTATTACCACTACCTTTCTTTATCGCTTTATTTTGATTTAATGTGAAAGAATTGTTAGTACATTCAACAGCTTTAATAATTGAAAAACACTATGTAAAATTAACTAAGCAAAATCTTCTTATGTTGCTTGAAAATGTGTAATGGTCTCAATTTAGACACAGGGACAACTGATTACTGTGATAAATTATTTTAAAAAAAGGATTAGTTTGTTGATTTTCAAATATTCGTGAATGGTGAGTCCGGCGGGAATCGAACCCGCGACAACATGATTAAAAGTCATGTGCTCTACCTACTGAGCTACGAACTCACTGTATTTGATTTCTAAGATAGTAAAGCACACATAGAAATTAAAGTCAAGATTTATTTAAAATAATTTTAGTAAATTTCTAACCTTCATCAATAACTACCCAATTACGCCAAATCAAGCTTTTTTAATATAATAACATTATAAATTTTAATATAGCTCAAGATATTTAAAAATAAATATTTTATTTATAGAAGTATATTTATAACAGTTATTGAATAAATAAAAATTTAAATTATTATTAACCATATATAACAAATATCACATTATGTACTTACCAATATTAGACCCAATCATTTTTCAAATAGGACCATTAGCCATTAGATGGTATTCTTTAGCTTACATCTTCGGTATAATATTTGCATGGTTCATAATAAATTATTTCAATAAAAAACAAACAGTTTTCAATGAAAAAGCTATAAGTGATGACTTTTTTCTTTATATTGTATTATCTATAATATTAGGCGGAAGAATTGGTTATGTTTTATTCTATAACACTTCTTATTACTTACAAAATCCTTTAGATATCATAAAAATATGGCAAGGGGGCATGTCTTTCCATGGTGGTTTAATTGGCTGTCTTATCGGCATATATTTATTATGCAAAAAACACAAAATAAATTATTGGGCATTTTGCGATTTATTAGCTGTAGCTACACCAATAGGACTATTCTTCGGAAGAATAGCAAACTTCGTCAATATGGAGCTATATGGGAGAATAACCACATCTAAAATTGGAATAATTTTCCCAAATGGTGGTCCACTTCCTAGACATCCAAGTCAACTTTATGAAGCATTTTTTGAAGGATTAATTTTATTTTGTATCTTATTCTGCCTTGCAAGATTCACAAAAATCAGGAGGCAAGAAGGTGTATTAAGCGGTTTATTTTTAATTGGATATTCTATTTCAAGATTTAGTATTGAATTTTTCAGAGAACCAGACTCTCAAATAGGCTATATATTACAATACTTTACATTAGGACAGATTTTATCACTCCCAATATTTATTTTTGGCTGTTACTTAATTTCTAAAAAACTTAGATAATCTAAAGTTAATTAACTATTCCTTATAGTTTATAGTCAAACAACTTTCACTTAACCACTAAATAAACCGCTTTTGCAGAAATATACGAGGAGATTTAAAATTTTATTGCGATAGCGTATAACTTAATACGGTGAGACAATAAAATTTTAGAGAGA
>DATIQT010000112.1:0-11135 GCA_035470525.1 Rickettsiales bacterium
TCAATTTTCGAACTTTCAAAAATTTCATAAGCTTTTGACGCAAGAGAAACCAAACTTGTAAGAGTAATTCCAAATTGTTCATCAGAATCATTATGTATCTTTAATTCCGTATTTATTTTGTCTTTCTTTTAATTGTGTTGCCTTTTTATCATATTCATCTTGTGTAATTCTCTTAGATAATCGCATTTCCAAAAGTGTATCAAACTTTTCTTGAAAAACAGCATTTTCTTTTTCTAATCTTTTTATTTCTTCATTACGAAATTGTCTTTCTGATTCCATACTATCCATTAAATGTTTTTGAAGATTTACAAATAATTCTTCAGGCACTTGCAGAGATTTAAAAACATTCTCTATTTGTTCCAAAACTATTTCTTCCTTAATAAATAACTTTTTTTCTGGATTTTCTGGATTTCTACATATTAAATATACATATTTGCCCTTTTTCAAATCACAAGAAACAACCCTATCAGAAACATCACATTTTAATAGACCTTTAAAAATATAATTATTTCTTGCTTGCCTAAACTCTTGTTTCTTATAACCCTTCATAACCTCTTGGCATTTATCAAACAATTCTTTTGAAATTAAAGGTTCATACTTATGCTTATGAAGTTGTCCATAAACTCTTTGATAGCCGTAATAAAACGGATTATTAAGCATAATATTTATTACATTGTGAGAAAGTGCCTTCTGCTTAATATTACCAGTTAAACCCCATTCCTTGCATTTTCTAGCCAATTCATGAAAAGATGTTGTGCCTTTCGCATATTCTGTAAATATTTTTTTAACAAAATAAGCCTTTTCCGTATCAATCTTAACATCGCTTTTTCTATCAGCATTCTTAAAATTAACATAACCAAATGGTGCTTGTCTTATACATTCGCCATTACGAACTTTATATTCAATACTTCTTTTTACATTATCACTTAAACTTAAAACATAGCTCTTTGCACCCATAACAGAAAAATCCCATCGCATTATATCACTTGATTTTGCATTTTTCCCTATAATCATTCCCTCAGTATTAAAATGTAGCTCAATCTTTTCTTGTTTGATTAATTCATCAAAAATTACCGATTCCTTAAAGCTTCTTTGAATCCTATCAACCTTATCCGCAACAATAGCAATAATTTCCTTCTGTTTTTTAGTAAATTCAAGCATTTCATAAAAAGCCTTTCTTTTTCCACTAGTTGAACTTTCAACAATTTCAAACTCTCTTATAACTTCAAGATTTTTTCTTTTACAATATTCTCTCAGCCTTGCCTTTTGTGCTTCTATTGAATGACCTTCTTGTTGCTCATTTGTTGATACTCTGGATAATATTATGGCTTTCATGCTTTACTACTTTATTGATTCTTGAATTACTGTGTCAATTTTATTTCTTTCTAACTCTATTTGTTTTTTTATCAACTCTTGTTTATCTAGTTCAGCTTTTATTTCATCTACTATTTTTTGTTGTTCTTTCAATGAAATATCAATCATTGGAAATTCTTGTATTTGACTTGGGAAAATGTTTTTATTTTGTAATCCTTTTTTATTACTATGTATAATATGTTGAAAATACTCTGTCCTAAAATAATAATAAGCAAAATAAGGATTGTAGTTATTTAATCTTATTCTCATTGTAAAATCTGCAAAAATACCATCTATATCTTCTTCTACAAGTGCAAATTTTCCAATAGCAACACCAGAACGAGTCATTATAATATCTAACTTTTCAATGGATTTATTTAAATTTGATTTTGCATATTCATTTGAAACAAGTTGGGATTCATCTAATTCAAGGCAATAATTTTTTACTGTTGCCATAGAAACATAATAATATTTGCCATTTTCATTAAAATCAGATGGCGAAATACTTGAACCAAGAACAATAGGTTCTTTAATAAAATCTTTAATTTTAGTTTTAGAAATTTTATTTAACTCTTCTATTACAAATCTTACTGATTCCTGATGGAAAACAACACTATTTCTTAAGTCCTTATTTTTAGAGGCTACCGATAAGTCTAAATAATAATTTTTTATTTTTTTCAATTCTTCAAATTTTTTTAAATCAAACTTAAACTCTCTAGCAAAAACTTTATTTATAACATCTTGGGGTTGTTTGATTGTTGCTTTTAGTTTTTTGATTTTGTTTTCTATTGGTTCAATTTTGGCAACGATTTTGTCTTGTTCTTCTTTTGAAATTAAAGGAATTTTTATTTTTAATAAATCATCTTTTTTATAAGAAGAAATGCCAATTCCTCTATAAATATGATTATCAAGAATATTTTTGAGTTTTTTGCTTCTAAGAATGTATAATATAAATTTTTTATTCCATCCATTTTTAACTTTAAATATATAAAAACCATTAGAAAATACATATTTATCTAAATTTTTATTATCAAATAACAAAGCTGGAGATTTTGCCAATCTTAAACTTGAAATCAATATATTTTCATTAGACACTTTATATTTCAATCGTCCTGGATGTTCATCTATATTGACAATTTGATAATCCTTAATATCTCCCTCTTCATCTATAAAAGACTGTCCAGTTGGAATCCCATTATACTCTTCACCTTCTTCATAATTGAACAACTTGTAGTCATCCATTAAAATATCTTTCAATGAAATAAACTTGCCTTTTAATTTAAATAAATTCCAATCAGATTCATATAAAAAATTATAAAACTTTTCATCATTTCTTAAACAAGAATCATTTTTTAAATTTTTAAAATTTATTTCAAAAGCCTTCATTCCCATACTACTTCAGCCCCTTCTTTTTGGCTTCTTTTGATAAGAAGTTTTCGCCACTAACAACCGCCTTTCCTGTCTTGTTTTCAAGCTCTAATCTTGCATTCTTTGCAATTTCTCCACCTTTCTTTGCTGGTAGTTTATTTTGCTCTAAACCTTTCGTTTTCATATTTTCAGCAATTTGTCTTGTGGAAAGTTCAGCTAAGGCTGTAAATATTAATTCTGCTTCGTTCATGTGGTCGCGGAGATTTTCACTTTTTAAGTCTTTTAGTTTTTTGTGTTTGGCAACACTTAATCCGCTCCATTCTTGA
The DNA here is from genome assembly GCA_035470525.1 of Rickettsiales bacterium. GTDB lineage: Bacteria > Pseudomonadota > Alphaproteobacteria > Rickettsiales > UBA1997 > CALXSC01. The sequence continues at coordinate 3,048 of DATIQT010000112.1, forward strand.
TGAATTATGTTTGTGAGAATTGCAAATTCATTGCCTTTTTTGACTCCGCTTTCTTGCCAATAATCAGTTAATTTATTGCGGGTTTCTTGTCCCATCATTCTTTGTTGAATCCATTTTTCGCTTCTGCCGTGTTTTTTCCAGTTCTCTCTGGCTCGGTTTAATGATTGTTCTGGGTCTGCAATTTCTTGTATTCGTTCATTACCAACTTTTGCAAGCCATAATTTTATTGGTTCGGCTTTTGGACTTGGTACTGATTGAATTAAACGGAAAATTGTTTCTAGGTTCGCAACATCTGTTTTTCTTGATTTTCCATCTTGTGCGGTCATTTTCAACTGGTTACAATTTGTAACCGTTTGACTTCCTTCCTTATTTAATCTATGCTTAAGAACCTTCCAATAATTTCTGCTTTTTTGAATATCTGTTGTTTCTATTAAAACTGATATAATGTCAATAACAGAAAAAAACCATTCTTGCTTTTTTTCGTCAAAATGTCTACGAATTTTAAACTTTTCAAAAATAACTAATTCCATTCTATACTCCTTAAATAATCCAAAGCTGTTTCTTTAATACCATCATCTACTAAAACCTCACCTTTATTATTTGTGCGGAAAAGTTCATTTGGCATTGGTTTTTCGCCTCTTTTTGTCCTTTTATAACCTATATTCTCAACTTCAGCCATAAATATCTTATAATTTAATTCTTTGGCGACCTCACCAAATACCCACCAAGTATTTACAAAGCCAAAAATATCTTTTGTGTCGTTGTCATATTGGCAAAGCTCTTTTAATTCATCTTTGTATTTTTCAACTAATTCTTTTGATGAAAGCTTATTGTCATCTTCTTCAATGTAATCTTTAAGCATTCTTGTTAAAATCTCTTTTTCTTCTTTTTCGCTTAAATCTTTAATTGATGGTAATTTTTTTCTGTCTTTTTCTTCAGAATAAATTGCTACTAAATTTTCACATCTTGTTTTTAGAAGATTCCATTCATTAGAGTATTTTGTCCAAAGTTCATTCCATTTTTCAATTTCTTCTTTTGTTTTTTTCTGAGCAAAAAGTAAGCTTGTTTTTGTGCTTGTAAATGGCTCAAAAGTAAGTTGCGGTAAAGATACAACAGCTTTTACTTTAAAGTATTTGTAAATAAATAATCTGATGTATTTGTTTTCTGTTGTATCAAATACACTTTCTGGTAAAACGACACCGAAACGACCATTTGGTTTAAGTAATTGATACCATCTTTCTATGAAAAGATTTTCTGAATTTTTTTTATCTCCAAATAAAAATTCATTTTTAACATTGTTTTTTGTGTCTTTATCTAAATCTACACTAAAAGGTGGGTTTGTGATAATACAATCAAATTGTCCATTTACTTCTTTGCTACCATAAACTTCATCTTGCTCATATTGCTTTAAAAAGTTTGGTGCTGTTTCTTTGTCGTAAAATTTGAAAGGTAATAGTCCATCTTTAACAAAAATGTTTGTTGAGCCATCGCCATGTAAAATCATATTTACTTTTGTGGCTGTGCCTAAATTAAAGTTGATTTCTACACCATATATAAAATTTGAAGCCCATTTATTTTCTCTGTGGTCTGGCATAAACCATTGATGAAATTTGTCTTCTACATCTCTTGTTTCATCTAATTTCTGTCTAAATCTTCTTTTTAGATTTTCAGTAATAAATTTCATGTATTCAATAAGGAATGTTCCACTTCCTGCACTTGGGTCTATTAAATAAGGAATTTCTAGGTCTTTATTTACTCTATCAATAGCTAATTTATCAAGTTGTAATCCCCAAAGCATAAATTTAACAACATTTATATGAGTGAAGAATTGTCCTTTTGTTTGTTTAAATCCTTCCCTAATTATACCCTCAAAAAAATCACCTAAAATATCTTTTCCGCTAAGACTATTTTTTCCATCAACAAAACTAAATCTTTCTAACTCAGAAACGGTATATTTAAGTTTATTTAATGAAAATTTATTTTCATCTACAACAAAAGATTTTTTGAGTTTGGATTCATCAATTATATTCAATCTTTGTTTTAAAGCTCTTTTATAAAGCTCATTTATTCTTTCAAATAGCTGTTCGTTAGTTTCAAAACTTTCACCATCTTTAAATGCAAAAATTTGAAAATCATATTTTTCACCTTTTTTCTTTTCGCTTTCATCTTGAATTTTGGCTAAAATTATATTTACAAGCGAAGAAAAGACATCATTATCATCAGTTCCACCACCGCCCCATAAAACATTATGCAAATTCTTTCTTAATCCGTCTAATTGCTCATGTGTAAAGCTAATCTCTAAATCCTTTTCCCCGCCTTTGATATAAGGCTCTTTTTGTGCTTTTCCATATCTTTCAGGAAGTTTATCGGCAAAATCTCTGACTTCTTTCCAAGATTCAAAAGAATTAAACTTTTCATAGTCAATTAGAATACATTTATCTTTGATTTCTTTGTCTAAAATTTCATAAGTATATAAAACAAGATATTTTACTTTTTTGCCTTGTCCTTTTTCTTGTGAGGCAAGATTAAAGAGTTGTTTTTCAATTACTTCATCTTTGTCTTTTTCGTAGTCTTGTGGCTTTTTTAGTTCTATGTAAAGAAATGAATTACCTTTTTCATCTTTAACCATAATGTCAATTCTTGGCTTATTTACTTTCGGTCTACCAATATCATATTCTTTTTCAATTTCTATTAATTCTGGTTTATATCCTAATTCCGAAGTCAATTTTGTTAATAAATAAGCTCTGACAAGCTCTTCTTCACCACTTATTTTACTAATTTCTCTATTTTGTTTTATTTTATCGTAAGATATTGTTTTTTTGTCTAAATCAAATTTTTTAATAACTTTACTTTCTTGAAAATATTTCTTTAATAATTCATTATTCATTACTTCTTACCTAATTTTTTAATCTACAATCCTTTAGTTTTAAAGCCTTAAATTCTTCTAATTTCTTTCCAAATTCATAAATTGCTAGAAAACTATAATTAGTCTTATCAGATTCTATGGCTTTAATTTCTTTTTGCAAGCTATACCATTGATAATCTGGAATCTTCAATTCTATTCTAGTTGCTCGGCTACCAATAGATTGAATTGTTGCGATAATTCCAATTAATTTTGATATTTTGTTTGTTGTTGTATTGTTTGAATAGTTTTTTATACACTTTATTAAATTACCAATATTTTTAGTATCAAAATTCATTATGTGTAAATCTTCAATTATTTCACTCCAATAATAAAGTAATATTTTTCTTGCTATATCTTTATTAAAAAGTTCTTTGAAGGTTAAATTTGCATTTATATTTAGCTTTTTAAATAGACTTTTCAATTTTGTTCTTGAGAATCTGCCCTCAAATCTTAAAACCTCTAAATGTTTTTCTTCAACTTTTTCTTTATAATTTGTATAATGAAATAAATCAGGGCAATATTGATTGTCAACTTCCATACTTCTTTTTTCTCCAAAACTTTTACTTTGTTCTAAATCTTTTACTTTATCATAAAATGTTAATTCAAACGAACTGCTATGATATGTTATTGATTGTCCTTCATTTTTATATTTTGTTTGAGCAACATCAAGCCTTTTATTTGTATTCAATTTAGATAATTGGCTAATAACCATTGAACATGTTGTATATTTATCAAGTATAACATTTTTTGAATAATCAATTTTTTGTATATAAGCATTTATCAATATTTCCTTTGCTATATAAATTTCCATTTCTTCAAGTCTTTTAAATAAAGTTTCTAAAACATTATTAAAGTCATTTTCTTCTAATTCATCAAAATTATTTCCAAATACCAACTTTGGTATAGAAAATTCAATTTTAAGGTTTATTTTAAAGCCACCAGTTGAGAAACTTCTTTTTGATAATGTAAGTCTAGGATAATATGCTTTTTCTTGTTCTTTAAGGCTAGGATTATAAATAAACTTTATTTCACCATTTCCCCTAAATTCATCATATTTATTTATTAATTTTGCATTTGGATTAAATCTTTCGGGTTTATCAATCCTAAACTGTTCTTTTTCCAGAATCATAACTATTGTATCTATCATTATTTGCCTTTTTCATTACTTCTTTCAATTTGTTCAAGATTTCGTTTTCTATCTTGTTTGATGTTTCTTTGTTTATTGGGTGAAATAAATTTATTACTTTATTACCCAATAATTCCTTTGTTGGATATGTTATTCTATAGCCTTCATTATTTAACTTTGCATGAATAGCTATTGAACTTAAATATATATCATTATTTATTAACAGACTTGCAAAACCTATAATTCCATCATTTGGTTTTACAAAATCAATTTTTACTTCTGAAATATTTATCATTATTTTGTTCCTTTATTATTTATTTCAGAAGGAAGACTTTTTTCTTTTTGAAGTCTTTGGTTGATGTCATACAAAAGCTTGAAAAAGCCAAAAAAATTACTCTCACACTCAAACTTTTGTTCTTGAGTGAGTTCTATATTGTAAATCTTGCTTAAGGATTCGGTTATATTTAGCATTATTAAAACATAAAATTAATTATGTTTTCACTATCACATGTTGATATTCAATAGTATAACCAAGCACTAGAGATGATTTATAACCACTAGAGGTTATAAATTATTGAGTATATTAATTCGTTTAATGCAATCATTGCTCAAATCTGATTTATTCCAAACTTTTGAAATAAGTTCTATAACATAATCGTCAAAACAAATATTAATAAAAGATTTTATTATATCTATTATATCGTTTTCTATATTTAATTTTTTTGAAATATTTTTTAAATAATTTAATTCATATGCTGATTTTATATCAAAAAGATATTTGTAGTTATCTTGTTTAATCCAATTTATTATATCATTAGAATATTCATAATTAACATTTTCACTCTTATTTATTAAAATAATTAATTTCTTTAATCCTTTAATAAATAGTGTTGGATTATTATAATAATTACTATCAGACAGAGTGTGATACATACCTTCTACTTTTTCATGAAATTCAATAGAAAATTTTCTACTTACAAAATCGTCAATACTTTCATAGGAAACTTTTTTATTATTTATATTTAAATATATTTTTGATAAATATTTTGAAGCTAAATATACCATTGTTCTTAAAGATTCTATATTATCCGATAGAAAAACTTGGTCATCAGAATATCTAATATATTTAATATTAAGTTCTTGGCACTTTTTATAAATATATTCATCATAACTTTGTAAATAAAAATTAGCCAATATTCTTGAAGCCTCACCACCAGTATCCTGTGGTATTCCAGAAGTTTTAATACTGTAAAAATTATATTTTTTGTCCCAAAAATGTAAAAAGTAAAACAATAAAGACACCACTTCAGCTTTAGAATTATTTACTTTAAATCTGATAGATTCCTCTAATAATTGTAAATTAATATTATCATAAAAATTTGCTATATCTATTTCAGCAACATAATTATATTTTTTTTGATGTGCTAAATTATATAGTATTTCGTTAAACTCACCATAGTATTTAGCCCATTCGTTTTTACATATAGTTGGATATATTATTTCTTCTTCAATAATTTCTTCGCTTTTTTCTTTTTTACTGATTTTGTGGCTAAATCTAAAACCACCATATGTGTTTTCAATACGATTCTCAGCTATTTCGTCTTGTAATTGATAAATAAGATATAAGTAAAGAAAAAAATCTCTTAATTCAAACGATATAACTCTTCTTACAACATTGGATTCATTTGACTTAATTCTAAAATATTCCTTATAATTTGAAATTGTGTATTTTTTATCATTTATATCATCAACCAAACTCTTAATAATTTTACTAAAATTTACCTTCGTAAGCTTTTCAATAAGTAAATTCTTATTACATACATCTCTAAAATTGCTATTATTAAATTTTTCAAAATTATTTATAGAAAAGAAATCATCAGCCATTACTTTCTACCATTTATTAATTTATAAATCTCATTACACCAACCATAAAAAGTTGGTTTTATCCAACCTCCACCATCATTTAAATGTATTTTATAAGGTTCAAAATCATTTAATAAATTGGGAAAATCTCGTTCAAGTTTTAATGCAATTATTTCTGATAATTTTAATGCTGATTCATAATTATTTTTATTAAGTTCTTCTTTGCATAATTCTTCAACTTTGTTTTTCAATGGTTTGTATCTTTGATAAGAATTTTTTCCACCTTTGCTTTTTTCTTCTTTATATTTAGTGTCTTCAATCCAATTAGAATTTTCATACTCTACTACTTTAAATAAATCCATTTGTTTTTCGTCTTTTTGAGCGACATCTATCTCAATAATTTTGCAACATGGATTTTCTATAAGTTTTATCTTTTTTAAAGATTTACTGTCTTTTTCATCATCAAAGTTCATGACGACATATAAACACTTACTATTTGATGAATTTTTATGAGTTTCCAATTGTCTTTCGTAGCATACTTCTAAACCTTGATGATTATTTGAATGTTTAACTTGAACAATAATTTGATTTTTTTCTGAAATGCAAAATCTAAAATAAAGTTGTTTTGTTTCTGTGTCGGTTTCAAGAAATAATTGAATATTACTATTTTGTGAAGTAAGCCAAGCATTGCAAACTGTATAAAATAACATTTGAGAATAATTTTCTAAGACATGTTTAAAATTGCTGGAACATTTTGTCCAAAACATTTTCCATAAAGTTTTGTCATAAATTACTTGTCCGAAATGATTTATTATGTTTTCAATTGCCAAAGATAAAAATTCTATATTATCATCACAATTTATCGTTTCTTTTGTTAATTCAGTTTTAAAAAATGTTTCACTGTCTTCAAGCCATCTATAAAGTCCTATACTATCTTTATCTAAATCATAATGTTCTAAACTATATTCTCTTAAAACCTTTAAAACTTCCAAGAAAAGCTTTCTATTAGTTTTTATTTCTTCTAATAAAGTCTTTTTTCTTGATTCTTTTGTTGTTTTATAAAAAATGTTGCCAATACTCTCATTAACAACACATCGTAGATGACTATTGGTATTACAAACATTTTCAAGCCAATTTCCAATATTATCAGCTAGTGGTAATTCTGATAAAATATCCTTAGGAATAAATTTAATTACACACTTAGAATAAGGATTTAAAATTAAATTATATTCTTTCTGACTTAATGTTTTATGCTTGCAATTTCCTTTAACACCTATCTTTTGCATTATATCAACGGTATATTTACAAATATCATCATCTATAATGTTTTGAATCATATCGCTTATTCTATCAGCACCAATACCATCTTCTAGTAAAGGTAATAACAGAAAAATATCAGAATTTTCTTTTCCAAATTCAACAATTTCTTTTGCACTTTGTAAATTTTATCGTTTAGTTCTGTGCCTGAACCATTTCCATCAGTGGAATTATGACCATAACCAATACAAGTATATTTGTATTCTGGAAAATTGACAATTCTTCTTGCTTGTCTATAACATTTATCATCTTTAGATTTTGAATATTGTAGTAAAATTAATAAATCAGAAAAAAATTTGTTAAATGTGCTAATAGAATTACGAATTGTTTTACTTAAACTATCTTTTAATAGTATTGGGTCAACAAATAATTTTGTGTCAATGTTAAGTATTGGATTAAAAGTTCCAAGTTCTTTTAATTTTGCTTTTGATACATTACAATAATCTGAAAAATACTGTGGTTTAATTTTTTTGCTTTTCATTACTTCTTTTAAAATACTTACTTAAATATTGCTATCGTAGGTAATAATAACTTGTATGTGATAATAATCAAATATTTTAAGTAGTAATATATTCAAACTATTTTTAAAAGTTTTAATTCTTCAGACATTTTTTTGACTTCTATAAAATATTTAGTTCGGATAATGTCAATTATGGTACACCAGTTTTGACAACTACTCAAATTTACCATTAAGTTAAACGGTTGCTTCAAGGAAAATCTTAATTCCGTGCCATTCAATCTTAAGTTCGAAAACATAAAATTGATTAACTGGCGTTTTTCTTCAATTTTCGAACTTTCAAAAATTTCATAAGCTTTTGACGCAAGAGAAACCAAACTTGTAAGAGTAATTCCAAATTGTTCATCAGAATCATTATGT
>DATIQT010000113.1:0-9114 GCA_035470525.1 Rickettsiales bacterium
TGGAAAGACTACACCTTCCACGCGAGGAACGAGCGGTTGGAAACAAGCATTTGAAGTAGAAATTAGAATTTTGAGGAAAATTATTTAAAATTATAATTTGATTTACTATAAGTATTGAAATTGTTCAAATTTTATTTGCAGGAGGTCTATTAAAGTATTTAATTCTAATTTAGTTTTAGAACTATTTAAATATTGAAAAATTCTGCTTATCTTTATATATTATTTATAATTTTATAGCAATAGTTAATCCTTCTTGCGTATTTATCATTATTGATAAATATTTATCTTTATCTGCAAGCATTTTATTAAATAATCTCATATTTTTTTGAGCTTTTATTCTTATTCTTTGATTTAAATAATCTTGATAAACTCCACCAGATAAAAATGTATTATCAGCAACTATAATACCACCTTTTTTTATTAATTTTTCTGATAGTTTTAAGTATTCAGGATAATTTGATTTGTCAGCATCAATAAAAATCATATCACACTCAATATTTTTTGAAATCATATTATTAAGTTCTTCAATAGCATCACCATTTATGACTTTAATGTTTTTACTCAAATTGTTTTCTAGTTGGTTGAAGTTTTTTTGTGCAGTGTTGGAGTTTTCTGGTTCTTTGTCTATAGTGTAGATTTTTGTGTGGGGTAGGGCACGAACTAACCAGATGGTTGAATATCCATATAGGGTTCCGATTTCAATTATGTTTTTTATATTGCCAAGTTTTATTAGTAATTGTAAAAGTTTGCCTTCTTCTGGATTTATGGTAATAGCTTTATTATCTAATATACATTGATTTCTAATATTTTTTAACAGATCATCTTCATTAGCATAAAGCTCTCTTATATAAGAGAGCTGTGAGGAAGAGTTTGCGAGGTCACTACTTTTACGCAATGAATATACCCATGAAGTGTAGTTGCAATATAGACAAAACCGTTGAAACAGCTACTATGATTGACAAAAAGTCGAAGATTAACATGAGTAGGTTTTTTAGATTTTGACTGATCTGACTGTTTTCTACTACATATTTTATGTCGAAGTTTAAATGATATAAAACAATAACTATAAAAAATATACCAAAAATGGCATTTATTGGGGAGTAGAAAAATACTGGTAAATAACCTACTGGATCTGAAATAATATAAAAGAATGATATCAAAAACCATGCCAATAATGGTAAAAGTATAAGTCCTGAAATTCCGTGTCTTGATAATGATATTTCTTTTCTTTCTTCATTCATCATGATTTTTCCTATAAGATTATAAATAATGTAATAATTGTAAAAAGAACTGATACAAAAATATAAAGAGAATTATTAACTTTTGCAGAGTGCTTACTAATCTTTCCAAGATAATGTATAAATCTAAATCTTATTTCATTTAATATATAAAAATATAAAAAGAATAACCAAATTAGTAATAAACTTATATTAACCATGTGTGAAAATAAATTACAACCAAAGCACAAAATGTCATAAGATGGTGTATTAATGGTATAAGCCAAATTCACAAAATACCAACTAATAATTATAAGTCCAAAATACGCCACAAACACCGAAAAATTATACAATTTACAATAAATAGGCGTAATCTTTTTTAGATTCAAAAATGGATCATCTGAATAAGTTATCATAAAAACAAATAATAATATTTCTTATAAGAAAGATTATAAGTTAAAATTAATAATACAATAAAAAAAATTATTTTTTGTACTAGTTTATAACATTTAGGAAAAAATCCCCTTATTTTTTACTGGGTATTTATTAAAATATACTCAAAACTTGTGCCGAGAATGTGAATTGAACCCACGACCTACTGATTACGAATGAGTAAGTCAATTAAATAATATAGTAATTAATATAGTAATTCCCAAAAATGGTGGGGAGTATTATTAAGATTTTGTTGTTTAGCTATAGTAGATTATTTAAGTAATTTGGATTTTTACTTTTATGGAAGTGATTTATCACCAATAATTTTAACAATAGCAAATAAATATTTTTCTTCTTTTTTGAATAAATTTTCTATTTATAATAGATCTGATATAAAAAAAATCATTGTTTATTTTAAAAAAACAATATAAAATATGAGAAAAATATGTTAAATGAACTTTTAATAAATGGGAGTTATTAGTGTCAGATGAAAAAAAAATATTTATAACAGCTGGAGAAGCTTCTGGTGATTTATTGGGTGGAAAGATAATAAATTCACTAAAAAGTGTTGCTGGAGATATAAATATTAAATTTTTTGGTGTTGGTGGTGAAAAAATGGAAAGTGAGGGTTTGAAATCAATTTTTCCAATGAAAGAATTATCTATTATGGGATTTTTTGAAATTTTACCAAGAATTTTTAAATTATTAAAAAGAATAAATAAAACTGTTAAAGAAATATTGGTTCAAAAACCAGATATTATAATAACAATAGATTCACCGGGTTTTTCATTTAGAGTAATGAAAAAATTAAGATCTAAAAACAAAAATTTTTTTGATAATGTAAAAAAGGTTCATTTAATAGCACCTAGTATTTGGGCTTATAATGAAAAAAGAGCAAAAAAAATGGCTAAACTTTATAATTTATTATTATGTATTTTACCATTTGAACCTCAGTACTTTGAAAAATACGGATTGAAAGCAGAATTTATTGGACACCCAATTTTTGACAATACAGAAAAGTATAAATCAAAATATACAAGAAGTGATTTATTAAAAAATTATAATATAACACTTGATGATATTGTTATAATATTAACACCAGGAAGTAGAGAAACAGAAATTGAAAGAATTTTTCCAATAATGATAGAAACTATAGAAATTCTTAAAAAAGAATATGACGATAAATATAAAGATATTCAAATTTTTACATTTGTAAATAGCTATACAAGGGATTTAGTTGAGTTTATGAGCCATGAATATGAGTTTAATAATAGAATAATAACTGATGAAACAGAGAAACAAAAAATAACTTCATCAGCAAATATTGTATTAGCAAAATCTGGAACTAATACATTTGAGTTTAATATATTTAATGTTCCTTTAGTAGTAGTATATACATTTAATTGGTTAACAAACAAAATTGCAAAAAAAATGATAAAAATTAGATACGCTAATATAGTTAATATAATGGCAAATAAAGAAATTATACCAGAATTTGTACTTGATAATGCAAAACCTGAATTAATTGCTGATAAATTGAATAAAATATTAAATGATAAACATCTTGCAAAACAACAAATTCAAGAAACAATACAAGTTATAAATAAACTTGGTTATAATTCCGATAATAAAGCTTCAATAAATGGAGCAAACAAAATACTAGAGTTAATCAAATGAAAAATATATTTTTATTAGTTTTTTTATTATTATTTCCAAATTTGCTAAATGCAAAAACAGAAAATAATAGTAAAAAACCAATAGATATTTCTTCAGAAAAAGTAATAATTTACAGAGATAAACAGGAAATTGTTTTTTTAAACAAAGTAGTGGCAAAACAAGCAAAATTTACACTTTATGCTGATAAAATGATAACTAAGTATAATAAAAACGATATAGAAACTATAAAAACTGAAAAAAATGTTCAATTTATATCCGATAAAACAAAAGCAAAAGGAGATATTGGTTTTTATGATTTAGCGAAAAATACAATTACATTACAAAATCATGTTTTTATTACAGAAAATAATTTAACACTTATGGCTGAGAGTTTTGAATATAATGTGCAAACCGGCAAAACTAAAATTACGGGAAGTAAAAATGAGAATGATAAAGTTACTATAATTCTTGATGATGATAAAAAATAAATTATATTTTAATATTACCGTCAAAAACATTAACAGCACTACCTGTCATAAAAATTTCATTATTTATCAATTGTATTTCTAAATCACCACCTCTTAATTTTAAAATACATTTATCATCTATCACTCCAAGCTTATTCAGAACAGCAAATGTAGCACAAGAACCTGTACCACAAGAAAAAGTTTCACCGCAACTTCTTTCCCAAATCCTTATTTTTATAATATTTTTACTAATAATTTCCGCAAATTCAACATTTGTTTTCTTTGGAAAACCTTTATGATTTTCTACCTTATAACCGATTTCGCAAACTGGAAATTTATCTACATTATCAACAACCATAACGGCATGGGGATTCCCTATTGAAACACATTGTAAATCGAATTCTCTAGCAGGATTTTGTAAAAAATCTGCTTTTCCCATGTTAACTTTAACACTGATAACTTCTTTTTTATCTAAAATTAATTCAACATATTTTATACCAGCTTCAGTTTCAATAGTAGCTTTTGTTTTTGAAATTATTTTTTCATCATAAGCAAATTTAGCTATACATCTTGTACCATTTCCACACATTTCAGCTTCTGTTCCATCTACATTAAACATTTTCATTCTAAAATCTGCAACTTTAGAAGGCAATACAAATAAAATACCATCTGAACCAATACCAAAATGTGGTTTGCATAAAAAAATTATATTTTCTCTAGTTAACTTAACTTCTTCTTTGAAAGAATTAATAACAATAAAATCATTGCCACAACCATGCATTTTAGTAAATTTCATATAACTTTTTTTATTAGTTTATAGAAGAATATAAATGGTTGTTTTTCTTTTTCAAGTTAAATTTGGAATTACTTATTTTTGTTAATCTTTATTTTACTTATTATTAAGTAGATTATCTACTTATTATTGTATTTTAATTTACAAAAATCTGAATTGATAACACCCTATTTTAATTCACCTAAAAAACTAATATTTCTTTTTATATCACTTTTAAAATCAGATATACTAGAATTATAAACAGTATATTTAATAGCATCTACATTGTCTAAGTAAAATGCTATATGTGATATAGGTAATATTCCAGAATAAAATCCTAAAGTTGGATCTATTGAAACCCAATTACCATTTGCATAAACTAAATTCCAAGAATGACTTTCAAATTTTTTATTTTCTGGGTCATAGCTCATTCCTAAAACCATTACAGATGGTATACCCGCTGTTCTTAATAAATCATTATACAATTGAGAATAATGAGCACATACACCATTCCCTGTTTTGAGAATTTCTTTTGTTGTCATTTGTTTACCATAATAAGATTTGTCATAAACTATATAATCGTGAACAAATTTCGCTAAAGCTATATATATTGGTTCTTGATTTTTATTATCTTGTCTTACTCTGCTAATGATATTGTTTAATTCTAAACCTAAAGTTCTATCAATATTTAAATATCTATTTGTATCTAATTCCATCCAATTGTTACTAGTTAAATCGATTTCTAAAGTAGTATCAATTTTTACCTGCGCTATAGAGCTATTAATATTATTTAAATTAATTACTATATTTTTATCATCTTCTTTAATATTAGCAAAATAATCATCAAAATTTGTTGTTATATTATAATTTTCTATTTTGTTATTTAAATTTTTAAAATATAAAGGTATTTTTATATCCATTTTTGTAAAATTTTCTTTTCCAATAATTTCAGTTAAAACTTCAGCTTTCCATTTAGCTTTTTTAAATGTTAAATAGAAAAAATCAGAAAGACCTTTTTCTGGAATTTTACCTTTCCAAGTATATGTATTATAATTTCGTTTAAAACTTGGGTTTGTAGAGTAAACTATATAATTATCCGGAATAACCAAATTTAATACACCATTAGCATTTTTTGCAAATTCTGGCATCATAACATAATCAACCCTACTATATTCTTGAATATTGTCGTTAAATTCTACATATTTAAAAACCACTTCTATAGTATCCCCATTAGTAGCTTTTTCAAATTCAAATTTTAATTGATTATCACCAAATGAACTCTTATATTTTCTTCCTACAACTTTTGCTTCTGAAATTTCAACTTTTTGATTTTTACTAAAAATATAACTCCAACCATTAATATAATAGTTTTTACTTTCTAGTTTGATTTTTGCTTTTATATCTATGGTTACTTTCCTACCAAAATCGGTAATTTCAACATCTTGATTAAAATCTGTTATAATAATTTCAGCAAAACAATTTGTAGAAAAAAGTAAAAAAATTATAAAAAATAGTTTTTTAATCATTTTAAATCTGTTTTTTAGAATTATTAAATAAAAAATATTATTTTTCAATTACTTGAATTTTTAATAATTCTTCACTATTCTTACTAAAAACAACCATATAAAAAATGGAAGAAATCTACAAAGTATACGAATCTAGTATCAATGGTTTATCTACAGAAGAAGCTCAAAATAGATTACTAAAGTACGGAGCAAATGAATTACCAGAAGAAAAAATTACACCTTTAATAGTTATATTTGTTCTACAATTTGCCAATCCTTTAATATATATTCTTTTACTAGCTGCTGTTGTATCTTTTTTCGTTGGTGAAACTGTTGATAGCTATTTTATAATGGCCGTTGTAACTTTTAATGCAATTATTGGAACAATACAAGAATATTCAGCAAAAAAATCAGCTTCTTCATTAAAAAAGATTGTAGAAATCAAAACTTTTGTTTGTAGAGATGGAACTGAAGTTGAGATACCAGCAAGAGATCTTGTTGTTGGTGATGTTGTCATTTTAAAAGAAGGTAGTAAAGTTCCCGCTGATATAATATTAACTTGCAGTAAAAATTTAAAAGTTGACGAATCCATGTTAACTGGCGAATCTCTACCAGTAGATAAAAATTTTGAATTTGTATCAAAAGAAGATTCCAGTATCCAAGACAAATTAAATGAATGTTTCGCTGGTACTATTGTAGTAAAAGGACAAGCAAAAGGTGTTGTAAAAGCAACAGGTTTGTTTACAGAAATTGGAAAAATAGCTGACAAAATCACTCAAAAATCAACAGCAAAATCACCATTAATGGATAGAATGGAAAAATTTACATCTAAATTCACTATAATCATTAGTGTTATTATTTTAATAATTGGTTTAGTTGCTTTATACAATGGTATTAATTGGCGTGAAACATTAATGATGGCAGCAAGTTTAGGTGTTGCCGCAATTCCAGAAGGATTACCAATAGCTATCACTATTTGTCTTGCCATTGGAATGAATAGAATGGCTAAAAAAAATGTTATCGTTAAAAATCTTGTTGATGTTGAGGCTCTTGGCTCATGTACTTGTATAGCTTCCGATAAAACAGGAACATTAACAATAAATGAGTTAAATATCGTAGAAATAATAATTCCAAATGATGGCACCATATCCTTAATTGATAAAATTCAGGATTTCAAACCTATTGAAAAAGAAGTAAGTTTTGAAAAAATGAGTTTAGAAAAAAGAATTCTCATTTCATTTGTTTTGCCAAACGAAGCAAGTGAAAAAGATGGGGTTTTCTTTGGTGATCCAGTAGACATAGCATTTCTAAAAATTGCAGATAAAAAAGGCTACAAAATTAAACAAATCCACAAAAAATATCCAATTATCCAATTACTACCTTACACTTCTGAATCAAAATTTTCAGCTAGTTTTAATGAAGTTGATGGAAAACACTATGCTTTTGTAAAAGGCGCTCCAGAAGTAATCCTAAATATGTGTAAAGAAAACGATAAAGTAATAAATAATATAAAAACCAAACTTGACGAATTAACCAGAAAAGGATTAAGAGTACTCGCTGTTGCCTGTGGTGAAATTAAACACAAATTAAACAAAAATGAAGAATATACTGAAAAAGATTTAACTGAACTTAGATTTTTATCACTTGTCGCAATGCTAGACCCTCTAAGACCTGAAGCTAAACAAGCAGTTGAAGAATGTCAAAAGGCTGGTATAAATGTTGTCATGATTACTGGAGATAATCCAAAAACAGCATTCGCAATTTCAACCGAACTAGGTTTTGTTGAAAGCCAAAAAGAAGTTGTCACTGGCAACGACCTAAAAAAAGCTTTAGATGTTGGAACTTTAGCTTTAGACGAAATCACAAAAAATGCAAAAGTCTACGCAAGAGTTGAGCCAACCCAAAAACTCGACATTGTGGAATCAATCAGAAGAAACGGAAACTTCATAGCCGTAACAGGCGATGGTGTTAACGATGCCCCAGCACTTAAAAATGCCAATGTAGGTATTGCCATGGGCAAAAAAGGAACAGATATAGCAAGAGAAAGCGCAGGCATTATATTAACAGATGACAATTTTGCTTCAATAGTTCACGGCGTCGAAGAAGGAAGATTAGCTTACTCCAATATAAGAAAAATAATATTCTTCTTAATTTCAACAGCCTTTGCAGAAATTGGTATATTTATTCTAACCACAATAGCTGGACTGCCTCTACCATTCTTAGCTTTGCAATTATTATGGATGAACATAATCAACGAAGGTATCCAAGGCATAGCAATCGCTTTAGAAAAAGCAGAAGGCAACGAAATGTCCCAACCGCCAAGAAAACCAACAGAACCAATATTTAATCATATTATGATGAGCAGAATTTTAATTTCAGGATTAGTTATGACATTTGGTTGTTTTTTTGCGTTTAAATTAATATTAAATCAAACAAATGATTTAGTTCTAGCAAGAAGTGCTACAGTTTTTTTAATGATATTATTTCAAAATATGCAAGTATTCAATTGTAGATCAGAAACACAATCTATATTCAAACAAGGTTTTTTCAAAAATCCATTTTTATTCATATCAATTACAATAGTAACATTAATACACATAATAGCATCTTACATGCCCGTATTTGATAAATTCTTAAAAATAGACCCACTAGGCATCAAAGAATTAAGTCTTATAATCCCATTATCCTTTTTAATAATCATAATAATGGAAATAGAAAAAAAAGTCAGAAATGCCAAATTATTTAAAAAAATTTTTAATTGAATATTTTTAAAAAGACTATAAATCATTGTAAATACAAGCTTAGTTTAATCATACCCTTGATAAGTTATTGATTTTACTATATATATTAAATTCTTTTTATACATAATTTAAATTTAAGAAGAACTATTATAAAGCAATTAGACTATGAGAAATAATAATTTCATTAGACCTCCTGTAAATAAAATTTTTCCTCAAAAAATAATTTCTACAAAAAAGACAAGGATATTTCAAAGTATTTAATAGAAATAGTATACTTATACATTTCGTTATTAAATATAGTCAAACAACTTTCACTTAACCACC
>DATIQT010000114.1:0-4407 GCA_035470525.1 Rickettsiales bacterium
GACAATATGGTTCAACAACCAAGAATATCTTTCCCCTCCTTGAGGGGAAATGTCTGAAGGACAAAGGGGAGCTATTAATAATATTCTTAATTTATAATAATTAAATAATTGTTTAACGATATTAAGGGATAATTATCGGTGATGATATAAAAAATACTTGTAATTTATATTTTCTCTATAATAATAATAACAAAGGGCAATTTGTGCAAATAAATATTATGTTTTTAAAGAAAATAAAAGAATTTTTTGGTAAAGTGAAAAAAATTAGATATAATCAGTTTTTTTATAAAAAAATGAATTATGCTAAGTTGGAAGACATAGTTTTTTTAACTAAGTCAAAAGTTATTGGGGATTATGAAACTAACAAAAAAATTTATACAGTAGCTACATTAAAAAAAGCCACTGAGAAAGATGTCTCATTTTTAACAAATAAAAAATATGTTGATGATTTAAAACATACAAAAGCTGGAGCGGTTTTTGTGGAAGAAAGTATGGTTGATAAAGTTCCGGAAAATACTGTTGCATTAATACATGAAAATCCTCATTTTGCTTATATGTTGTGTTTGCAGGCTATGTTTAGAGTGCCGATTTTTGATGTTAATCCCAGTTTATCTGGAAGAACTTATATTTCTTGGAGTGCAAAAATAGGAAAAAATGTTGAAGTGCAAGATGGTGCTTATATTGATAAAAATGTGGTGATTGGAAATAATTGTAAAATTTGTGCGGGTGCTGTGATTTATCATGATTGTGTAATTGGTGATAATACTTATATTGGTGCAAATTCAACTATTATGTATACGAATATTGGAAAAGAATGTATAATACATAACGGGGCACAGATAGGACAATGTGGCTTTGGTTTTGTTCATAATAAAATGTTTAACTTTAAAGTGCCTCAAATTGGAAGAGTTGTTATAGGAGATTATGTAGAAATCGGTGCTAATACATGTATTGATAGAGGTGCTTTAGAAGACACAGTTGTTGAGTCAAATGCAAAAATTGATAATCTTGTTCAAATAGCACATGGAGTTAAAGTTGGTGCTGGAAGTTTTATTGCTGGAGGTGTTGGAATTGCAGGTTCAACAGAAATTGGAAAATTTGTTCAATTAGGTGGAAAAACTGGAATTGCAGGACATCTTAAAATAGCTGATGGAGTACAAATTGCCGGAAATTCTGGTGTTGCACGAAGTATAGATAAACCAATGAGTAGTTGGGGCGGTTCACCAGCTATGCCTGTTAGAAAATGGCATAAACAAACGGTTTTATTAAAAAAAATGATTGATAAAAAAGGAGAAAAAGATGAATAACGAAATAATCAATATAAAGGAAATAAAAGAGTTAATACCTCATAGATACCCATTTTTATTAGTTGATAAAATAAAAAATCTTATTCCAGGTGAAACTGCAATTGGTATTAAAAATGTAACAATTAACGAAGAATTCTTCCAAGGACATTTTCCTGATGAACCTGTTATGCCAGGTGTTTTGCAAATAGAAGCATTAGCTCAAACTGCTTGTGTTTTAGTTATAAAATCTTTAGGCGAAAAAGCACCGAAAAATGTTGGAATTTTATTTACTACGATTGAGAAAGTAAAGTTTAGAAAACCAGTTGTACCAGGCGACCAATTGGAATTACATATAAAAATTTTAAGAAGTAAACTTTCAATTTTTGTTATTGAAGGTATTGGGTTTGTTGACGGACAGAAGGTGATTGAAACTGAGTTCTCAGCTATGCTTTATGATAAAGATGCGAAAAAGATTTAGGGAAAAAAATGAAAAAATTTGTTGATGAAACTAGACTACAAAAACTTTGCAAGTTAGCCATGCTTGATGTCAAAGAAGAGGAAGTTGCAAGATATTTAGACTTAATGAATAGCAGTTTAGAAACACTTGAGGCGCTTGATGATATAAATGTTGATGGTTTGAAAGAGTTAACTAATCCTTATGATATGGCTTTGATTGAATATCCAGATGTTGTAAGTGATGGAGATAAAGTTGAATTATTGATGAAATCAGCACCTACATCACTATATAATTATTTTGTTGTGCCAAAAGTAATGGAGAAAAAATAAAAGCATAATAGGCGTAACAAACCCGTAATTTATAAATTAACGAATAGAGATTTTATATGGTTTTAAAGAATATTTTTTCACAAAAAAACGAAGTTTGGATTCCCGCCTTTGCGGGAATGACAACCGCAGACAGTATTTCTGTCATTCCCGCGAAGAAGGGAATCCAAACGATGTTTTGGCAAAAATTTAATTTATCATGCTTGTATATCGCTTTTATTGAAAACTTAAATATGCGAAATCAACTATTTGCACAACTACTTATTCAGGAGAAGTAATGGAATTAACAAAATTAACTTTATTAGAAGTAAAGAAAGGTTTAGAAAACAAAGATTTTTCGGCTAGCGAATTAACAGAGGCTTGTATTTTGAATATTGAAAAAGATAGAAAATTAAATGCTTTTGTTACAGAAACTTTTGATTTAGCGAGAGAAAGAGCAAAATTATCAGATAAAAAAATAGCTGAAGGAAAAGAAATTGGAAAACTCGAAGGTATTCCTTTGGCAATTAAAGATTTATTTTGTACTAATGGAGTTAGAACAACATCTTGTTCAAAAATGTTGGAAAATTTTATTCCTCCATACGAATCAACTGTAACACAAAAACTTCATGACGAAGGTTATATTATGCTTGGAAAAACAAATATGGACGAATTTGCTGCGAGCAGTACAAATAAAACAAGTTATTTTGGAGCATGTGTTAATCCATATAAAATTAAGGGTGATAATAGAGATTTAGTACCAGGTGGTTCATCTGGTGGTTCGGCAGTTGCTGTTGCTGCAAACATGTGTTTTGGTGCAACAGGTAGCGATACAGGTGGTTCAATTAGACAGCCAGCATCTCTATGTAATTTAGTTGGTTTGAAGCCAACTTATGGCAGAATTTCAAGATATGGTATGGTTACTTACGCAAGTTCACTTGATCAAGCTGGTTTTTTAACAAAAGATGTAAAAGATTGCGCTTATTTAACTCATATAGTTTGTGGAAAAGATGAGAAAGATTCAACAACAGTTGAACAAAACTTACCAGACTTCTTAGAAGATTTAAACCCAAACATAAAAGGTAAAAAAGTTGGTATTATAAAAGAATTTAATGAATATGTGGACGACATAGAACCAGATATAAAAACTGCTTATTTAAAAGCTATTGAATTATTAAAACAAGGTGGAGCAGAAGTAATTGAAATTTCAATTCCAACAATTACAGCAAGTTCTTTATTGTATACCGTTTTATCTTACACAGAATTAGCTTCAAATTTAGCTAGATATACTGGTGTTAGATATGGTAGAAAAACGGAAGAAAAATGTAATAATTATGAAGATGTATTCATAAAATCAAGAACCGAAGGTTTTGGAGAAAACATCAAAAAAAGAATACTTTTAGGTTATTACTTATCTTCATCAGAAAACTATGAAAAATACTTCATAAAATCACAAAAAATCAGAAGAAAAATTGCAAATGAATTTAATGAAGCATTTAAAAAAGTTGATATAATTTTCAGTCCAACAGACGCTGGAATAGCTTTTCCAATTAATCCAACTCCTGAAGAAAGTAAAATAATTAGTAAAAGAGGTATTGTAAATGATTATTTTATTAACGCTGTAAATATGTGTGGATTACCCGGTATAAGTGTTCCTTTTGGATTTTCAAAAACTGGATTACCAATAGGTATGCAATTTATTGGAAAGCATTTTGATGAACAAAGCACTTTGGATTTTTCTTTATTTATTGAGGAAAATCAATAGACTTAATATAACTAATTTTTCTCAAAATTAGTTATATACTACATCTATTAACTTTTAAAATCTTTACAAAAATTGTAATACCATACAATCAATTATTAGACATCCTGCAAATAAAATTTGAACAATTTCAATACTTATAGTCAAACAACTTTCACTTAACCACCAACTAAACCTAACTTTTGCTTTAATATACTTTGTCGCTTTAAAATTTTATTGTCTCACCGTATTAAGTTATACGCTATCGCAATAAAATTTTAAATCTCCTCGTATATTAAAGCAAAAGTTAGGTTTAGTTGGTGGTTAAGTGAAAGTTGTTTGACTATAGCAGTAAATCAAATTATAATTTTAAAATAATTTTCCTCAAAATTCTAATTTCTACTTCAAATGCTTGTTTCCAACTGCTCGTTCCTCGCGGGGAAGGTGTAGTCTTTCCACTGAACGAAGTGAAGTGCGAAAACAAGCAACACCCTTGGAATTTTAAAGTATTTAACAACGAAATGTATAAGTATACTATTTCTATTAAATACTTTGAAATATCCTTGTCTTTTTGTAGAAATTATTTTTTGAGGAAAAATTTTATTTGCAGGAGGTCTA
>DATIQT010000115.1:0-9035 GCA_035470525.1 Rickettsiales bacterium
TAATAAAAAAGACTTTAACTATGAAGACTTTAAAAGAGATTCTATAAAAAAGCTTTATGAAGGTAAAGGTTTAACTGGTAAAGATGGTATATTTACCGGTATGATTAAAGACTTTTTAGAAACAGCTTTAAAAGAAGAATTAATAGTCATTTAAATAATGAAAGAAATAATCTAAAAGATGATTTTAACAACAAAAGAAATGGCTATACTTCTAAAACTATTAAAACTGGAGTAAGTGATTTTGAACTTAATACTCCAAGAGATAGAGATAATACCTTTGAACCTAATATTGTAAGAAAGAATCAAACTATATTAACTGAAGAATTAGATAATAAAATACTAAGTCTTTACAGTTTAGGAATGTCTTATAGAGATATAAGCAAACATATAGAAGAAATGTACGGCATTGAGATTTCTAAAAGCTTAATAAGCAATATTACAGATAAAATAATACCACAAATAGAAGAAAACAAGGTCTAGGGGATGCAAGCGACCGAACAAAGTGAGGGCATTTGCAATCACCAGTGAACGAAGTGAACGATAGACCGATGTTTGGCGAAGCAGTGGCAAAATAGACCTTTAGAAAGTATATTTCCTATAGTATTTCTTGATGCAATTCATTTTAAATGCAGAGAAGAAGGACAAGTTATTACTAAAGCATTTTACACAGTTTTAGGTATTAACCAACAAGGCAGGAAAGATGTATTAGGCTTATACATATCTGAGAGCGAGGGAGCTAACTTCTGGCTATCTGTATTAACTGATTTAAAGAATAGAGGAATTGAAGATATTTTAATTTGTTGCATAGATGGATTAAAAGGATTTCCAGAAGCTATCAATACGATATTCCCTAAAACAGAAATACAGGTATGTATAGTACATCAAATACGAAATAGCTTAAAATATGTGGCTAGCAAAGATCAGAAAGAGTTTATGGTAGACTTAAAAGAAGTATATAAAGCTAACAATAAAGACTATGCTGAAACTAAACTTTTAGACCTAGAAGAGAAATGGGGTAAAAAATATCCAATTGTTTTAAAATCTTGGAATAGCAATTGGAATAATCTATCAAGCTATTTCAAATATCCAGAGGAAATAAGAAGGATAATCTATACTACTAATGCAGTAGAAGGATTACACAGACAAATAAGAAAACAAGCCCTAAATGTCGGAAAATCAAGCTTGCTTGAATTTGACGACTTACGGGCGAAGTTTGCCGAAGGAAAATACACAAAAAGTAAAGGTTCTTTCACTACACAAGAAGCATTGAAAAAGCTTATTTATTTAGCTATACAAAATATAACTCAAAAATGGAGTCAACCAATTCAAAATTGGAGCTTGATAATTTCACAATTGGATTTATATTTTGAAAAGAGATTGAGGTTGGATTTGAAGTAAAAATGGATTTGACACAGAGTTATGGACAGACCCCTGTTAGATAAATTCTAACAGGTCGCTTTTTTGTATCTTATTTTATTTTGTTTAATTAAAGGTATATTTCTTTCATTGCACAGATCCAACATTCAATCTCAATTTTCTTTCCTTTTACTTGTCCTTTAACAACATCAAAGCCAATACATCTTTTTTCAAATAAAATTGCTTTGTAATTGTCTTTAGATTTTTTTATTATTTGGAAGTAGTGATGTTGTAAGTTTATGAATTTAACCATTTTATTACCTTTCTTATTATTAATTTTATTATTAAATTTAAAAACTTCATAAAGCATTGATATAACTGCTTCGGAAGTGTTTGCATAATACCTTGCAGTTATTCTTTAGTCCAGTCATTTCTAATTGCTTATTTAATTTTATGTTATAATGAGTAAAATATAAGAATTATTTATTAAGTTTTAATGTATTTTGTAATACTGAGAAAAATATTGATTAAAATCAATTGATTCTTAAAGTTATAATGTATTAAAATTAAATTTAAATAGGTAAATTATTAAAATAAAAATGTTTGGTTGTATAAATTTTAATAATAATTTAGCATTAGTATTAGATTCTTCATTAAAATCATTTCCTAAAAATATGAAAATTTTTGAAGACAAAAACTTTTTTTTAGCAAATTCAACGGAAATTAAATATTTAAATAATATTTCAGTTGGTATTAATGGAGAAATATATAATAAAGAATTATTAGCTAAAAAATTAGGATTAGAAATTACATTAGATATTGAGAGTATAATAATTTTTTTATATTTAAAATATGGAATTAATTTTATAAATGAAATTAATGGCATATTTACAATATTTTTATTTGATAAAAATAAAAATTCATTTTTTATTTTTAGAGATATGATGGGTATTAAACCACTATTTTATTCATTAAATAACAATACATTATTTTTTAGCTCCACAATGAACTGGTTTTATAAAAATAAAAATATTGATTTTAAAATAAATAGAAAATCATTAAATAATTTATTTGATTTAAGATTTATACCGTCTCCAAATACAATTTTTACAAATATAAGTAAATTAGATGCTGGTCAATATCTTGAAATTAATAAAAGTAATATAAAAACACAATATTTTTTTAAACCACAAATTTTAAGATCTAAAAAAATAACGGAAGAAAATTTACTTGATGTTTCTAAAGAATATATGAATTTGCTTACTAAAGCTGTAGAATCTTGCATTTTTGATAATAACTATTGTACATTTTTAAGCGGTGGTGTTGATTCAGCTACAATGTCATTACTAATAAATAGTGAATTACTTAAAAAATATAATTCACAAGTTAATAATTTATCTGTAGAGTATGGTATTTCTTGTAATAATATAAATGAAGCCGAAGAAGCAAAAAAAATATGTGATTTTGTTGGAAATAAAATAATACAAAAAGAATTAAAAGATAATGATATTTTAGATATTTTTAATTCTACAATAAGTACTTTAAATGAGCCAGTTTATTCAAGTATAAATCCAAGTACATTTTTTTTGTCAAAAACAGCAAAACTTTTAGGTTTTAAAAATGTAGTAACTGGAGAAGGAGCTGATGAACTTTTATTTGGATACAATTATTTAGATGAAGCAATTGATAATAACTATTTATCATGTTATTTTGAAAAATTATTTTGGATTAATGATAATATAAGAAAAGACTTACTATTAGATTATAATGATAAGGTATTTAATAATTCATATGATGAATATTTTGATAAGAATAATCAATTGGACAGTATAAGATATTTTAAGTTTAAGCAATTAGCTGATTATGATTTAAATAGGGTTCAAGTTATGGCTTCTTCACAAGATTTAAAATTACATTTACCTTTCACACACAAAGAAATAGTAGAATATTTATTGAATTTTGATACAAATTCTTTGTTAACTCTAAATAAAGGTAAGGCCATATTAAAACAAGGAATAAGAGGAAAAATTCCGAATTGTATTATAGATAAGAAAAAAGTTCCATTTAGAGCTCCAGTAAAATTTTGGTTAGATAAACAATTAAAACCTTTAGTTTATGAAAATATTTTAAATGAAAAATATTGTGATATGCTGGGTTTTAATCGTAAATGTCTTGATAAAATTGTAAGTAATCATTATGCAGGCATTGAAGATCATTCGGTACTTCTTTGGGGATTGCTAGTTCTTTTTTCTTGGTTTAATAACTTTAAAAAAATAAATTAAACTAAAAATTAAAATATGTCCAGATAAAAAGATTAAAAAATTATGAAAAAAATAAAAAGATTATTAAAAAAATTAAAAAGAAAATATAATAAAATTCTATATTATTTTTATAAATTTACTGATATGTATAAGATTTTATTTGTTGAAGTTAAGGATAAAAAAAAGCAAATAAAATGTACTAAAAAAAATCTTGCTTTTGTTGAAATTGAAACTTTTTCTTTTTGCAATAGGCAATGTTGGTTTTGTCCGAATTCATTTATTGATAGGCATACCCATAATAATTTTATGTCTGAAGGAATGTATTTAAAAATTATTAATGATTTAGCAAAAATTAATTATAGCGGTTATATAGCATATAGTAGATATAATGAACCATTATCTGATAAAATTATACTTGAAAGAATAAGACAAGCGAAAGATAAATTACCTAATGCTTTTTTATTTACTCATACTAATGGCGATTATTTAACAAGAAAATATTTAGATGAGTTAAGTTCTTCTGGTTTAAAATTATTAAAAATTCAATGTTATCTTACAGAAAATGAAAAATTTGATGTGGAAAATGTTATTTTGCCAAAAATCAATAAAATGGCAAAAAAATTAAATCTAGAATATGAAATATTATTCAACAAACAGGATTTTTTTAGAATTAAATATAAATATGATAAAATGATAGTATTTCAAGAAGCTATAGATTTTAATAAAAATGGCGTAAATAGGGGTGATTTTGTAAAAAAAATTAAAGGTATTGACAGAAAAGAGCCATGTTTTTCACCATTTTTTAGAATGTATATTGATTTTGATGCTTCAGTTATGCCTTGCTGTAATGTTAGACATGATATACCAACACATAAACATTTAATTATGGGTAATATTACACATAATAATATTTTTGAAATATTTACTGGAACTAAATTTAGTGATTTTAGAAAATATGTTGAAAAATATGGTGAAAAAATAAAACCATGTAATAGTTGTAAAGACTGTATGTGTCAAAAAATAACTTTTA
The DNA here is from genome assembly GCA_035470525.1 of Rickettsiales bacterium. Lineage (GTDB taxonomy): Bacteria > Pseudomonadota > Alphaproteobacteria > Rickettsiales > UBA1997 > CALXSC01. Next base: position 4,648 of record DATIQT010000115.1, read on the forward strand.
ATGAAAAAAATATTAATTTATTTTAATATATTCTTTAATTTTAATATTTTCTTTAAAAACTTTATCATGAGAAATCAAAACAATTGCACCTTTATATTGATTTAAAATATTTTCTAGAACTTGAATGCTATCCAAATCCATATTATTTGTAGGTTCATCAAGTAATAGTAATTCTGGTGTATTTTTATCGCTTAAGACGCAAGCTAAAGCAACTCTTAATTTTTCACCACCACTTAAATTTTTTATTTTTTTATAAACATCATCAGTTCTAAATAAAAATTGTGCTAAAATATCTCTACAATCCTTTTCAGAAATAGTTGAGTTGTATGATTGAATATTTTTCAAAATAGTTTCATTATTTTGTAAAAAATCACAATTTTGATCCAAATAGGCAATGTTTTTAGCGTTTACTCTGATTTCACCTTTAAATTCCATATTGGTATATATTTGGCTATCATTTGCTATTGTGCAATTAGAAGTTAATGAAGTTAAATCCATTTCACTTACAGCCAACTTATTCATAATTAACTTTAATAAGGTGGTTTTTCCACTTCCATTTTTTCCTTCAATCGCAATTCTTTCTCCTCCAAAAACTTCAAAAGAAAAATCATTAAAAATTTGTTTCATACCATACCAAAAACTCAAATTTTCAATTTGAACCAAAAACTTATTAGAAAAAGTATTTTGAGAGAATTTAAAGTAAATTTTTTGTTTTACTTCGATTTTGTTTTCCAATTCAGAAATATTTTTCTCTGTTCTTTCAACTCGTTTAATATCTTGAATTACTAATTGCCCTCTCTTACTTTCCGCAGCCATTTTCATTAAACCATAGCCTTTTTTAGGATATTTATTAGTCGCTAAGCCACTTTCTCCCTGCTTTCGTTTTTTTTCTGCAAATTCTCTTTCACTTTGCAATATTTTTTTCTGATGACTAATTTTTTTATTTGTTTCTTCATATTGATTTTCTAAAGCTTTTTCTTCAATTTCTTTCTGTTTTTTCCAATAATCAAAATTTCCACCATAAACAAAAATTTTAGTATTCTTCATACCAATTCGCCTTAATTCATAAATTTTATTAACTAAATTCAGCAATTCCCTATCGTGAGAAACAACAATTAGTCCATTTTGCCAATTTCTAATAAACTCATAAAAACATTTTTTACTCTCATAATCCATATTATTCGTAGGTTCGTCAAGAATCAAAAAATTAGAATTTTTGTCAATAATACTAGATAAAATTAGTTTTACTTTCTCTCCACCGCTTAAAGTCCTAAAATCCCTAAGCAATTCAAATTTTAAACCAAAAAACTTCATTTTTTCTTGGATTTTATCAATGCAATCCCAATTTCCATCAAGAATACCATAATCTTCAGCTTCCGCAGTTCCTTCATCAACTTTTTTCAAACTAATTACTTGTTTTTCAAATCCAAAAACATCGGCAACTGTAGAAAAATTTAACTCATTAAACTTTTGAGGAAAATAAGAAAAATTAACTCCATTTTTGATAATTTCACCATAATATGGTTTTAATTCTCCAATCAATAATTGAAGTAAAATAGATTTTCCAATGCCATTTTGTCCTACAATGGCAATTTTCTCATTTCCAATAGTAAATGATAAATTCTCAAAAATAGTATCAATATGATTAATCTTGTAAGTAAGATTTTCAATAATAAACATAAAATATCAATAAAATTTACTTAATAGTAATAAATTCAATTTAAAAAATACATAAAAAATTAATGACAAATTATAATTGTATTGCTGGTTTAACATGATATTTACAGTCATTTAATGAAGAACAAAAGTTGCAAGCAGAAAAATCATTATTAGAATAAAAATTAATTATATCATTTTTATTTATTTTTTTACTTAAATCTAAAAATTCTTTATTCCCACTATTAATAATTTTTTTTAAATGAAAAATTCCAGCTCTTGGACAAACAAACATTTTTTGATCTAATATTGAAACACAAGGATTTAAACATTTTTCAAAATAATCAATATTTTGTTCTTTTGTTCTATTCTTAAATTTAATTGGTGAAGTTTTAAACCAAAATAAATCTTTTTGAAAAATATATTTTATTTTATTATATTTAAGTTTTTTTATTATATCCTTACTTTTTATTATTTTTACAAGTTCTTCATTTGTTGTATAATTAGAAATCCAAACTGTAACTTTATTATTATTATTTTTTAAAATATTTATTAATTCACTAGAAAAACTGATTGTACCATTTGTTATTATATAAATATTTTCAATTTTTTTCTGTTTAAGAGAATATTGTAGCATATTGCACAAATTTCTATTTAATAGAGGCTCGCCACCAATTAATATTAAAGATTGTAATCTAGCTATTGGTCTTAATATATTATATAAATTATTCTTAAATTCTTGAAATGAAACATTAATCTGTTCTTTTTTGCTAATTAAAGGAATATAATTTATACAATCTTTGCATTTTAAAGTGCAATTAGTTGTTATAGTAAACTCAATTTGTGGTATATAAATTCTTTTAAAGAAAAAATACTCAATAATTAATTTATATTCTATCATTTTTTCTAAAAATTTATTGCATTTCAGTTTTTTTATACGATGGATTCCACATAATTTATTTACGGTATATCTGTATATATTTCTTTTAAAGAAAATATTCCATTCTTTTTTATTCATAATCTTTCCCTTATTTATTAATAAATTATAATTTTAAAAGTTTTTTATGTGGATAAAAATCTATATTTTGTTTATTAATCCTATAAAATGACTTTAAATTGTTTTTTGCTTCTTCAAATTCGTTATTTGCTTCAAAAATATTTAAAATATTTTTATCTTCTGAAAATTTTTTTGAAACTATATTATGTGAATTATTATTAAATATAAATTTTCCATTTATAAAATCAAACGAATCTCTATAATAAGATAAAAATTTAGATAGTTCTATAAAAATATCATTATAATTTTTATATTTGTTCATTAAATACAAAAGGTTGATTTGTATATTTATAATACTATCTTGTTTTTCATTATTTATTGGATCATTTTCCCCTTTTATATCACCATATTCTATGACTGATGATAAATTATTAAAAATAGTACTATAACCATTAATGAATAACTGAATACCAAAGTCTATATCTTCAAATCCCCAACCATATATATTTTCATCAAATAAAAAATTTTTATCATTTTTTTTAAAAGCAAAATTTCTTCCTATTACAGCTCTCCAAGATGATTTTGTTTTTGACTTATTTTTTATTGTAGAAGACTCAATTCTCCCTTTCATATAAAATTTTTCATATTTATTGAAATTATTTTTATTTGAGAAGTTAGGTCTGTATTCTCTTGAGCCTACACTAATTGTTTTGTTCTGTATAGCTTTTAAATGATTTTCAATTATACCATAATTTGGTATACAATCACCATCTATAAAAATTATATTATTACTTTTAGCTAATTTCAGAGCATTATTTCTACTAGATGCCAAACGAAAGCCTAAATCTTCTTGCCTAATAAAATTTATATCTGTATATTTGTCATTTTTAAACAAAATAATATTTGCTATATTTTTTTTACATTCATTTTCATTTGAACCATCATCTGCTATTAAAATTTGTGTGTTAATTTTTTTATTAGATGCTTCAATTCTTAAAATTTTAATAATTTCAACAATTGATGAACTTTGATTGTATGAGCTAATAATAATAGACACATCAAATATACTATTGATAGCATTAATGCCTTTTAGTTTACTTGTAATAATTTTTTTTAATAAATTTACATCTATACTTGGATAAGAATGCAATATTTCCCAATTCTTTGTAATTTCTAAGATTTTTATCCAAAAAAAGTAATCTTTAAAATTTCCCAAACTATATCCAATTAAAAATGCTGGTTCATATAAATTTATTCCTTTATAATAAGAAATATAATTTAGCATCTTTTTTATTTCTTCATAATATCCCAAATAACAATTTCCACATTTTAGTTTCTTAAAATCAAATAAACGTTTTTTAAACTTTGATTTTAATGATGATGTTAATTTAAAATGATGAACTTGACATAATACTTCATTTGTTATTGGATAATTTTTATTATCCTTGATTATTCCATGTTGTCCTTCAGATAAAATTTCAAAACCTTTCATTAAGGTAATTTTATATGGATTAGCACCGCTAATACTAAAAGATACAAAACCAACCAGTGGAAACTGCTTCCATATTGATTTATTTTTAACAACATTTAATAAAACACCATTGTTAGATATTCTATCTAACAAACAACCTGTAATGAAAGTTTTGTGATTATTTTCACAGCTATCAATTATTGAATTTAAAGATTCTGGATATAATTGAAATTCATCTTGATCTGCTACAATAAACCAATCATT
>DATIQT010000116.1:0-9667 GCA_035470525.1 Rickettsiales bacterium
TAAACCTAACTTTTGCTTTAATATACTTTGTCGCTTTAAAATTTTATTGTCTCACCGTATTAAGTTATACGCTATCGCAATAAAATTTTAAATCTCCTCGTATATTTTTGCAAAAGCGGTTTATTTAGTGGTTAAGTGAAAGTTGTTTGACTATAATAGAAAATTTTATGCAATGGGTCTAATAAATTTAAATGTGAATAAAACTTTTCCTATGATATTTTGATAATCCATATTTTTTTAGTGCTTTCATATGTTCAGAAGTTCCATATCCTTTATTCTTCACCCAATTATATTCCGGAAATTCTAAATCCATTTTTCTTAACAATCTATCTCTAGTAACTTTTGCAATTATTGAAGCTGTTGCGATGGATACGCTTTTTTCATCACCTTTAATTATAAATTCTGCTTTTGTCTGAATATCTGGAACAAAATTTCCATCTACTATAACTAAATCTATACTTAAAGAACATTTTTCAATTAGATTTTTATAGGCTCTCTCCATTGATAATTTTGTAGCATTCCTTATATTAAATTCTTCAATTTCTTCAATACTTCCTTCACCTATACCAAATATAATTTTTTTCTCACTTTCTAATTCTAATATTTTATTAAAAATTTTTTCTCTATTTTTTTCTGTGATTTGTTTTGAATCATTAATTTCAACAGGACAAACAGTTCTGTCCAATATCAAAGCACATGCTGAAAACACTGGTCCACATAAAGGACCCCTACCTGCTTCATCAATTCCTGCTACTAGTTTTAGATTGTAAGAATCCTCTATATCAAAGGTTGGTTTAATAGCTTTTATAAGCATGAATTCCGTCCATAATGATGTTGAAAGTTGCTATTTTTCCATCTTGTGGTTTATCACGATCATAATTAACGACTTTTGCAGTTAACAAATCTCTATCTTCTTTACTATAAGACATATATTGTGGGTCTTTTTTGTTTAAAAAATGGTTCTCAAAATAAACTTCTGTTTCTATAGTTGCAAATTTTGGGTGAGAAATAATTATATTAATATGAGGTGCTCTACCTTTTATTACACCTGGAAAAATTGTCTTAAATCCATATCTACCTAAATTGTCACTTTTTGCTGTTCCTGACATTAAAAAATTTTCATCAACATAAACACTGTCTTCTTCTAATAGTGTTTGATATTTTCCTGCGGAGTTTGTTTGCCAAATTTTCACGGTTGCACCTTCTATTGGTACACCAAAAGCATCAGTAATTACTCCTTTCAAATACAATAATTCACCAGTAGCAACATCAAAAGAACCAACATATCTTGTTAAATCATTACTAGTATTAAAATTATCAGGTTTTGATAAAGTGTTAATAACTAAACCTTCTGGTGTTTGTTTTTGTGGTGTAAACATATCAAACTTTTTAGCATAAGAGTTTGAAACAAATAACACAGAAAATAAAAAAACCAAAATATATTTTTTCATAAAATTTAAAATGATAAAATAATTATTTATATTCTAATTTAAAAAAACTTATTGTCTATTCATTTTAAGAATTTTTAATTCTTCTAATTATTTTAATATTCTCTCCATCAAATTCAGCTTCTATACACTCACAATTATGCAAACCACTATCATCTTCAAAATCAGTAGCTCTTATAAATTCTCTTAAGGCAAAACCATGAGAAGCTATTCCTATAATATCATATTCACTATTTTTACAAATATCTAATATAGTATTAAACATTCTATCTCTAACTTCTCTTTTAGTTTCTCCATTAGGTAATCTAAAATCTAAGTGTTCATGACGAGAATGTGAAAATTTTTCATAATTTTCTTCACCAATAAACTTTTTTACGTCTTCTTTTAACATTCCTTCACAATCTCCACCATCTAGTTCTTGTAATTCATTAATGGTTTCAATATCAACATTAATCAATTCCGCTAAAATTTGACCAGTTTTATATGCTCTTTTCAAAGGACTTGAGTAAACATATTCAATACCACAATTTTTTAATAATTCAGCATTTTCTTCTGCTTGTCTTAAGCCTGTTTCATTCAATTCTATATCTGCTAAATATTGGATTCTACTTTCCAAATTCCAATTTGTTTCTCCATGTCTAAATAAATATAATTTTTTCATACTATACTCCGTAACTTTTTTATTTAAAAACTAAATTGTATTGCATATCTTGTTATTTGTCAATTTTATTTGATTTTATAAAGTATTGGATTATATATATTAATGTTAATAAACATTATAAAATGAAAATATTTTTAGCTAAAACATTTTTAAAACCGGCTGATATAGATTTTAATTATTCAAAAATTTTAGCAGTTTATGAAGAAGCTGTTAAGGATAATTGTGATTTATTGATTTTTGGGGAAATGTCTATTACTGGATTTCCAGTTTATGATGAATTATTAGATGAAAGTTTTATAAAAAAAAGTGATGAGTTACTTGAAAAAATAGTTGATAGCACAAAAGGTAAAAAGACGAGAATTTTACTTGGTTGTCCGTATTTTATAAAAGAGCATGAAAAAGAAGGTATAATAAAAAAATCTGAGTTATTTAATTCTGTTATTTTAATTAATGATGGTTATATTGATTCAATTAGCAGTAAAACAAATATATCTAAATTAAATTTATTTAATGAATATAGATATTTTGATAAAGAAGCGGTTTTAAAAAGTATAAATTATGAAAATGATAATTTTGATGTTTTAATCGATGATGATATTTTGGAAAATAAAAATATTTTGTATATAAAAGAAAGAGATACTGATTTTGTTATATGTTTAGATTGTGAACTTCAACAAAATATAAATACTAAAAAAAAGCAATTAATAAAAATTGCTAAATGGACAGGTAAAAATATAATATATTTAAATAATTTATCTTATGATATTAAAAACGAATATTCTTTTTTAGGAGAAAGTTTTGTTGTAAATAATATTGGTGAGATTATTTACGAAAATGAATCAATTAATGAAGATTTATTAAAGTTTGAAACTAATATTGTTAATGGAAAAATACTTATAAAAAATATAAACAAAATTAGCAAAAATATGGATTTCTTTGATATAATTGCTAATAATTATAAAGAAAAAACTATAATTTGCGAAATTACTGGTAAAAATTCTTTGCCAAAATCAAAAAATATTAAATTAATAACATTTGATGAAAAATTAAAAGATGAAAATGTAGAATTTGTAAATTATAAAAATTATGCTAAAAATATAAAGTTAGATGGAGCATTTAAAAATATTATTATGCAAAATTTAAGTATTAAAAATAAAGTTGACTTTTTTTTAAAGAGATAGTATTTTTATCAACATAAATTGAGAAAAGTAAAAATTTAATAGAGGATTAAAATGGCAGTTCCAAAGAAAAAAACGAGTCAGTCAAGAAAAGGTTTAAGAAGAGGTGGAAATGGCACTTACAGAACAGATTTGCCAAATGTTATGATTGATAAAGATACAGGGGAATTTAAATTATCTCATCATATTTCTTTAGATGGTTATTATAACGGGAAAAAAGTCTTGAAAGAAAAACCAGCTAAGAAAAAAGCTGAGGAGACTGAGGAGAAGAACTCCTAATTGGTTTAACAACGGGAAAAATCTTGGATAGTAAGATTGTAATAGCTTTGGATTGTATGGGTGGCGATAATGCCCCAGCTTCTGTTATAGAAGGATTAAACCTTTTAGAAGAAAGTATAAAAGATAATTCATTTTTTTTACTTTATGGTGATGAAAGGAAAATCAATAAATATTTACTAAAATATCCAGATGTTCAAAAAATTTCAAAGGTTTATCATACTGAAACTTATATAACAGGTGAAGATAAACCTTCTTTAGCTTTAAGAAAAAGAGATTCAAGCATAAGATTAGCTATTGATGCAGTTAAATCTGGAGAGGCTCATGCAGCAATTTCTGCTGGTAATACAGGTGCTTTAATGGGTATTTCAAAGATGATTTTAAAGACAATACCTGGTATTGATAGACCAGCTTTAATAACACTTATACCAAATTTTTTAGGCAGATCTACAGCATTGCTTGATATGGGTGCTAATATTGATTGTGATTCAACAAATTTATTCCAATTCGCTATTATGGGTTCAGCTTTTTATAAGGCTGCTAGAGAATGTAGTAATCCAAAAATTGCGATTTTGAATGTTGGTTCAGAAGAAATGAAAGGAAATGATGCTGTAAAAAATGCTTCACAAATGTTAAAAGAAAGTAATTTAAAAGATAATTTCTTAGGTTATATTGAAGGTGATGACATAATGAAAGGTTTAGCTGATGTTGTAGTTACTGATGGATTTACTGGAAATGTAGCTTTAAAAGCAATGGAAGGAGCAAGTAAATTCTTTGCTAGTGTCATGAAAGACGGTTTTTCTGGTAGTATAATGTCAAAAATTGGTTATTTATTAGCAAGTAGCAGTATAAATAAAGCTAAGAAAAAAATCGATCACAAACAACACAATGGGGCAATGCTAGTTGGTTTAAATGGAATCGTTGTTAAAAGTCATGGTAATGCTGACAAAATTTCTTTCGCTCATGCTATACGAAATACAATCAATTTAGTTAAAAATAAAATTAATGATGAAATTATATCTTCAATTCAATTGAGTGATTTTGAACAAGAAGAAAATGATACAAAGGATTAGAATGACAAACACTAAGATTATAGGAACAGGTTCATATTTACCTGAGAAGGTGATGATAAATGCCGATTTAGAAAAGCTTGTAGAAACAACAAATGAATGGATAGTTGAAAGAACTGGTATAGAAGAAAGAAGAATAGCTGCTGATAATGAATTAACTTCTGATTTAGCATTAAAAGCTTCACTAGAAGCGATAAAATCTAGTGGTATTGAGAAAAACAATATAGATGTAGTTATTGTAGCAACAACAACACCTGACAGAACTTTTCCATCTACCGCTACTATTCTGCAAAATAAATTAGGAATATCTGATAATTGTTTTGCATTTGATGTACAAGCTGTTTGTGGTGGTTTTGTTTATGCTTTAACAGTAGCAAATAGTTTTATAAAATCAGGACAAGTAAAAACAGCACTAGTCGTAGCTGCTGAAACTATATCAAGAATAATTGATTGGAAAGACAGAAATACTTGTGTTTTATTTGGAGATGGAGCAGGGGCTGTTATTGTCCAAGCGACTGAAGAAAATAGCGGAATTTTAAATTGTGATTTACACTCCGATGGTCAATATGGAGATTTATTAAAGACAAGTGGTGGAGTTTCATTAAATCAACAATCTGGTTTCGTACAAATGGAAGGAAAAGAAATATTTAAACTTGCAACAACTAAAATGGTAGAATCAGTTCTTGAAAATCTTAAAAAATGTGGCTTAGATATATCAAACTTAAATTTGTTAATTCCACATCAAGCTAACAAAAGAATTATAGATGCTACAGCAAGAAAATTAAACTTAACAGATGAACAAGTGATAGTTACAATTCAAAAACAAGCAAATACTTCTGCAGCGACTATTCCTTTAGCTTTAGATTATGCTGTAAAAAACAATAGAATAAAAAAAGACGACATAGTTTTATTAGAGGCACTCGGGGGTGGTTTAGTTTGGGGTTCAATAATAATAAAATGGTAATGTGTAATATAAACATTGACTTGTTAATACAAGATAAACACTGGAAAAAAGAGGAAAATATTAACAGAAATTTAATGGAGGATATTTTTAGGTTGGTTTTTGACCACTTAAAAATTCCCTTATGCAAGAGAAATATAGAAATTTCAATAACATTAACGGATGATGATAATATAAAAGTTCTCAATAGAGATTATAGACATAAAGATAAAGCAACAAATGTTTTAACTTTTTCTTTATATAACAATAAAGACAACATATTAGACGATATGCAAAAACTACCTTTTATGTCTTTAGGTGATATCGTTTTTTCTTATGATACAATTAGAAAAGAAGCAGAAGAACAGGATAAAGAATTTAAAAATCATTTTATTCATATGCTAATTCATAGTTATTTGCATCTTTTTTCTTATGATCATATTAAAGAAAAAGATAGAGAAAACATGGAACAAATTGAAATTGATATTTTAAAAAAATTAAATATAGAAAATCCATATATACTTAATTAAGTATATTTTTGAATAATTATTTATATGCTGGGTCTAATAGTTGAAATTTATTATTTTGATTTGTAACAGATTTATAGTCAAACAACTTTCACTTAACCACTAAATAAACCTAACTTTTGCAAAAATATACGAGGAGATTTAAAATTTTATTGCGATAGCTTATAACTTAATACGGTGAGACAATAAAATTTTAGAGCGACAAAGTATATTAAAGCAAAAGTTAGGTTTAGTTGGTGGTTAAGTGAAAGTTGTTTGACTATAATTATCTATCCTCTTGTCTTTTTTGTTTTTTTATTGTTTAATCTAAATAGTAACTAATACAAAAAATATGATAAAAGTTTCTTTAATAGCAAAAACAAGTGAGACACCAACTAATCTAATCAGCCATGCCGCAAAAACATGCTATACATCAAAAGTTCCAGAAATGGGAAATACTATGGATGTTGAAAACAATCTTTTCAAAACCGGTCATCATACAACATTGCAACATAATTATTATACATTTAATATTGAAGGATTATCAATTTCTTCTACAATTTTTGGATTACACTTAACACATCCTTTTTACAATACAGATCAAAGATCTGGTAGGTTTTCTAAAATGTATGCAAAACCAGACTTTGAAGAAATTAAATCATATATTTTAAAATATTGGCCTAATTGTGATATTGAAAATATTTTATCTTTTATTAAAAAAGGAACTGAAATTTATCAAGCAAATATAGAAAAAGCTACACAAGTAGCTATAGATTTTATAAAGGAAGAAAGACCTTTTGCTACTGAAGAATATATTACAATGAACGCTCCAAAAATAGCACAAGAACAATTAAGAATGTTCATCTCAACAATAGCACCAACAGCACTAGATATTAGTGTTAATTTATCAGTAATAACTGCTTTATGGAGGAGTGCTTGGTCTCTTGAAATGAGAGAAATCACAAACCAAATGAGAGATTTAATATTGAATGAATATGCAGATTTAGCTTATATGTTTAATGAAGAACATAGAAGAAATGATAATTGGTCACCTAAAATGGATTTTACAAATCCATCAATATTAAAAGAACCGCAATTACTCGGATTTGATATTGAGTTATTAGAAGATTTAAATTTAAAATCCATCGCAAAAGACAGTGTTGATTTAAGATATTTCACACCGGAAAATATGAATAATACTTTATCATTTATCAAATCAAGAATAGAAGTTTCTTTAGCCACTATGGGACAAGACCAAAGACACAGAACAATAAAAAGAGGAATACCAGAACTAAACGGTCATTTTTATCTTCCTCCAATTTTAGAAAAAATTGGTCTGGAAAAAACAGCTCAAGATTTTTTGAATGAATATACAGAATTAATTAAAAATCTTGATAAAAATTTAGCTCTTGCAATAGCCCCTTATGGAATTATGTCAACATATTCAAAGTATGCCGATTTAAATGGCGCAATCCACGAACAAGAAAAAAGATTATGTTGGTCAGCACAAGAAGAAATTTATAATTTAAGCAGACAATTACATGAAAAATTATTACAAAGTGGAAATGATGAAATAGCAGAATTAATGACTCCAGCTTGTTATAAAAAAGCTTGTATTGAAGGAAGAAGATATTGTGGCAGAGATGTATCAAAACTTAAAAATGATAAAAATATTCCGAGAAGAAAGATTTAAATTATTCTTTACTTTTACTAATTTTTTTTTAACATTAAAGAATTATCAATATCTGAAAGTACAAATGCAAGAAAAGAAAATGGAAGACATAGTGTCATTATGTAAAAAAAGAGGGTTTATTTTCCCCAGTTCTAGTATATATGGTGGGCTTCAAGGCGTTTATGATTTTGGACCTTTAGGTGTTGAATTAAAAAAGAACTTAAGAGAAGCTTGGTGGAAAAGTATGGTTTATGAAAGAGAGGATATAGAAGGACTTGATTCTGCTATATTAACTAATCCATTAACTTTAAGACATTCAGGACATGAAACTACTTTTACTGATCCATTAGTTGATTGCAAGAAATGTAAATGCAGAATGAGAGCTGATAAACTAAAAGAAGCTGGAAAATGTGATTATTGTGGTTCTACTGATTTAACTGAACCAAGAAATTTTAATTTAATGTTTAAAACAAATGTTGGTCCTATTGATGATGGTAGTAGTTTTGCTTATTTAAGACCAGAAACAGCACAAGGTATTTTTACAAACTTTAGAAATGTTTTAGATACAACATCAAGAACATTACCATTTGGTATTGCGCAAGTCGGAAAAGCTTTTAGAAACGAAATTACTCCAAAAAATTTCTTATTTAGAGTTAGAGAGTTTGAACAAATGGAAATGGAATTTTTTGTTGAGCCTGGTACTGATGAAGATTGGCATAGATATTGGCTAGAAAGCCGTGTTAAATGGTGGCTACAACAAGGTTTAGCTAAAGAGAATTTAAAATTACAACCTCAAACCAAAGCAGAATTAGCACATTATTCTAAAGCTACAACGGATATTTTATATAAATTTCCTCATGGATTTGATGAAATTGAAGGTGTTGCGAATAGACAAGATTTTGATTTAGGTTCTCACACAAAAAATCAAGAAGAATTTAAAATAAATGCCAAAGTCCCTGAGAATAAAGATTCAAACACGAAACTTAACTTTTTGAAAGTTGATATGAAAGAAAGTTTTATACCTTTTGTAATTGAACCTTCTGCTGGTTTGGATAGGGGTTTATTAGCTATACTAGTTGAAGCGTATAATGTGGAGAAAGTTGGTGAAGATGAAAGAATAGTTATGAAATTTGCAAAGCACCTTGCTCCTGTAAAAGTTGCAATTATACCTTTAGCTAAAAATAATGAAAAAATTGTAGGAAAGTGTCATGAAATTAAAGAAATATTGCAAAAACTTGGTATAGGTAGGATTAGATATGAAGATACTGGAAATGTTGGAAAAGCCTATAGAAGAAATGACGAAATCGGAACCCCGCTTTGTATTACTGTTGATTTTGAAACATTTGAAAAAGAGCCAGAAAGTATAACTATTAGAGATAGAGATACTATGAAACAGATTAGAATTAATATTGCCGATCTTAAGGATTATATTTTAAATTATTTTTACTAAATTTATAATTATTTATTAGACCTCCTGCAAATAAAATTTTTCCTCAAAAAATAATTTCTACAAAAAGACAAGGATATTTCAAAGTATTTAATAGAAATAGTATACTTATACATTTCGTTGTTAAATACTTTAAAATTCCGAGGGTGTTGCTTGTTTTCGCACTTCACTTCGTTCAGTGGAAAGACTACACCTTCCCCGCGAAGAACGAGCGGTTGGAAACAAGCATTTGAAGTAGAAATTAGAATTTTGAGGAAAATTATTTTAAAATTATAGTCAAACAACTTTCACTTAACCACTAAATAAACCGCTTTTGCAAAAATATACAAGGAGATTTAAAATTTTATTGCGATAGCATACAACTTAATACGGTGAGACAATAAAATTTTAGAGCGACGAAGGGTGATTAAGGTAAAAGTTAGGTTTAGTTGGTGGTTAAGTGAAAGTTGTTTGACTATAAGTATTGAAA
>DATIQT010000117.1:0-1949 GCA_035470525.1 Rickettsiales bacterium
AAAACAAGCAACACCCTTGGAATTTTAAAGTATTTAACAACGAAATGTATAAGTATACTATTTCTATTAAATACTTTGAAATATCCTTGTCTTTTTGTAGAAATTATTTTTTGAGGAAAAATTTTATTTGCAGGAGGTCTATTTAATATAAATTTATTTTATATACTTTCTTGCTAATTCCAATTCTTCTGAGGTATTAACATCGGCAGGTGCTTCTTGAACTAATTTCATTTCTTTTTCAGTAATAATTCTAGCCCTTATTGTCATTCCATTTTCCAAAGCTCTCAACTGTTCTAAAGATTCTCTTTCTTCAAGTACACCTACAGGTAATGAAACTATTTTTTGTAAAGAGGAAGCTTTGTAAACATAAACACCAATATGGTGATACAAATCTTGATTTTTTATTTTTTCTACATCTCTTGTAAAAGGACAGTTGGCAGCTCTTGTAAAATACAACGCTCTACCTTCTTTTTCGCCTTCTCTTAAACCCATAACAATTTTTACATTTGTTGGATTATCGGATGCTTCTTTCGTTTTGAAAATCATACCACAAGTAGCTATATCACAGTCACCTTTTTCAACCATTTTGATTAAAGGTAAATTAACTCTTGGATCAACATTCAACCCATCACCTTGGAAATTTACGACAACATCATATTTTTTTCCGCTTGGATCAATTTCTTTTAATGCTTGCGCAATTCTATCTGTTCCAGAAGGTAGTTTTGGATCTGTTAAAATAGCTTTATAACCTAATTTTTTGCACGCATCAACTATTTCTTGATCTCCTGCAGCAACGTATATATCACCCTCTATGTATTTTTTTGCATTTTCACATACTCTTTGAATAAGAGTTTTTCCATTAATATCAATAAGAGGTTTATTTGGTAACCTTGTTGATTTCATTCTTGTTGGTATTAAAGTAATTATATTTGACATGATATCCTTTTATTTATTAAAATAATTAATTAATTCTTCAAAACTTTTTATATTTTTCATGCTTGGATTAGCTTTTCTTTTTTCTTCAAAGTAATCAGTTTCCGCAAGTTTACCTTCTCCATACAAAATTGGTTGACAACCTGCATTATAAGCACAATCAATATCTTGTTTTGAATCTCCTATAATCCATATATTTAATGGATTAACTTCAATTCCAGTGCCTTCAAGTGCTTTAAACACAGGAGACGCATCTGGTTTATTCTTTTCACTATCTCCATTTGCCATAATTTTGAAGAAATTAATATCTTTATACAAAGCTTGAATTTCCATAAGAAGAAGACTTCTTTCTTTGTTGCTTATAATAATCAATTTTACTTCTGGATTATTTTTATTTAACTGCCTTAATGCTTCTTGAGAAAATGGTAATGGTTTTAATAAATTTCTTAATTCTAAATATGTTTGTAAATATTCTTCATATGCCTGTTTTGCATTTTCACCAAAAAAATTTGGAAAATTTTCTTTTAGTGATTTATTTGGATCTCTATATTTTTTCTTTGCAATTTCCCATTCTTCTTTACCGTATTTTGCAAGAACTTTATTCATTGAGCCAACAACAACATCTCTATTTTCAGCAAGAGTATTATCCCAGTCGAAGATTATTGCTTGAGGTTTTTTAAGATTATTCACAAATCTATCAATATTAAACCTACACACATTCTAAATTTACATAATAAAAAGTCAAGATTTACATATTAGACCTCCTGCAAATAAAATTTTGAGGAAAATTATTTTAAAATTATAATTTGATTTACTGCTATAGTCAAACAACTTTCACTTAACCACTAAATAAACCGCTTTTGCAGAAATATACGAGGAGATTTAAAATTTTATTGCGATAGCATACAACTTAATACGGTGAGACAATAAAATTTTAGAGCGACGAAGGGTGATTAAGGTAAAAGTTAGGTTTAGTTGGTGGTTAAGTGAAAGTTGTTTGACTATAAGTATTGAAA
>DATIQT010000118.1:0-49915 GCA_035470525.1 Rickettsiales bacterium
GTGATTGGTGAAATAAAAGATTTAGAATTTTAAGTGATAAATATAGATGTAGAAGAAAGAGATTTGGATTAAGGTTTAATTTGGTATGCGGAATAAGGAATTATGAGAGGTGAAAGAATGCTGCTGGAAACAGGTCTATTAATCAAGAACTAGGTGCGGAAAATTTTAATTAAGCCGTAAAGTTAGTTTTGTATATTAAAAGAGGGATTAATTTTTAACTATAATTTCTCAATTTTTCCAAAACTTGTCCACAAAATATAACATTCAATAATCTTATCTGGATAAATTTTTTCTAGTAAAATTTTGTATAATTCTAATTGTTTTTTATATTTTTCTGGAACTTGTTTTGGTAGATAATTTGTGTTTTTGTAGTCAATTATGAATACTTTGTCTTCTGTGATTGTTAGTCTGTCAATTTGTCCGGAAATTATATCGTTTCCAATTTTTCCAAATACAGCGACTTCGGCTTTTGAATTTTTTTCAAATAAATGTTTAAATTTGTCTAAGATGTTGAAAACAGTGTCTTTAATTTCATTTTTATATTGAGAATTTTTTAAATATATGTCTGCTATTTTTTCTTTTTCTTTTGCTTCTGGTAAAATTTCTAGTAGTTTGTGGACTAGTTTTCCTTTTTGAATGTTGATTGATTCTTCGTGTGGTTTTGAAATTATATTTTCAGCATAATATAACGAAGGGTTAATTATTTTGCTTTCTTCTTTGCTATCTTTAGATTGTAAAATTATTGGTATTATTGAATTAATTTCGTCTTGAATTTCTATTGAGTTAATCTCTGTTTTTTGAGAATTATCAAATTTGTCTTCATCGCCAATATACAAAATATCTTCTTTAAAATTTTCACTTTTTCGTGTTTTTGGATTTGTGTTGTTGATTGATTGTCGTAAAATTTCATACCAGCAATTTTCGTTTATGCTTTTTTTCTTGCAATCACATACATATAATTCATTCTCCGCTCTTGTAATTGCAACGTATAGAAGCCTTAAATATTCCTCTTCAGCATCTTTTTTTATTCTTTCTTTAACTAAATTTTCTGTGAAAATGGTTTTTTCTTTGGTTAAAATTGGTAAAGTGAAATCGCAACCGTCAATTTTGTAGTCTAAAACGCTATCTATTTTTTGTATTTGTCCAAGTGTGTGGTTGGTGTCTGGTAAAATGATTATTGGGCTTTCCATACCTTTTGAAGAGTGGACTGTGATAATTTTAATTTCGTTTGCGGATTGATCCATATCACGTTTTATTTCAAGGTCGCTCTTTTCCAAAAATTCAATGAAGCTTAATAATGTCGCATTGTTGTGATTTTTCTCATAATCGTTGGCAATATTTAAAATCTCGTTTAAAACTTCATCAGCTAAATATAAGAATCTTTCTTTGAATTTTTTTCTGATGTTCTTTGTTTCGAATAAGTAAAATAAAAATTCATACGGTGTTAAAATTTGTGATTTTTCTATTAAATCATTTAAAAATTCATTATTGCATAAAGCAGACCATAGACTGCAATTATTTTCATTTTTGTATTTACATAATTTGTATAAATCACCTTCAGTCATGCTTAGAATTGGTGATTTTATTATGTTTGCTAGGTTCAAATCATCTTCATTAAACAAAACAAATTTGCATAGAGAAATAATATCTTGAGAAATAATACTTTCAGACAAATTAAATCTATCATTTCCCATTGTCGGAATGTTGTATTTATTAAATTGTCTTATCAAATAATTAATAAAATCTTTGTCTCTTTTTTTGACTAAAATCATTATGTCTGAGTATTTTAGCGGACGGAAAACTCTATCTTTTCTTGAAAAAATTATTTTGCCTTTTTGAAACCACGTGTTTACTTCTTTGGATATAGTTTCTGCAAGTTTTTGTTTGTTAGTTAATTCTATTTCCTCAAGATAATTAATTTCCCAATTTGGTATTTCTTCAGTTTTTTCTGGTTTTTTTATATCATTTTCAACTAATGGCCAAATTTCAACTTTTCCAAGTCCATCTTGCCTAACAATATTATGTTTTATAATGTTTTGTAGTTTTGAAATTGCATTTTTTCTAAATGGTTCTTTGAATATTTCATCAGTTATACTAAGTATTGATTTTAAGGATCTAAATGATGTTTCTAAAAAAATATTTTCAAATTTTTTTCCGCAATCGTTTATTTTTTTCTCATATTCTTTTAATATTAAATGGAAATTACTTGGATCAGCACCTTGAAAACTAAATATTGACTGCTTTTCATCGCCAACAACAAAAATTGTTCTATTTAAATTCTCCTTTTGTCCATAACCAGAAAAAAACTCCTCTGTTATTGATCTTACAATATCCCATTGAATAGGGCTTGTGTCTTGTGCCTCATCAATTAAAAGGTGATCTATACCTTCATCTAATTTATAATTTATCCAATTTGAATAAGGATTTTCACCATTTAAATTTTTATATTTTGAATCGTTTAAAAGTCTATCTGTCTCAAAAATTAAATCGCTGTAATCAAGGTAGCCTGCGTCTTTTTTAAGAGCTGAGTAAATGTCGAAAATGCAATATACTAATCTCAAAAAATTTGCAGTAAATTCAAAATTGATTAAATTATTTCGTTTTTCTATAAAATCAAAAACTCTTAATGCTTCAAATTCAGAAAAATCAGTCAATTGAGGAAAGTTTTTTATTACATCGTTTGTTAAAACTTTGGTTCTCATTTTATTTTCTTGTGTCAAAAATAAGAGAATATACTCATTTAAATTAAACTCCTTTTTAAAAAATCTTATAAATTTTAAATCGGTTTGCTTACCAATATTTTCAATATCATTA
Organism: Rickettsiales bacterium; assembly: GCA_035470525.1. Classification (GTDB taxonomy): domain Bacteria; phylum Pseudomonadota; class Alphaproteobacteria; order Rickettsiales; family UBA1997; genus CALXSC01. The sequence goes on from DATIQT010000118.1 coordinate 2,815, forward strand.
ATCAATTCATCATTAAAAATAGACAAATCCAATTTACTTAAAAAATCATTTTCTAGTGCTTCGATATTATCTTCAAGTTTTAAATCAAAACTTTTTCTTATTTCATTAATCACACCTTCTGTTGTGTTAAATTTACTCTTCAAATATAATAAATTATCTTTTTGTCCTATTGTTTGTTGTAATAGATTTATGAATTGGTCTTCATTTACGTATGTAAAAACATATTTTACCGCTTCTTTTACTTCAGGATTATTTATTTTTAATAACTCATCTTTTGCCTGTAGTAATAATTCACTTGATGCGATTTCATCTGCAATTTTAAAATTTGGTATAATATTTGCCTCAAGTGGAAATCTTTTTATAATCTGCTGACAAAATGAGTGAATTGTTAAAATCTTGAAATCATTACTGTAATCAAGAATTTTTGCGAAAAGTGTTCTCGCTCTTTTAACTTTTTCATTTATATTTGTGTAATCACCTTCCAAACTTACAATTTCTTCTTCTAATTCTTTATCATCAAGAGAAAGCCACCTTGCTAGCCTTGAATTTATTCTATTTCTCATTTCAACAGCACCTGTATTTGTGAATGTTATACACAAAATTTTTGATGGTTGGATACCAGATAAAAGCATTCTCAAAAGTCGTTTTACTAAAACAGTGGTCTTTCCTGAGCCGGCAGAAGCACTTGTCCAGATTGAATATTCTGGATTTGATGCTATACTTTGTTTTCTTTTAATTTCTTCTATCATAAGAAAATTATAAAATATAATTTTTAATATGTAAGGTAAATTTTTTAATTTTTAGCTTGATTAAATAAAATAATGTTTTAAACTATTCACTAAATTATAGTGTTTTTAAAAAAAATAATAGGGAAAAAATGGCTCAAAAAGATATTCACCTAGATTCTCATACGATTATCATTCAAACTACTGATGGTAATAGGTTTGAAACAAAGTCATGCTATGGAGAAGAGGGTTCTGTAATTAATCTTGATACAGACCCATATAACCACCCAGCATGGAAAGATGGAAAACAAGCGTTTGTTAATATAAAAGATGATCAAATTGCTAAGTTTAATAAAAAGAAAAACTGGGGTTTTAAATAAATTATTATTTATTACAGATTATAAAAAACTCACCAATTAAATTGGTGAGTTTTCTTTATTCCATTTTTTCATTCATTTCAGAATCCATATCTGGTTGTTGCATATTATTTTGTGGTGGTGGCGGCATGTTATTTCCCATTCTTTTTTTAGAAAAGGCTTTGAATTCTTCATAACTTATGCAGTTATTGTTGTCAGTATCCATTTCTTTGAATATTTGAGCATCCATATTTTCAGGAGGTTGTCCATCCCTTGTTTTTTTATTTAACATTTCTTGTTGCTTAGCATATCCTATTTCGAATACAAATAAACTAAGTAATATAAGAAGATTTAATATTTTGACCATACTATTTCAAGTTGTTTTTGCTATTACAATTTAAAATAATATTTTATTAAGTCCACTTATTTTTTAAAATTTTATCAATTTGATTGTAAAAATCTTTTAAAGAACTGTTATTATTCAATATAAAATTAGATTTTGAAATTTTTTCTTTAATATTTCCTTGGTTTTGAATAATTTTATCAAATATTTTACTATCACCACCTCTATCTAGAAACCTTTGTTTTTGAATGTTTTTATCAATGTTTATAAGTATAATATCGGTACATTTTTTGTCCCAATTTACTTCAAATAATAATGGTACATCTAAAAAAATAATTTCTTCATTGATATTTTCTTTAATAAAATTATCACATTTTTTTTCAATAATTGGGTGGATTAAGTTTTCCAATTCAGTCTTTTTTTCTTTATTAGAAAATACAATTTCTGCTAAATGTTTTTTATCTAAAATATTTTGTTGAAAAGCATCTGGAAAAACTTCTTTTAGTTTATTTAAAAAATTTTTATCTAAATATAATTTTTTTACTTCAAAATCGGAATCAAATACTTTATAGTTTTTGTCTTTTAGGTAATTTACTAATGTAGTTTTACCTGAGGCAATAAGTCCTGTAATTCCTATGATTTTAGTCATTTTCTAATTCTTTTATTGGAATTGTATATAAAATTTCTCTTTTGTAGCCTCTAAAATTTTTAATTTCGTTATATTTTTTTATATTATTCTTTTTTAAATTTTGTAAAAATTGGTTTAACTGTCCTTTTGGTAAATATAATTCTTTATTTTTTAGTGAATTATATTCTTTATAGCAAACAAATTCACCATCACTAATTTTTTCAAATACACAGTTATAAAAAGTATATTTTTTTAAATTTTTTAATTCGTTTAGCAATCTCTCTAATTTAGTTAGTCTAGGATTGTAAACATTATCACTGATATTTTTTGCTATTTTTGATATAATTCTTAACTGAAAATCCTTTTCAAGATTTAAAAATTTTTTATAATTTACTGTGTAGTAATTATATTTTTTGTTATAAGAATAAATTTCATTTTCCAAATCTTGAATTTTATTTTTAATTATATTTTCAGCTGCTTGAAATGTTTCTGTTGCAACATTTATTCTTTTTACAATATTATCTTTTTCTTCAAATGAATTTAAAAAATTTCTTATTTTATTTCTTAAATATTTTTCATCAGTATTACTTTCATCTTCAACCCACTCAATATTATTTTTAATCAAATATTCTCTTAAATCTTCTTTTTTAATATTTAAAAATGGTCTAATTATAGTAAATTCATCGATATGTGAGATTTTTTGCATAGATGAAAGTCCTAAAATTCCACTACCTCTAAATAATCTAATTAAAAAATTTTCTGCTTGGTCTTGTAAATGATGACCTAATAAAATAGTTTTTATATTATTTTCCCTGCAGAAATCAAAAATTAATTTGTATCTAGCTTCTCTAGCTATACTTTCTACATTATTACTAGGTTTTTTGCCTTCCCAAACCAAAATATGATGTTCTATGTTATGTTGTTTTAGTAAAGAATTTATATAAACAGCCTCATCATTAGAACTTTTTCTTAGTCCATGGTCTACGGTTATTCCAATAACTTTTATGTTATTTTCTTTACACCAATTGTTTGCTAAAAATACTAATGATAATGAATCTATTCCTCCAGAAACTGCAATAGCAATTTTCTTACTTTCTTTCAACTCATTAATATCATTGAAGATTTCATTCATTTTGCTATTTTTTGTTCTATACCTTCAAGATTTATATTATTTAAATCAATATTTTCCAAAAGTTCTTTAAGTTTTGTCGTAATTGTTGAAACTAACTCTGGATTTGTAAAAGCTATATAAACAATTACTCCTAAAATTAAAACAAGAGCGAAACTTATAATTTTATGAGCTACCATAGAAATTAACATTATACCAAAAAATTTTGTGAGAATTGACAGCATTTTATTATTTTTATTGTTTATTTAATAGTATAGAAAAAATATAAGAAATCAATAATTTATCTAAATTTTATACCAAAGGTTAATCCTATTGTTGTATTTTGGTCTGTTTCTGTTGATGGGTTTGTGTTCACATAGTTAATTTCCCAGAATGTACAGTTGCCACTATATCTTAATGTAGCTTCACTTTTTAATAATCTATCATTATTTTTTAAATCTAAAGTTCCTGATAAAGATATTCTCCATCTGTGTAAAATTTTAAAATAAATTCCACTAGTTAGTTGTCTTTGGTTTGTGCTGTATAAAATGTTCTTTTTCATATCTAAATATGTTAAATAAAAATCAAAATCTTTTACATTAAAATTTAAAGTGACTTCATTCTTTTTAAATGTGAAATTATTTTTGTCTGTTAAAAATCTGTAATAAACATCGAAATTATTATTTATAATATAAGATAAATAACCAACATAATCAGAAACATATTCTTCAAATCCGATTAAAGTTTCATCATTGTTTAAATTATCTCTATATCCTTGAGCTAAACCAAAACCAATATTATTAATTAAGCTTCCATCAAAACCATATGTGATTCTATTTCCATATTCTTGTCTATCATAACCAACAAATCTATTATTTGAAAATATATTCTCAAAACTAAGCATTTGTGGTTCACTATCTTCATTAGGTATTTTATCCTCAAAACTATCTGAATTTGGACTACCAGAATATTTTACTATTGGTTCGAATGAGATATATCGTGATGAAATATTTTTTTGCCATTGTATATTAAATTGAGGCAATACTCTGCTTTCATCACCTCTATATTGTTTTGTTTCAACTCCAACTTCATTCAAAGCATATAAATCACCTTTTAATTCAAAACTTGTATTTATATTTCCAAAATTTGTATTAAAATTGTCGTTTAAACTTGGTATTGCACTAAATCTATTATATTCAACTCCAGTATTTCTAAATAAACTAGTAGTATTAAAATAAGCTTTATAATAAAAATTATTTTTATCATTTTGTATTATTGTATCTTGTAAATTTAATTTTGTAACTGGAGCATATTTTGGAGCATTATAAGAATTATCGTTTTCCAATAATTCTTGATAAAATAAATTTGAAAATTGGAAATAATTAAAATTCGCATTATCTTCTAGATCCACTCTAGAAAATGAAACATCTGATTTAATATAAGATGAAGTGTTTTGATAATAATCTCTTAAGTAATATCTATCGCTAACTATAGATGCGTCTGTTGTAAAATCCCATAATTTATTAAAATTATAAACACCATCCAATGAAGCAAAACCTCTCCAATTTTTATATTTGCCTTCTTCTAACTCTGTTGTACCATATGCATTTTTTAATTCTTTTGATTGATTATTATCATGTGTGATGTCATTTTTAAAATTAAAACTAAATTTATCTTTATTTGATAAATTAATTTTTGTATTTAATAAATAATTTCCTTTTTCATAAACTTTTGGAGTTAATTTAAGTTTAAATTTATCACTATTTATTTTATAAGATATATAAGCACCATAACCATAATGTTTACTATTTTCAAATCCCGGCAATTCAAAACCATTTGCCGAAAATTCTTTAGATGCACTAAGTTTTAAGTATGGTAAATAAAATATTGGTATTTTCCAAAACCAAACTGAAGTCCCCTTTAATTTCAATGTTTTATTTAATAAATTTAAATCCGTTTTTGAACTTCTTAAAGAAAATAATGAAGTTTTTTTGTTTTCAAAATCTTTTATAATTTCATCATAATTTAATTTAGTATTATACAAGTTAGTAGGACAAAGGTCATAAGTACCTTTATCTAAAGTAATTTGATTTTCATTTAATCTTTTTATATGCTCACTTTCAATATTTGAACCATTTTCAAAAATTAAAAAACTATCATAAAAATCACTATCTAAAAAATCATCACTCACTTCAGCTTCTTTTGAGTAGAAAAGAATTTCCGCTTTTTCATCATATACTTTTACTGCTGAATTAGCTTTTATTGTTTTTGTAGTTTGATTATATTCAACTTCTTTTGCATTTAAAATCCTGTTTCCTTTTTTTATTTCTACATCACCAATTGCTTTAATTATATTTTTATTTTCTCTATTAATTTTATTTGATTTTATTATAGTTTTTTCATCAACTTCTTTTCCAAAAGAAGTTTGAATTAAAAGAAAAAATGCTAATATGTATAGCAATTTTTTGTGGATTCCCGCCTTCGCGGGAATGACAGTTGCAATTTTAGTTTGCTTTGTCATTCCCGCGAAGGCGGGAATCCAGTAATTTAAAATAAATTGTGAATCACTATCTATTTTTCTCAACATTAATCAGTGTATTTTTATTATAAAAAAGATATGATATTGATAAATAAAAAACAAGTAATAAAAATAAAGATGAATTATAAAAGGAAAAATAATGGAAAAGCAGTATCAAGTTTTAGCTAGAAAATACAGACCGCAGAAGTTTAGTGAATTAGTTGGTCAGCCTGCATTGGTTCAAACTTTATCCAATGAAATCAAAAATGACAAAATACATCATGCTTTTATTTTAACTGGTATAAGAGGTATTGGAAAAACAACAACAGCTAGACTTATTGCTAAGTCCCTAAATTGTTCAAGCAGTGATAAAGCTATAATTGATGCCTGTTGCGAATGCGAGCATTGTAAATCTATAGCTGTTTCAAGTGATCAAGATGTTATTGAATTTGATGCTGCAAGCCACACAGGTGTTGACGATATTAGACAAATTATTGAAAGTACTGCTTATGGTCCTGTTAATTCAAGATATAAAATATTTATAATTGATGAGGTTCACATGCTTTCAAAAAGTGCATTTAATGCATTATTGAAGACATTAGAAGAGCCACCAGCTTATATCAAATTTATTTTTGCTACAACAGAAATCAGAAAAGTTCCAATAACAATCCTTTCAAGATGTCAGAGATTTGATTTAAGAAGATTTAGTTATGATGAAACAAAAAGTTATCTTGCAAATATTTGTAAGAATGAAGGCTATGAAATAGAAGAGGGTGCTTTATCAATTTTATCAAATTTCGCGGAAGGTTCAGCTAGAGATGCTTTATCACTATTAGATAGGGCATTAAGTCATAATAATTATGAAAAAGTTTTGAGTGAAAAAACTGTAGCAGATATGCTTGGTTTAAGCAGTAAGAAGAATATTTATGATTTATTTATCAGTATGCTTGAAGGTGATAGTGAAAAAGCATTAAAACAATTTGAAGATATTTATTCATATTCACTTGATATAGGTGCTTTAATGCAAGATTTATTGGGAATTGCTCATAATATGATTATGGCAAAAACTTTGAAAAATTTCTTTGAAACAGTGCATTTGCCTAGTGACCAAATTGAAATTATAAAAAATACAGTTGGCAAGGTGAATTTAAATTCTTTAGTTAGAGTTTGGAAAATGCTACTCAATGGTGAAAATGAATTAAGAAGTAATTTTGATTCTAAAAAGATTATGGATATTGTTATTATAAATATTTGTTTTGGTAGTAGATTACCTAGCCTTAGTGATATTGTTAAAGCGCAAAATCAACAAACAAACATTGAAAAATCAGCAACTAATAATAATGAAAAAAGCCTTGTTGATAATATAACGAATATGTTTAGCGGAGCTAAAATTTTAAGTTGACTTTTTGTTATTTTTATTATATAATTAAAAATGATAAGAATAAATTTAGGAAAGTTAATATGGAAGGTGAAGATAAAAATGAAAAAATAATCTCTAATTTTGAAAAAGAAAGCTGTGGAGCGCTTGGAAAATTAGAAGAAAAGTCTAAACTTGAGTGGCGTTTTTCAACAAATAGAGAAGATTTTGAAGGATTTTCGGGATTTATGAAGGAATATTTTTGGAGACAACCAAAAGAAATTTTTAAACGTACAAGTTGCTTAGGAGGAGATTTTGAAAAAGAAAACGAAGTTTTTAAAAGGTGTTTAAAAGTAACTAAAAAGGCTTTTAGTGGCGGTGCCGTAACTTCTTTAATTAAAAACACATTTAAATGGATTGATAAGCCTAAAATTAATGAGGATGATAAAAAAATTAAAAAAGTATTTAAAAGAATCGGTCAAGCTTCATTAACAACATTAAATACTTGCGGTAGAATTTTGTACGGAGTGACAGCGATTCCATTACAAGTCGTGAGTCTTGCAAGTAAAGGCGTAAGTTATTCGTTATCTTTGTTTGGAAAAAAAATTAGTGAAGGTAAAGGTATAATTTTGGGAGGGCCTATTTTAGTTGTAGCAACACTTCTTAATGGTGTTAGTAGTCTTCTTAGTGAGCCTTATCAGAGAATGCTTACTTATGGGCAATATGAGAAAGATAAGGAAGATAAGGAAGATAAGGAAGATAAGGAAGATGAAGAAACAACTTATACTTCTCTTAAGAAGTGGCATCAAAAATTAAGTAACAAAGCTAGCCATTTAAAAAAAGCTCGAGAAAGTCTTGAAAAGATAAAAGAAAATTTTAAAGAGATAAAAGGAAATATTGCAATTGAAGAAGGAATTAAAGATGATTTTAATGAAAAAATTAAATCTTGTGAGATAAAAAATAAAAAAGAAGAAGCAAAATTAGCTGAAGAAATTTCTAAATATACAATATCATTAAATCTTAAAAAACTTAAAGAATGTAGAAAATCAATGAGTAACTTCCTCAATTCAAAATGAATTATGTTTATGGAGTGGTGCGGCCGAGAAGACTTGAACTTCCACTCCTTGTGGGAACAGCGACCTCAACACTGCGTGTCTACCAATTTCACCACGACCGCACATGTTAGAAATTGTATAATCTTTTTTTTGTAATTCAAGAAAATTATTTGATTATAAAATAAATAAGTATAAAATATTAGAGCAGTTAACAAAAGGAATATTTTGAAAAAAGATATAAAGAGTTTAATAATTTCAGGTTTGGAATGCTTGCCGATTGTAGAAGGCGGGAAGGGTATTGGTGTTTCTAATTTTGCTACTGCAGGTGCTTTTGCTAAGTGCGGTGCTGTTGGAACAATATCTGCTGTAAATCCTGATATTATTAGTGAAAATGGTGAAGTTTTAAATCAAATAATAAAGGCAAAAAATAGATTTGATAGACATGTTGAGATGATTGAAAATGCAATAAAAGGTACGATATCTCAGATTAAAAGAGCTAAAGATATAGCGGGAGAAAAAGGAAGAATTCATATTAATGCATTGTGGGAGATGGGTGGAACTGAACATATATTGAATGAGACTTTGGATAAAGTTAAAGATTTGGTTAATGGTGTAGTTTGTGGTGCTGGTATGCCTTATAAGTTATCAGAAATCGCATCAAAATATAAGACATATTATTATCCTATAGTATCTTCAATGAGAGCTTTTAGAATACTTTGGGTGAGAAGTTTTCATAAGACAAAAGAATGGTTGGGTGGTGTTGTTTATGAATGTCCTTGGAGAGCTGGTGGACATAATGGTTTAACAAATGCTGAGGATCCGTTTGTACCGCAAGATACATATCCAAGAGTTGTTGAATTAAGAAAGTTTATGAATGAAGTTGGTTTGCAAGATACTCCAATTATAGTTGCTGGTGGCGTGTGGAATATTGAGGAATATGAAAAATATTTGGATAATCCAGAAATTGGAAAAGTTGCATTTCAATTTGGAACAAGACCAATGCTAACGCAAGAAAGTCCAATATCTGATTATTGGAAACAATTGTTATTAAATGCAAAAAAGGAAGATGTAATAACTAATCATTTTAGTCCTACTGGTTTTTATTCTTCTGCTATGAATACAGAATTGTTGAAGGATCTTACAGAAAGGTTAAAAAGAGAAGTTGAATATAAGTTAGAAGCTGATAATATTTTTAATACAAAGATAGTTTGTGGGAAGAGTGAAAGAGATTATTTTGTTAAAGAAAGTGAAAAACAGAATATTGAAAATTGGATAAAAGCTGGAAATACTGAAGCTATAAAAACTCCTGATAATACAATAGTTTTTGTATCTGAAGAAACTGCAAATGAGATAAGAAACGATTTGAAGGAATGTATTGGTTGTTTAAGTCGTTGTCAGTTTAGTTCGTGGTCTCAAAATGAACCGGAAAATCATTATAATACTGGAATATTGCCGGATCCAAGAAAGTTTTGTATTCAAAAGGCTTTACAATTTGCACATAAAGGTATAAATAATGCAAAGGCTTTATTTTTCTCTGGAACTAATGCTTATAGATTTGGCATTGATCCTTTTTATAAAGATGGTTTTATTCCAACTATAAAACAGTTGGTTGATAAAATTATGGAAGGTAAGTAATTTTAATTATTTATTAAATACAATCTCCTATATTGTAGGAGGTTGTTTTATACTTAAAATAGTAAATATTAAAGATTTTCTTGAAAAATAAATATTTAAAATTAATATCAAAATATAATAATAAATTATTACGAATTTATGGAAATTATTACATTAGTTTATTTTGTTGCTTTTTTTATTTTAAGTGTTGTTTTATTGGTATCTATTGTTGTATTAAAAAATGAAAAGGGAATTGATGAAATTAACGGAAAAAATGGAGTTAAAAAACAAGGTGCAAAAAAATAGTAAATTAGTACTGTTTTTTATAATTTATATACTTTTTTTTGGAAAGTCATTTGCTCAAACTTTGGATGGTATATATTATGATTGGTCGGTTTTTGTAATAGATGATTTAGGTGAAGAGAAAAAATGTTATATCGCTTCTTTTCCAAAAAAAAGTATAGGAAATTATAAAGATAGCAGAGAACCATATATTCTTATAACAAAATTCCAAAATAGAGGTAATGAAGAGGTAAGTATTTTTTCTGGTTTTGAATATAAAATTGGTAGTGATATTTATATTTCTGTTGATGGAAAACAATATACATTGTTTACAAATAATGATATAGCTTGGGCAAAAACTAAACAGCAAGATAAAGAAATTATAGAGGATATGCTTGATGGAATTGCTATAAAAGTAAGAGCAGAGTCTTCAAAAGCAGAATATGTTGTTGATGAGTATTCTCTAAAAGGGATAACTAGAGCTTACAAAAGAATGAGAGAACTTTGTAAGAAATAATGAAAATTAATATTTTATCTATTGGTAAATTTAAAGATGTTAACTGTGAAAATTTGTTTCTTGAATATAAAAAAAGAACAAATTTTGATGTGAATCTTAAAGAATTAGTTTTAAAGAAAAATTTTGTTGGTGAAAAATTGAAGCAAGAGGAAGGAAAACTCTTGCTTCAAAATGTTAATAATGGTTCAAAAATAATAGTTCTTGATGAAAGGGGAAAAATAATTACTACAAATGAATTTTGTGAATTAATAACTAAATATCAAAATAACTCTGTTGGTGAAGTAAGTTTTATAATAGGTGGTTCAGATGGTTTATCACAAGAAGTTAGAGATAAAGCGGATTTTGTATTATCATTTGGAAAAATGGTTTTTCCACATCTTTTTGTTAGAGTGATGCTGGTGGAACAACTATATAGGGTTTATACATTACAAAATGGACATCCATATCATAAATAAATAATTAAGTAGTAAAATTATTATATTTTTAGATTATGTTTAATAGACCTCCTGCAAATAAAATTTGAACAATTTCAATACTTATAGTAAATCAAATTATAATTTTAAATAATTTTCCTTAAAATTCTAATTTCTACTTCAAATACTTGTTTCCAACCGCTCGTTCCTCGCGTGGAAGGTGTAGTCTTTCCACTGAACGAAGTGAAGTGCAAAAACAAGCAACACCCTCGGAATTTCAAAGTATAGTCAAACAACTTTCACTTAACCACCAACTAAACCTAACTTTTGGAAAAATATACAAGGAGATTTAAAATTTTATTGCGATAGCGTATAACTTAATACGGTGAGACAATAAATTTTAGAGAGACGAAGGGTGATTAAGGCAAAAGTTAGGTTTAGTTGGTGGTTAAGAGAAAGTTATTTGACTATATTTGCAGGAGGTCTATTGATTATAATATATTTTTATAGTATTCTTTTTAAAGAGGCTAAAGATTTATTTAATTGTGCTAGAAGAAGGATTTTTAAAAGTTTCAGATATACATAGTATTTATTATGCTGTTTGTGGAAACAAAAAGGGAATTCCTGTGTTATTTGTTCATGGAGGACCTGGTGGTTGTAGTAGTGGTTTAAATGATATTGATGGTCTTGATTTTGACAGATTTTTTTATATAGTGTATGACCAACGGGGTTGTGGTAAATCTATACCAAATGGAGAACTTAAAGATAATACTACAAATGAAGCAATTAGCGATATTAAAAAATTACTGGATTATTTAAATATAAAAAAAGTTATTATATCAGCTTCTTCTTGGGGTGCTTGTTTAAGTTTAATTTTTTCGGAAAATTATCCTAATATGGTTAAAAATATGTTTTTAAGATCAACATTTTTAGCAACAGAGAATGAGATTAATTGGTTATACAATGAAAGTTATAAAATATTTCCTGACTTATATGAAAAATTTATGAAACCAATAATATCTGAGTCAAAAAAAGATAATATTGCAAAGTATTTGCTAGAAAAAATGAATAATTCAAACTATGAAGAAAAAGGAAAAATAGCTTGTTTTATGGCGAATTATGAGCATGCATTGATGCTTATGACATTTTCAAATTCTAATTTTAAAAAACCTGAAGATTTGGAAGAAAATGATATTAATTCTACAAAATTATTTTTACACTATGAATCTAATCATTATTTTATAGAAAATGATTATATTATAAAAAATGCTGATAAAATTAAAAATATTCCAATAATATTCTACCATGGCAGATTTGATATGAATTGCACTATAAATAATGTTTATGAGCTTCACAAAATTTTGCCTAATTCTAAATTAATAATTGTTCCTTATGAAAGTCATTCAGGTATTTTATTGAAAGATTTACAAAGAAATGATATAAAAGATTTTGGTCAAATTTGTACTTAATTAAATTTTAAATTCTTCAAATTTTTTTATAAGATTTTTGAGTTTTAATTGAACTTCAATTAAATTGTTTATATTTTCTGCTACATTATCATTATTGATATTTTCTGTATCAACAATTTTTGTCATTTTTTTGATAGTATCTAAATCTTTTTTTAGTAGATTTTTATTTGTTTTAAGTAGGTTTTTTAAGCCTTTTATTGTATATCCTGCATCATGTAATAAGTATTTAACTTTTAAGATGTTTTCTATGTCTTTGTCAAAATAATATCTTCTTGCACCTCTACCTATGTCAGGCTTTATTTGTGGAAATTCTTTTTCCCAAAATCTTAAAACATGTGTTTCTAGTCCAACTTCTTTTGAAGCTAATCCTATTGACCTTCTTTTGTCTATTTTCTTACTATACATTGTGCTATGCAAAATCTAATTAATACACCAATAATTCCTGCTATTGGTAAAGCTAATAATAATCCATAAAAACCAAATAATGTTCCACCGGAAAATAATGCAAATATTATCCAAAGTGGGTGTAAGTGTATTTTATTACCTACTAATTTTGGAGTTATGAAGTTTCCTTCTAAAATTTGTCCGATTATAAATATACCTGAAGTCAAAATTATGTGTGTAATGTCAAAACCAAATTGGTATAATGTCATTATTAAACCTGTTGCAAATCCAATTAACATACCAAAATAAGGTATAAAACTTGCTAATCCTGTTAATAATCCAATTATAAATCCATATTTAAGTCCGCTTAGCATTAATAGTATTCCATAAAATAATCCTAAGATACCGCAAACATTTAGTTGACCTTTTAAGCAACCTGATAAAACTGAGTCAATATTTTTAAATAAAGTTTTTGCGGTATTTTGTTTTGATTTTGGTATATATGAGTAAATATGCTTCATTATATTATCCCATTCCATTAAAAAATAGTATGCTGTTATTGGTGTGATAATTAAAAGTGAAATTAAGCTTATAAATGCAATGGATTTCGATAAAATACCATTAAGTAAATTTATTGAATATCCTGCAATGTTTGTGCTGTAATTTGCTATATAAGTTTTGATGTTTATTTCATCTGTATTGATTGCAAAATATTGCATAGTTTGTGTTATTTTATCGCCTAAAAAATCACTATTTTTAGTTATATAATTAGCTAACTCTTTAAACATTTGTGCGGTTTGGTTTAGTAGAACTGGTATTACAAAAGCGAAAAATAATAAAATTAATATTGAAAATATTGAAACGAATGTTGTTGCGACTAATTTTTTACTTTTTATTTTTGTTCCAAATTTATTTACTGAGTTTTTTAATAAGTAAGCTATTAAACCACCTAAAACAAATGGTAGGAGAATATTTCTTACACTATAGAAAAAAAATAATGTAAAAATTAATAAAGTTGAAAGAATTATTTTTTGCTTTAGACTTTTGTCCATTAGTTGTTTTTTATTCATTACTTTTATAGAAAAACATTTATTGGATTAAAAATCAAGATAATTTTGTTATTGATTTTATTCTATATTGTTTTACATTATTGTTATTAATTTAATTTGTATAAGATGAGTTTTACTGATAAGCTAAATGATTTAGTTAAGAAATATAGTGAATTAGGTGAGAAATTATTGCAACCCAATTTAACAGGTGATGAAATTGTTAAATTTTCTAAAGAACATTCAAATTTAGAGCCTATAGTTGAAAAGATTACTGAATATCAAAAATCTGAACAAGGTTTAATTGATTGTGAAAGTATGTTAAAGGAAGAATCCGATAGTGAAACTAAAAAGATGGTTGAAGAAGAAATTGGTGAATTGAGAAAAAAAGTTCCTTTGTTAAAAAGAGAAGTTGAAATAATGCTTTTACCAAAAGATGAAGCTGATGAGAAGAATGCCATATTGGAAATTAGAGCTGGAACTGGTGGAGAAGAGGCTTCTTTGTTTGGTGCGGTTTTATTTAAGATGTATCAGAAATATGCTGAAAGAAAAGGTTGGAAATTTGAGGTAATGAGTATTGATGAAAGTGATTTAGGCGGTGTGAAAGAAGCATCTGTTTTGATTAAAGGACAAAATGTTTTTAAAAGATTAAAATTTGAATCAGGTTGTCATAGAGTTCAACGAGTTCCAGAAACTGAGCAAAAGGGCAGGGTACATACTTCTGCTGCTACTGTTGCAGTTTTGCCTGAAGCTGAAGATGTTGATATTAAGATTGAAGATAAGGATTTAAGAATTGATATTTGTAGAGCTAGTGGACCGGGTGGACAAGGTGTTAATACTACTGATAGTGCGGTTAGAATAACTCATTTGCCAACAGGTATTGTAGTTCAACAACAAGATGAAAGATCTCAACATAAGAATATGGATAAAGCTATGAAGCTTTTAAGGGCGAAACTTTATGATATGGAGAGAACTAAAAAAGATAAAGAAAGAGCTGATAGCAGGAAAGAGCAAATTGGAACTGGTGATAGATCTGATAAAATTAGAACATACAATTATCCTCAAGGTAGAGTAACAGACCACAGAATTAATCTTACTCTGTATAAACTTGATAATATTACTGAAGAAGGCAATTTAGATGAATTGATTGACGGTTTGATTACAGATGAAGAAGTTAGAAGATTATCTGAGAATATTTAATTTAAAAGAGGGATTAAATCCCTCTTTTTTTATTTTTTTGATTTTAATAATTCATTTAATCTTTTTGCAAACTCACCAGCATTAGCTACTGGTTCACCTTCTATAATACAAGCTTCATCAAATAAAATTTTTACTAAATCTTGTAATTCTGTAAATTTTTCTGGGTTTGATAAATTTGCATTAATATTTTGAATTATTTCATGCTTTGGATTGATTTCTATAATCTTTTTCATTGAGTATGGTATTTGTTTTTGTTCTAACAAATATCTTTCTAATCTAATATCCATAGCTTGTTTATCAGCAACCAAACATACTGGACTTGAAGTTAATTTTTTAGATATTTTAACATCCTTAATTTTATCTTTTAATGTCTCCTTGATGAAAGTGATTAAACCATTAAATTCAGTTTCTGTAATATTTTTTATTTCTTTCTTTTTTTCATCATCAAATTTAATATCTTTTTCTTCTTCTTTTTCTTCTGGTTCATTGTTTAGGTTATTTAAATCAATATCTTCTCTTGTGATTGATTTGAGTTCTTTTCCTTTATAATAGTGTTGAGTTGTAACCCAAAAATTATCCACTGTGTCAATTAAATAAAGTACTTCTATATCTTTATCTTTAAAACCTTCTACTTGTGGAGAATTTTCAAGAGTTGCTACACTGTCACCTGTTATGTAGAATATATTTTCTTGCTTTTCTTTCATTCTATCAATGTATTCTTTTAGAGTAATCATCTTGTCAGGTGATTTGCTTGAATAAAAAATACAAATATTCATTATTTCTTCACCAAAAGTACTGCCTTCACATAATCCTTCTTTTATAACAGGTCCAAAATTGTTCCAGAATTCTAAATATTTTTCTGGTTCTTCGTTCATTTTTTTCTCAAGTTCAGTTAAAATTCTGTGTGTTAAAGATTTTTTAATTTTTTCAATTAAATTATTATATTGTAGGCTTTCTCTATTTATATTTAAAGGCAAATCTTCGGAATCAACTATACCTCTAACAAATCTCAAAAACGGAGGAAGTAAATCTACTCCACTATCAGTAATAAATACTTTTTTTACATAAAGTTTAAGTTTTGATTCTCTATCTGTTGGTAAATACAAATCAATAGGTTTTTTATCCGGAATAAAAATTAAATTAATGAACTCAATAACACCTTCGGCTTTGTTATGTAAAGTCATAAATGGTTCACCAGGCATGTGTGAAACATGTGTATAAAATTCATTATACTGTTCTTTTGTAATTTCGTTTTTTGGTCTTGTCCATAAAGCTGAAGCTGTATTCATTACTTTGAAATGTCCGTCGTCCATTTGTAATTCAACTGGGATACTAATATGGTCTGAGTATAATTTTATGATATTTCCTAAGTAAATTTTATCTAAAAATACTTCTTCGTCAGCTTTTAAATGTAAAATTATTCTTGTCCCTCTTGGATAATCTCCTTCCATTTCTTCAACTGTATATTTTCCTTCACCATCAGAAATCCATTTATTAACTTTCTTTTTTCCTGCTTTCCTTGAAATTACTTCAACTTCATCAGCAATCATAAAGGCAGAATAAAATCCAACACCAAATTGTCCGATTAATTGAATATCTTTAGTACTGTTCTCATTTAATGTTTTTAAAAAAGCTTCTGTTCCAGATCTTGCAATAGTTCCAAGTTGAGAAATTAATTCAGCTCTTTCCATACCTATACCATTATCAATAATTGAAAGAGTTTTTTTATCTTTATCTATTTCTATTTTAACTTTTAATTCTTTATCTTCTTCTAATAATTTATCATCTTGAGTTGCTTTATATCTTAATTTATCACAAGCATCAGAAGCGTTTGAAATTAATTCTCTAATTGCTACATCTTTATTTGTGTATAAAGAATGTATCATTAATTTAAGCATTTTTTTGCTTTCAACACCAAATTCAAATTTTTCTTTTTCGGACATATATATAAATTTTATTAGATAGTAAGTATATAAGTATTCTTTGCTAGATTTCAAGAGATTAACAATTTTAAATAATTGAATATAAATAGTTCTTGATAAAAATTTTTATATTATATTACAACACTATAATATTTATATTATCATTATCTATAAATGTTTTAATAAAAAAGATAATACTAATGAACATAAATTTATAGATGAATTTTTTTTGTTGCATAATTAAGTTTAATAATATTATTATTAAACTTAATGGTTGTAAAATAGATAAATTAATATGTCAGAAAAAAATTCAGATTTAGGTAAGTTTATTGATAGTGCTTTTTTAAGTAAAACTGTTTATCGCAAAGATTTAAAACAAGGTTTAAAAGTTAGTGATAAATGGAGTGTTACTGCAACATCGAAAGAGTTATTATCTCGTGATAAGACTGGGTATTTTGGTGCTATTTTTCAAGATAATGAAGGTAATAAAATTATTGCCTCTAGAGGAACAGATATAAAAGATAAACACGATATAAAAGCTGATCTTCAAATTGGATTAAATATATTACCAACCCAATTAGATTCAGCTATAAATTTCATTGAAGAAGCAACTTCATTAAATAAAATTTCTAATACAACGAATATATTAGAAATAGGTCATTCATTAGGTGGTGCTTTGGCTGAATTTCTTTCGATAAAATATAATTCAAGAGCCGATGCCTTTAATGCTCCTGGTATAAAAGCATTAATTAACAATTTTGAAAAAAAATTTAATGTTGAAGTTGATATAGGTAATTTAAAAAATACTATTAGTAATATAAATAGTACTGAAGATATTGTTTCAAAGTTTGGAACTCAAGTTGGAACAATTTATGAGCTTGAATATTCAAATATTACAGAAATATCTTTACTTTTTTCTTTACTAAAAAATGGTGTTGGTGTTATTTCAATTGGTATTGGTTTATATGCTTTATATCAAGAACATAGTATAGATAATCAATATGATACAATTCTTAAAATTTATAATCTTAATAAAGATGTTTCGCTTAATTCTATTGAAACTTCTAAAATTGCTATGAATGTTTTGGATATTTTAAATCCAAGAGTTTATTTAACTACAGCTGGTCAAACACTTTCTGAAGTTGCTATGGATTTTAATATTCCTGTTGATAAAATATTAAAATTAAATTCAAATTTAAATTTAAGACAAACTTTATTCGAAGGTACTAAAATAAATCTTCCCAATGATAATTATTCATTTAATAATGTAATTATTAATCAAAATAATATGGAAACAAAAATAAGTTTAACTGATAAATTATAGATATATTTTAATTTCTAGGTTTTGCAATTAAATATTTTTTGAATTTAAATTCGCTGGAGTCTTGTTTTGTTAATAAAATATGTTTATTTGCAATTATTTGTTCTTCTATATTGAAAATTAAATTATCATTGACAAATTAAGTTTTAAATTTGTTATTATTTATGGTTCAATATTTACTTTACATTTTAAAAATATTTAATATATTTAAAATATGAAATGGGAGTTGAATATTGGGAATAATTTATGAAAAATTACTATACTTTATTTTTAGGATTGGTATTTGTGAGTTGTACTCAAAATGCTGTTGAGGTTGTTAATAAAGAAAATATGGTTTTTAAACCAAATTATAGTGAAACTTATGTTGAAAGTCCTGATGGTAAAATAGCTAGAAGTTTGAGGGGCAGGAATGATAGTGATAAAGCACAGGAAATTAGTATTATAAACAAACAAGACAGTGATTATGGTTTTTATGTTGTAAAATCTGGTGATAATCTGTCATCTATAGCGAGTAAATATAATACTAGTACGGAAGAAATTGCTGAATTAAATGGTTTGAAAAAACCATATCCAATAAGAGTAGGACAAAAATTAAAAATTTCTGGTTTATCTAATAAAAATGAAACTACTAAAGAATCGCTTGCTGAAGATGGTGTTTATATTGTAAAGTCTGGTGATAATTTGTTATCTATAGCAAAAAAGTATGACACAAGTATAGAGGAACTCGCCAAGTTGAATGATTTGGAAAAACCATATCCAGTGAGAATTGGACAAAAGTTAAAAGTTTCAAAGATAGAAATGACTACAAAAAATAAACAAAGTGGAACTTATGTAGTTAAGGCAGGTGATAATTTATCTTCTATAGCTAGTAAAAATGATATGACTTTAGCTGAAATTATTGATTTAAATGATCTGAAGAATCCATATTCGATAAGAGTTGGACAAAAGTTAAAAATTTCAAAAAATGTTGTGGTAGTTAAAGATTCAAATAATAATACTAAAAAAATTATTGAAAGAAAAGAAACAAAATTAAATAGTGATGATTCTTTTATGTGGCCGATACAAGGTAATATTTTATCAGGTTTTGGTAATAAGGGTAATGGTTTATATAACGATGGTATAAATATTGGTTCATCAAGTGGTTCCGAGTTTAGAGCTACTAAAGATGGTGTTGTTGCTTATGTTGGTAACGAATTAAGAGGTTATGGAACGATTATTTTGATTAAACACGATTCAAATTGGATTTCTGCTTATGCTCATTGTGGTAGTGTAAAAGTTGCTAGAGGGGATAGGGTAAAAAAAGGTCAAGTGATTGGAACTGTGGGACAAACTGGAAATGTTGATAAACCTCAATTATATTTTAGTTTGAGAAACGGAAGAGAAGCTGTTGATCCATTAAAATATCTAAAGAATAGTTAATTGGACTTCCTATAAATAAAGTTTAAGAAATTTTAATGATTGATAATAAATTATTTGCAGGGATTCAAATGCGAATTGAAATTGTTGGAATTAATACAGAAGGAGATGGTTTTGGATTTTTAAATAATAAGAAAGTATTTATATCCAAGACTTATACTGGTGATGTTGTTGATTTTAATATTCAAAGAGAAACTAAAGATTATATTTTTGGTAAATTGCTGTCAATTGTAAAGCCATCGAAAGATAGAGTAGAAAGTAAGTGTCCTTATTTTGATAAATGTGGTGGTTGTTGTTTTTTGGGTTTGTCAGAGGATAAATATTATGAATATAAAAAAAATATTCTTAAGAATTTAGGTTTTGATTTATCGGATTTTATAAAAGTTGGTTTAAATTCAAGAAGAAGATCTGTTTTCAAAGTAAAAAATAATAAGTTGGGATTTTTTGAGAAGGATACTAATAATCTTGTTGAGATAGATAATTGTATTCTATTAGAACGCTCTATAAATAATATTATTTCAAAATTAAAAGATTTAATTAAAAAAATTCCAGTTTCAGAAATATCTGTAACTAATTATGAAAATGGTTTAGATGTTTTATTTACATTAAATAAAGAATTGGATTTAAATCAAAATAAAATTCTAACTGATTTTGCTAAAAATGAGGGTGTTATATCTGTTAGTTATAAAATGGATAATAGTAGTCCGTTTTTATTTTTACAGAAAGAAAAGCCAACTCTAACATTTGATAATGGTATTAAAATTGAATTAAAATCTAATATATTTTTACAAGCTACTAGGGAAGGGCAAAAGGCTATAACTGAAATTGTTGTTGATACTTTAAAAAATTGTAAAAATGTTTTAGATTTATATTGTGGTATTGGAACTTATACTTTTCCTCTATCTTCTTTTACGAAAGTTCATGCTATAGAAGGTAGTCAAGATATGATTGATATTTTAAATCAAAATATAAAAATTAATAAGCTTTCAAATAAAATTAGTACTGAATGTAAAAATTTAGTTCAAAGTCCATTGCTACATTGGGAATTAAATAAGTTTGATGGTATAGTTATTAATCCGCCTAGAAATGGTGCTAAATCTCAATGTCAAAATATAGTTAAATCTAATATTAAGAAGGTAATTATGGTTTCTTGTAATCCTCAGACTTTTAAAATTGATAGTGGGATTTTATTAGAGGGTGGTTATGACCTTTTAAATGTAATTGCCATTGATCAGTTCTTTGAAAATCAACACTTGGAAACGGTTGGAATTTTTGAAAAAAAATAATTTTTTTTGCTTGACATATTTTTGTTTTAGAAAATTTTAATATCATTTTTTGTCAAGAAGATTTTTTTATTTTTTTAAAAATAATATACTTTACTTATAAAAATATTGCTAAATAATTAGAAGTGGAGAATTCAAATAAATATAGGGAAATAAGGTCTCACTACAATTTAGTAGTGTTAATATTATTATAATAATTTTTTAAATTTAAATGCAAGAATTAGAGCAAAATAATATTTGGGTAAATGTAAAAAGACTTTTTCAAAATGAATTTGAAATAGAAGTCTATAATTCTTGGTTGTCAAATTTAAACTTTGTTTCTTTTAATGGCTTTGAACTTACTATGTCTGTTGAAACTATGTTTATTAAAGAATGGATTAGTAAGGAATTTTTAGATGGAAGAAAGAAGAAAGTCAATGGCGAGATTATTTGGTTAAAAAAGGGTATTAAACAATTATTATTGGAACAATTAAATATTAAAAAAGTAGAGATAATAGTTGATAAAAATGTAAAATCAGAAGCTAAAATTTATAATAATAATGTAGCGAATTTATCAGAACATGATAATATTTTTACAATTGGAACTCAATTAAATCCTTTATATACTTTTGAAAATTACGTAGTCGGTAATTCTAACAAGCTTGCATGTTCTATTGCGCATTCTATTATAAATGAAGAGAATTTGGGTTTTAGTGTAAATCCATTTTTTATATATGGAAATGTTGGTTTGGGAAAAACTCATTTGATGCAAGCTATGGCTTGGGAATTTAAAAATAAATGTAAAAGTAAGAATGTAGTTTATTTGTCAGCTGAAAAGTTTATGTATTTGTTTGTACAATCATTGCAAAATAAAAATATAAATGAATTTAAAGAACAATTTAGAAATATTGATATTTTGTTGATTGATGATATACAATTTATCGCTGGTAAAGAAGGAACACAAAAAGAATTTTTTTATACATTTAATACATTATTGAGTGATAATAAAAAAATTATTATGGCTTGTGACAAAGCTCCAGAAAATATGGAAAATATTGATAATCAATTAAAATCTAGAATGTCAGGTGGTATAGTTGTTGATATTTTGGCACCAGATTATGAAATGAGATTAGAATTAGCAAAGAAGAAAGCTGAGATTTTGGGCTTAAGTTGTGATAATGAAATATTTGAATATATAGCTCAAAATGTTACATCTACAAACAGAGATATAGAAGGTATAATTAAGAAACTTTTAGTTCATCAAAAGTTTGTAAATCAAAATATAACTTTAGATGTTGTAAAGAATATATTAAAAGATATTATTTCTGCAAATAATAAAGTAATCACAATACAAAAAATCCAACAAAAAGTTGTTGATTTCTATAAGATTACGAATTTGGAATTATTATCAGATAAAAGAGATAGAAAATTTTCATTACCAAGACAAGTAGCTTTTTATTTATCAAAAAAGATTACTAAAAAGAGTTTTCCAGAAATTGGAAGAGAGTTTGGAAATAAAAATCATGCAACAGTTATTTTTGCATTTAATAAAATTGAAAAAGAATTAGAATTAAATTCTGAGCTTGCTGAAGCTATTAATAAAATTGAAAAATCATTATAAAATAAAAATTTCTTTTAATGTTTTTATTTAAAAAACTATTGAAAAATAATTTTTATATTCTATTCATATAATTATAGTTATAATTGCAATTGCAATTGTAGGTTAATACCATAAGAGATTTAATATAAATATATAAAAGTCATAATACAGTTATAATTATAATATTAATAATTTTGTGAGTTAAAGATGATTAAAAAATTCCTTGCGAAAGATGAAAATAAGAAAATTAAGAAGGCAGAAGATAAATATGATTTAAAATCTAGAAAAGGTTATTTTGATGAAAAAGAAATAACAATTTTAGATAATTTTTCTATAAAAGAAGGTGTTTTGGTATTTTATTATACTAAATCGCCTTTTTCTTTAGGCGTTGGGCTTTTTGATAAAAAAAAGAAAGAACTTTTATATAGAACAGCTAGTCCTATTTTTACAAACAAAACAACAATTAAAGATATACAAATTAAACTTAATAAAGAAAAGACTGAAATTGTAATGTCTTTTAGTAAAAATGGTAAAACACAAAAAGAAAAATTTTCTATAGATTATATATTAGGAAAGGAAGTAAAAGAGAAAAAGAAAACCACTGTAAAATCTATAATAAGAAAGTCTGAATGTAATCCAATTATTAAACCTAAACCAGAACATAATTGGGAGTCTTGTGGAACATTTAATGCAACTGTAATTGATATTAATAATAAAGTTCATATTTTATATAGAGCTGTTGGAGATAGTGGCAGTTCTGTTATAGGATACGCAACAAGTAGAGATGGAATAAATATTGATGAAAGATTGCCTTATCCTGTTTATGTGTCAACTGGAGATTTTGAGGTAAGAGTAAATGAAACTGGCGAACCTGTATTTAATTACACTTCTGGTGGAACATCTAGTTGTTGGGGTGGTTGTGAAGATCCAAGAATTGTAAGAATAGATGATATAATTTATATGATTTATACAGCATTTAATGGTTTATATCCACCATGTGTTGCTTTAACTTCAATATCAGTTGCTGATTTTTTACAAAGAAATTGGAAAATGTGGAAAAAACCTATTTTAGTTTCGCCTAAAAACCAAATGAATAAGAATTGGGTGCTTTTCCCTGAAAAAATAAATGGTAAATATGCTATTTTGCATAGTATTACTCCAAAAATTCAAATTGAATATGTTGATAGTTTAGATTTTAAGAAAAATCCAAATATTAAAAGTACATATATTCCGGTAAAAAATAAAGGTGTGTGGGATAGTGTAATTAGAGGTGTTGGACCTACACCAATTAAAATAAAAGAAGGCTGGCTTGTATTTTATCATGCAATAAGTGAAAAAGAGCCTAGCAAATACAAAATTGGAGCGATGATTCTTGATAAAAAAGATCCAACACAAATTTTATATAAATCAACTTTTCCAATAATAGAACCTGACAAAATATATGAAAATGAAGGATATAAAGCAGGAATAGTTTATTCATGTGGTGCAATTGTAAAAGATGATAATATTATTCTTTACTATGGTGGTGCCGATACCGTTGTATGTGTTGCTAGTTGCGATTTAAGAAATTTTATAGAACAAATCAAATCAAACAATGTTAAAATTTAATAGATCTGAAAATAACCCAATTTTAAAACCTAATAAGAAAAATAGTTGGGAAGCAAAAGCTGCTTTTAATCCTAGTGTAGTTTTTGATAACAATAAATATCATATGCTTTATAGATCAATGTCTAATTCTCAGAAAAGACAAGGTTATAACTTAGAATTATCCTCTATTAGTTATGCTGAAGGTGATAGGTATGATAATTTTATTAATAATCGTCAATTAATTGAGCCTGAATTTTATTGGGAAGCTTTTGGTTGTGAAGATCCAAGAGTTACAAAGCTAAATGATAAATATTATATATTTTATACCGCTCTTTCTGTTTATCCATTTTCTGCTGATGGTATAAAAGTTGGTTTAGCTATAACAAAAGATTTTAAAACAATTACAGAAAAGCATTTAATTACACCTTTTAATTCAAAAGCAATGTCTTTATTTCCTGAAAAAATTAATGGAAAATTCGTTGCAATACTTACAGTGGATACTGATAATCCACCAGCAAAAATTGCTCTAGCTTTTTTTGATAATGAATCTGATATGTGGAATGAAAATATGTGGGAAGAGTGGTACTCAAGTTTAACTTCACATACAATTCCTTTACTTAGAAGTAAAAACGATCATCTTGAAGTTGGTGCTCAACCAATTAAAACTGAAAAAGGTTGGCTAATAATTTATGCTTATATAAAAAATTATTTTTCTGCAAATAAAATTTTTAGTATAGAAGCTATATTATTAGATTTGGAAAATCCTTTCAAAGTAATCGGAAGAACAAAAGAACCTTTAATTGTACCAGAAAAAGATTATGAAATTTCTGGAAATATATCGAATATTGTTTTTCCTTCCGGTGCTTTAATTTCTGGAGAAAATCTTATAGTTTATTATGGTGCAACAGATACGATATCTTGTGTTGCAAGTTGTAAGTTAGATGAACTACTGGATGTTATGGTTTTACCGGAAGAGAAAGAAAATCTCTTTTTTGAAAGTAAAATATTAAAAGATGGTTTCAAACGATATATTAATAATCCAATAATAAAACCAATTATTGAATCTCCATGGCAAGAAAGATCAACATTCAATCCTGCTGCAATTTATTTAGATGGAAAAGTTCATTTGCTTTACAGGGCAATGTCTTACAGAAACAAATCCGTTGTTGGTTACGCTTCAAGTACTGATGGTATACATATTGATGAAAGACTGCCTGAACCAATATATGTTTCTAGAAAAATATTTGAAAAAAGAGCAGCTCCAGATTTATGGTGTGGCTGTGAAGATGCTAGATTAACTAGAATTGAAGATACAATATATATAACATATACAGCATTTAATGGACGTATTCCGAGAGTTGCGCTTTCAAGGATTTCTGTGTTTGATTTTATGAATAAAAAATGGAACTGGACTGAGCCTCTTGCGATTTCTTCTCCTGGATTTGATGATAAAAATGCTTGTTTATTACCTAAAAAAATTAATGGAAAATTTGTAATTTTTCACAGACCAGAGAATTTTATAAGTTTAAATTTTGTAGAAGATTTAGATTCATTGCAAGACAAATGGCTTGATAGTTCTTATGTCTTGATAAAACCAAGACCAGACAAATGGGATAATAAAAAAATTGGAATTTCTGCACCACCTATTGAGTTAGATGAAGGTTGGTTATTGTTATATCATGGAGTTTCTGCACCTAATAATGTTTACAAAGTTGGAGCTATATTATTAGATTTAAAAGACCCAACAAAAGTATTAGGAAGAACTGATATTCCTTTATTAGAACCGGAAATGGATTATGAATTGTATGGCGATGTTCCAAATGTTGTATTCCCTTGCGGTGCTGTTATTATGAAAGACGAAATATTCTTATATTATGGAGGAGGGGATAAAGTGGTTGGTGTAGCAAAAATGGGAGTGAAGGATATTGTAAAACAGTTAAAATAGTTTTACTTTATAAACATTCTT
The DNA here is from genome assembly GCA_035470525.1 of Rickettsiales bacterium. Taxonomy (GTDB): domain Bacteria; phylum Pseudomonadota; class Alphaproteobacteria; order Rickettsiales; family UBA1997; genus CALXSC01. The sequence goes on from DATIQT010000118.1 coordinate 28,904, forward strand.
GAAATTTTATCTTATTGCTCTATATTCTATTTATATAAATTAAATATTTCAAAATGACTGAAGAAAAACAACAAGAAAATACTGCAGAAAAAAAAGAAGTTAATGAAGCTACTAATGAAAATGGTATTGTTGATGAGAAAGTAAAATTAAAAGAAGAAAACGAAAAGCTAAAAGATAGTTTAATGAGAACTTTAGCTGAACTTGATAATACAAGAAGAAGATCCGCTGAAGAAAATGAAAAAACTGCGAAATATGCAATAGGTAAGTTTGCTGAAGATTTAATTCCTGTTATGGAAACTTTTTATTTAGCATTTAAAAATGTTGGTGAAAATGTTGATGAAAAAAATTTTAAGATTTTTTTTGATGGTGTGAAGTTGACACAAAGTGAATTAAAAAAGGTTTTTGAAAAAAATGGTTTAGTGAGGTTGTTTCCTATTGATGAAAAGTTTAATCCTGACTTTCATAATGCTATAAGTCAGGTTGAGTCTGATAAAGAGGAAGGAACTATCATTGATGTTATGCAGGCTGGTTATACTATAAAAGGCAGATTATTAAGACCTGCTTTAGTATCTATATCAAAAGGTAAAAAATAGTATAGTTTTTACTATTTGATAAATAAAAAATAAGAATGGTTAAAGGTTATATTAGTGCTGTTGAAACATTTGGTACCGTTGATGGACCCGGTGTTAGATATGTCTTGTTTTTACAAGGTTGTCCTTTAAGATGTAAATATTGTCATAATAGGGATATGTGGAATTATACTGATTTTAAAAAATCAGAAACTCCACAAGAAACCGTATTAGATGTTCTTAAATATAAGAATTATATTAAAAATGGTGGTATTACATTAAGCGGTGGTGAGCCATTATTGCAATTAGATTATTGTTTGGAATTATTTAAATTGTTGAAAAGTGAGGGTATACATACAGCTTTAGACACTTCTGGATATGTTTTTAATGATAAAGTAAAAGAAATTTTAAATTATACCGACTTAGTTTTACTTGATATAAAATCAATAAATCCGAAAGTTTATAAGGAATTAACCTCTGTTGAATTAGAAAATACTTTGTTATTTTTGGATTATTTAAAAGAAATTGGTAAAAAAGTTTGGATAAGACATGTTGTAGTTCCTACAATTACTTTTAATGAAAAAGATTTAGAAGAATTAGCTGAATATTTGACTAATTATAAAGATATAATTGAAAAAGTTGAATTGTTGCCATATCATACTATGGGAATTATAAAATGGGAAAAACTTGGTGAATATTATCCACTAAAAAATCTCAGTCCTCTATCAAAAGAAGAACTGAGTGTAGCAAAGAATATATTTGCAAAGTATGGATTTAAATAAACGGAATAAATGGTAAATCGCAACTAGATAATATAATAGCTATCGTAATCATTAAAATAATTTTTTTCATTTGTTTCTCACGCATTTGTTTTGAGTATTATAATATTTTATATGTTAATTGTAAATATTATTTATATCCCAAAATATGTATATGAAAATGGTGTACTATTTGTCCTGCTTCTTCTCCACAATTTCCAACTATTCTATAAGATTTCTCTGATAAACCTTGATTTTTCGCAATTTCTTGAACTTTTTTGAAGAAATATGCTACTTCTTCATTTGTAGAATGCTCTACAAAATCATCAAATGATATATAATTTGCTTTAGGAATTACTAATATATGAACGGGGGCTTTTGGATTTATGTCGTTAAAAGCTAAAACTTTGTCATCTTCATAAATTATTGTTGACGGTAATTCTTTTTTGATAATTTTTTGAAATATATTATTTTCATCATATTTTTTTTGCATTTTAAATTATGTGTGTTATTTCTTAATTAAATGATTATTAATTATAAAAAAATGTCAATTAGAAATATAAGTAATTTTAGTATAGAAAACCTTAGAGAATTTGTTGAAAAGTATCTTTCTCAGATAATCTATTTTATTTGTTTTGTTTTAATTGTGATTTTTTTTGTGATTTTTACTTCCAATAGAAGAGAAAGCAAAGAAAATGAATTAATGGTGAATTATTATAAAGCATTTAATTATTTAAATTCAGGTAATGAAGATGAAGCTATAAAGGTTTTAAATGATATTAGTAATTCAAAATATGCCACAGATGATATGAAAAGCATATCTAATTTAAAAATGGCTAATTTACTTAGCTCAAAAGGTAAAATTGATGAAGCTGCAAATATATATTTAAAAGTTTTCTTTGAAGAAAATAACGATTTGTTTTTAAGGGACTTGTCTGGTTTAAATGCCCTTGTTTTGTTGGTCAACAAAAACAATACAGCTGATTATCAAATTATAGAAGATCTTATAATTAAATTGAGCAATCCTAATAACCCTCTTTTAGTGTTAGTTAATGAACAAGAAGGGATTTTTAAAATTCAACAAGGAAAAGTTGAAGATGGGTTGGAAATTTTAAGAAATGTTCTTAAACAAGATTTAGATGAAAATACTGAGAAAAGAATAAAATCAATTTTGTCATTATATGAAAGCATATAGAATATTTTTAAAGGGGGAAAAGAGCGGAAAAGTGGTAGACTTAAAGATAATAAGAGAAGGTTTCAATTTTTTTGCTTTTTTATTTAATGTTTTTTACTTATTTTATAATAAATTATGGAAAGTGGCTTCACTATTTTTTGTAGTTTATTTAGGTTTAGTTTTTATGCCTAGTGCATGTTGTATGGTTGTTGGTGGTGTTATTATATCCTCATATATATCTATACACTTTATTGATTGGAAATCTGAAAAATTAATTAAAGATGGGTATGAATTTTTAGGAATATTCAATGGAAATAATGAAAAAGAAGCTAAAGAAGATTTTTTGAAAAAATTTAATGATAATTATAAAGGAAAAGATAGACTTAAACAGAAAATTTTTTAATTAAAGTTGAGGTTTGTTAATGCAAGATGAATTGAATGGTTGGTTAAATATAGATAAACCATTAGGTTATTCTTCAGCTAAAGTTGTAGCGATAATAAAGAGATTGTTAAAAGTGAAAAAAGTTGGTCATGGAGGAACATTAGATCCCCTAGCTACTGGTGTTTTGCCTATTTGTATAAATAAAGCTACTAAGACCACAGAAAAAATTATGTCTTTTGAGAAAGAATATTTATTTGATATAACATTTGGTGAAGCTAGGACTACTTGTGATGCTGAGGGTGAAATTATTGAAACAAATAATAAAATTCCAACAGAAAAAGAAATTTTGAATATTTTATCTAAATTTATTGGAAATATAATGCAAACACCACCTATTTTTTCAGCAATAAAAGTTGATGGGAAAAGAGCTTATGATTTAGCAAGAAATGGCAAAGATGTTGAATTAAAAGCAAGAGAAGTAAAAGTTTATAAATTAGAATTTTTAGGATTTAAATCTAAAAATACTGCTCAATTTAAAGTAAAGTGTGGTAAGGGCTTTTATGTCAGATCTTTAGCAATAGATTTATCAAGAGCATTAGATACTGTTGGTTATATTAGTTATTTAAGGAGATTATCAGTAGGCATTTTTGACCAAACCAATATTTTGAATATATCATATATTGAAGATATTATAAAAAATGGTGGGACTATTAGAGATAATTTATTGCAACTATAATTTCTATTTACTTTTATTTTTCTATTTATTATATATGTTATAAATAATAATAAAATTATGTATTATGGAAAATTTTTTTGAGAATAATAAAGTTGCTATAACTAATTTTTTTCTTATTTTAATAATTATTTCTTCTTTTGTTTTAAAAAATTATGGTTATGTAACCACTGCTTATTACGTGAAAGCAATGGGTTGTCTTGGTTTAACTTGCTCTATAATAAATTGGTTAGCTCTTCAAATACTGTTAGATAAATTATGTTTTTTATACACAATTGATGAGATTAAAAAATATTTTGCTCCAACTAAAAATCTTTTAATAAATGAAATTTTTGGTAAAAAGAATTTTGATATTTTAAAGAAAGAATATAAAGCAATAATAACCCAAGAAGATAAAAAGAATATTGAGAATAGTATTAATAATTTAGCTCTTAACACTATTTTAGTTTCTTTTCAAAATGATAAAGTAAAAAATATGATTAAAGAAAGCGTTTTGATTAAAATCTATGAGATAGAAAACGCAATTAAGATGAAAATAAACAATGGTTTAAATGAAGAAGAAAAACAGAAGAGTGGAATTGTTTTTTTCAAAGATGAAATTTTACCAATAATTGAAAACAAATTAGAAATATCAGTTATAGCCCACATACAGTTATTAATTTACAATTCAATAAAGAATTATTTTGAATGGTTAGTTTTATGGGGAGCATTCTCTGGTATGATTTTTGGTCTAGTATTTAGATTTGTAGGTTGTTTATAACTTGAAAAATTATTTTTTTAAATCATAATCTGAAGAAATAATAATAAAATAAATATGCCAAGTTTTGATGTTGTATCTCAAATTGATTATCAAGAAGTTTTAAATGCTATTAACGGTGTTCAAAGAGAGATTGGAAACAGATATGATTTTAAAAGTGTAAAATGGTCTTTAGATTTAGATAAGAAAGAAAAACAATTAATAATTAATGCAGAAAATGACTATTGTTTAGGTCAAATACAAAATTCTTTAAAAGGCTGTTTTGTTAAAAGAGGATTAGATCCAAGAGCCTTAGACTTCAAAGAACCAGAAAAAGCTTCAGGAAATAGTTTGAGACAAACAGTAAAAATCAAAGAAGGTATAGAGCAAGATACATCTAAAAAAATTGTTAAAGCTATTAAAGATTCAAAAAGTAAAGTTCAAGCTTCAATTCAAGGTCAAGAATTAAGAATTAGTGGCAAAAATAGAGATGATTTACAAGAAACTATACAATTGATTAAAAATTTAAATTTAGACCTACCTTTACAATATATAAATTTTAGAGATTAATTTTATTTTGCCACTCTATGATGTGTCATTTTCTTGTTGAGAATGCTTATTTGATCTACATTTGTGTCGTCTTTAAAAAAAATTATTAAAATAAAAATTTTTTTAAATTTGCTTTTCTTGTAAGATTTTTCTAGATGTTCTTGGCATACTATAAAAAAAATTAAGTTTTTTTAAAATAGCGTTTTTACTTTGAAAAATAATTACTTATTGGCAAAATTTGTTGTCATTTGACAAATAATAAAATCCTACTTAGTCTAAAATTCAGAAGATAACAATTTCTGGAGGGCCCATGGCTGGAAAAGATACTAAGAAGAAATAGTTAAAAACAAAAAGTCTTATTATTCTAAATTAATAGAATAAAGCAAACAGTAGTAAAATTACTACTGTTTTTTGGTTTCTTTTTTAGTAATTTTCTTGAAAAATTAAATGGATTGTTTAGAATTTACCTTATAGTACCCAAATATAATATTTTAGGATTTTTAAATATAATAAATATGACTAAAAATTTATTTAATTATAATAGGCAAAATATAAACAAATATAATTTTTCTTTTATAGATTTATTTGCTGGTATTGGTGGTATTAGATTGGCGTTTGAATCTGTTGGTGGAAAATGTATTTTTTCTTCAGAATGGGATGAAAAGGCTAAAGAAACATATAAAGCTAATTTTAGTGATATACCATATGGAGATATAACAAAGATTGATGAAAAGAGTATTCCTAATTTTGATATTTTATGTGCAGGTTTTCCATGTCAGCCATTTTCTTTGGCTGGATTAAAGAAAGGTTTTACAGATACTAGAGGAACTTTATTTTTTGATATTATGAGAATAATTAATTATCATAAACCGAAAGTTGTTTTCTTAGAAAATGTAAAAAATCTGAAGAATCATGATAAAGGCAGAACTTTTTCTGTCATTATTGGTAGTTTAGAAGAGATCGGTTATAAAGTTTTTTATGATGTTTTAAATGCAAAAGATTTTGGTTTACCACAAAATAGGGAAAGAATTTTTATAGTAGCTTTCTTAAATAAAAATGTATATTTTGAATTTCCGGAAAAAGTTAATTCAGAATTAAAACTAGGTTATTTGCTTGAGAAAAAAGTAGATCAAAAATATACTATATCAGATAAATTGTGGGAAGGTCATAAAAGAAGAAAAAGAGAACATTTGTTGAAAGGCAATGGCTTTGGTTATTCATTGTTTGATGAAAACTCAAAATATACTAGTACATTATCAGCTAGATATTATAAAGATGGATCAGAAATATTGATTAATCAAAAAGATAGTAACCCAAGAAAATTGACACCGAGAGAAGCTGCTAGGTTACAAGGTTTTCCAGATAATTTTGTTATACCGGTTAGTGATAATTCAGCATATAAGCAGTTTGGTAATAGTGTAGCAGTTAATGTTATAAAATCTATTGCGAAAGAGATAATCTTATCATTAAATCAATTAGAAGATAGTAAAAAATCAGTAATAAATGAATAATATATGAAGATAGAAAAAATAAAAATAGAGAAAGAAGTTTTAGATAATAATTTTTTGTTCTATCTTTTTTTAAAAGAACTAAATTCTGCTAATAGACTTAATAGTGAAGAAATTAATGAAATATTAAATATATATTACTTTAATAAAAAAAATGCATATGGTAATGTATTAGAACAAATAGAAAAATATATTCTCACAATTAAAGAGAATGTAAAGCGTGGATGTTTTTTAAATATTTTATCTAGAATTGATAAAGAATTTAAATTAGTTTTGTTTATATTTTCTTTAGAATTAATAAAAATAAAACCTCTTTTATTATCAGAATCTGATATTTATTGTTCAAATATTATAATAAAGAATAGCAATGTAAATAAATTATCTTTGGAATTTGATAATTTAAATAAAGATTATCCTTATTATAAAAGAATTAGTTGTGCTTTACTTTCCTTAATTTTTTTTCAAAAAATAGAAAGTAATGAATTAAATTTTATGTCTGAAGATAGCGCAGTATATCTTAAATATTTAGCTGATGAGTTTAATTATTTAAAAAAATATAATATAGAAGCAAATCAAATATTCATGCTAATGTTTACAGAATCTGTTAATCAGTCAATAAAATCAAGCGCTGGTGGTAGTTATGAAGATAGGATAGAAAATGTTCTTATATCAATTGGTCTTGAAAAAAAAGATATAAAAAAAATTCATGATAATCAAGACAAATCAACAGAATATGATTTTTTCTTTTCTTACAAAAACAGAACATATGGTATAGGAGCAAAAAGAACTTTAAGAGAAAGATATAAGCAATTTATTAAAACTTCATATTCTTCTAAAATAGATGTTATGATAGAAATCACTTTAGGTTTGGATTTGACCGAAGAAAAATTAAAAACAATAAAGCAACATGATATATATTTATTTGTAGCTGATGAAATTTTTGAAAATCAAAAATTTTTACACAATGATAGTTGTGTTTATCCAGCAAGTAAATTAAGCCTAAAAACATTGGAAAATTTAAAATGACCCCTCCAACCTTCATCCACTTACGAAATCACACAGAATACTCCATATGTGCTGGAGCATTAAAAATCAAAAAGCTAGTTGCTAAAGCGAAAGGTTTTGGTATGCCGGCTGTTGCTATGACTGATACTGGTAATATGTTTGGAGTGTTGGAGTATTCTTGTGCTGCGAAAGATGAGGGTATTCAACCTATTATTGGTGTTGAGTTTTTGGTTGAAGCTAAGCAATATTTTGAAAAAGAAGATGGTGATCCTTTTGGTGAAAAGAATTTTTGTAAGCTTGTTTTGATAGCGCAGACTGATGAGGGTTATTATAATCTTGTTGCTTTGGCTAGTGAGAATTTTTTGAAGAGAAAGGGAAATATTGAACCGCATATTGATTTTGAGTGGTTGAAGGAAAAAAGTGCTGGTGTGATTTGTTTGACTGGTGGTTATGAAGGTTTGGTTGGTAAGTTATTGCTTAAGAAAAAACCTGATTTAGCTGAGAAGATTTTGTTGGAATTAAAAGAAATTTATGGTGATAGGCTTTATGTTGAGTTGTTGAGGCATGGTATTAAGGAGGAAATGGAAACTGAACAAAGTTTTATTGATTTGGCTTATAAACATAATTTGCCACTTGTTGCGACTAATGATTGTTATTTCTTGGAAAAGAAAATGTTTAAGGCTCAAGATGTTTTGTCTTGCATTGCTACTGGTAGATATATTACTGAGCAGGATAGAAAAAGACAAACGGAACAGCATTATTTTAAAAGTCAGGAAGAAATGGCTGAGTTGTTTGCTGATATACCGGAAGCTATTGAAAATACTATTGTTATTGCTAAACGAATTTCAACGATGGCTTATAAGAGAAAGTCGACTTTGCCGCATTTTAATTTACCTGAGGGAAAAAGTGAAGCTGATGCTATGAGGGAAATTAGTATTAAGGGACTTGAGGAAAGACTTGCTCAGAAGTATATTAATGAAAAAATTACTGATGAGAAGGAAAAAAAGAAAATTCATGATGAATATTTTGAGCAATTGGAATTTGAGCTTGATGTTATTACTAAAATGGATTTTCCGGGCTATTTTTTGATTGTGGCGGATTTTATAGTTTGGAGTAAAACCCATGATGTTCCAATAGGACCGGGTAGGGGATCTGGTGCTGGTTCTGTTGTTGCTTGGGCTATGAAAATTACTGATTTAGATCCAATAAGATTTCAGTTGTTTTTTGAAAGATTTTTAAATCCAGAAAGAGTTTCAATGCCTGATTTTGATATAGACTTTTGTCAGAGAGGAAGAGAGCGTTCTATTAAATATGTACAAGAAAAATATGGCTATGATATGGTTGCACAGATTATTACTTTTGGTAAGTTGCAATCTAAGTTGGTTATAAAAGATGTGGGTAGGGTGCTTCAAATGTCTTACGGAGAGGTTGATAAGATTAGTAAGATGATACCGATGAATGCGACACTTGAGGAAGCTTTGGAGCAAGATGAAGATTTAAGAATGCAACAACAAAAAGATCCGCAAATTGGTGAATTGATTAGTATTGCACTTGAACTTGAAGGACTGAATAGGCACTCATCAGTACACGCTGCTGGTGTTGTGATTGGAGATAAACCATTACAAAAGATTTGTGCTTTGTATTCTGATGGTGTTGATGGGTCAATGCCTGTGGTTCAATATAGTATGAAATATGCTGAAAGTGTTGGGCTTGTGAAATTTGACTTTTTGGGATTGAAAACTCTTACGATTATTAAAGATGCTTTAGATTATATAAAGGAAAGAGATATTACAATTGATATTGATAATATTCCTTTGGATGATAAGGGTGTTTATAATATGCTTGTTGAAGGTGATTCCTTAGGTGTGTTCCAAGTTGAATCTACTGGTATGAAATCAATGTTGAAACAAATTAAACCAGACAATATTGAGGATATTATAGCGCTGGTGTCTTTGTATAGACCTGGCCCTATGGGAAGTATTCCAACATATATTGCTAGAAAACATCATTTAGAAGAGATTGAATATTTGCACCCAAAAATGGAGCCAATTTTAAAAGATACTTATGGTATTATAATCTATCAAGAGCAGGTTATGAATATTGCAAAATCGCTTGCTGGTTATACTTTAGGTGGTGCGGATTTACTCAGAAGAGCTATGGGTAAAAAGATTAAAGAAGAAATGGATAAGCAACGAGATGTTTTTGTTGAGGGTGCTAAAAAGTTTAGTGATATTGGTAGCGATTTAGCAAATAAAATTTTTGATTTATTGGCAAAATTTGCTGAGTATGGATTTAATAAAGCCCATGCGGCAGCTTATGCTGTTATTAGTTATCAAACTGCATATTTAAAGCATTATTTTCCAGTTGAGTATATGATTGCTACAACAAATATGGATATTGCAGATAGTGATAAAACGAATTTCTATTTGGCGGATTTGAGGGCTCATGGAGTTAAAATTTTACCACCAGATATTAATAAATCAGGTAGTTTGTTTAAAGTTGAAAGAATACAAAAAGACAATATGCCACCATCTAAGGATATAATTTTCAAAAATGCTAAAAAATATCATAGAGAGGAAGAACTTGCAGTACGATATGGTTTTGCGGGTATAAAAGGTGTTGGAGAAAGTGTTGCTGATGATATTGTTGCAGAAAGAAATAAAAATGGTGATTTTAAGACTATTTTTGATTTTGTTGAAAGAATGAATGGAAAAGTTATAAACAAAAAAACAATGGAAGCATTAGCAAAAGCTGGTGCATTTGATAATATACATCAAAATAGGAAACAAATTCACGATTCTTGCGAAGTTCTAAGTAAATATTGTGTAAGCTTTAATGAAGAAAAGAATAGTTCTCAATTATCACTTTTTGGTGGAATGGGTATAACTAATAGTATAAAGCCTGTGTTAGCAAGAACCGATGATTGGATTGGTGTTGAAAAATATCAAAAGGAATTTGAAGCATTTGGTTTTTATTTAGCTGGACACCCACTTGATTCTTTAAAAACAACACTTGATGAAAGAGGTATAACTTATTCAAATGAATTAGATACTGATGCGATAGTTGATGGGGATAAAATTAGAGTTGCTGGTGTTGTAATTTCAACAAGTATCAAATCAAGTGATAAGGGAAGATATGCCTTCATTAGTATTTCTGACTCAAAAGGAATGATTGAAGTTGCCTTATTCAATAATGATTTAATAATAGCACATAAAGATTGGCTGGACGATAAAGAGCATTTACATCTTGAATTTGACTGTATGATTAAAAAAGATGATGGTGGATTTAGAGTTATTGCGAATGATTTTCAATTATTGCAGGACTTTATAAAAAATAATAAACCGAATACACTACAAAAAATAACTCACAGACAGCCTAAAAGAGATTGGAGTAAATCTTGGCAACAAGGAGGGGAGGGTGGATTTTACAAAAAGAAAGAAGAAAAGAAATTAAGCGATGATCCTATTATTGCAAAAAAAATGGCTGAATCAGAAAAAATGATTGAGAAAATCGATATTTATATAAAAAATCAAATGCCATTAAGGGATTTATCAAAAGTTTTGAATTTATGTAAAAAAGAAGGTGCAAAAACTTGGACTAAGATTGTTTTACATATCACGGGAGGAGAGAAAGAAGTTTTGGTAGATTTGGGCGAGGGGTATCAAATTTATCCGCTGGAGAAGAAGAGAATTGTGGAGACGGCGGGGGTGGAGAAGATAGAATAGATTTTAACTATTTAATTAATTTTTGAAATATGTTTTTGGATAATAAAATAATTATTATATTTAAAATTAAAATAATTAACTTAAAGTTTTAGCGGTTTATTTTTGAATAGACCTCCTGCAAATAAAATTTTTCCTCAAAAAATAATTTCTACAAAAAAGATAAGGATATTCCGAAGGACTTTTGAAGTAGAAATTAGAATTTTGAGGAAAATTATTTTAAAATTATAATTTGATTTACTCTGCTGAGTATTGAAATTGTTCAAATTTTATTTGCAGGAGGTCTAATAATTATATTTGTAGGAAGTCTATTAATAAAAATTTAAAAAAATTTTGTTATTATTTAAAAATCAACTTGCAAAAAATTAAGAAAAGTTCTATTATATACATAAAAATAAGTATATAATAATTATATAGGTAAGTGTTTAATGAGACGTTTATTTGCAAGTCTTAGAGTGGCGTTTGTCATATGTTCATTTTTTATATCATTTATAGAAGTGAGCTATGCTAAGATGACTAATAGTAGTGATGAAAAAAAGTTAATTTTAGATCAGTATTTAATGCAAGTTAAGGATCAAAATGGTTTATATAGAAATTATGAAGAGCAGATGATGTCTAACAAACTGAATATAAGTACTAAGGATTTATTAACTTCTCCAACTATGTTTGCTAATACTGGATATACAACTGATTATAAGACTTCAACAGAATATGGGTTGACTTATGATCACAAAAATTATGTTGATTATAATATTGGTATTCAACAAAATACTGATTTTGGTTTGAATGCAAAAATATATTATGATGTTAATAAAACTACGTTTGTGGATCCAAATCCAAATACTACAGAAAATATGAGTTTGGGAAGTTTTAATATTGAATTGGAACAAGATTTGTTGAGTAATGCATTTGGTCAAACAACAAGAGCTAATAAAAAGTTAACGGAAAATGTAAGTTTGGCTATGTATTATAATACAAAATATTCTTTGCAACAGTTGTTACAGAATGCTGAAAATACATATTGGAATTTAGTTATTTTGAGTGAAATTACAAAAGTTAAAGCTGAAACTGTTAAGCAAAATCAAGAAATGGAAAATTATACCTCTAAAAAGGTTAAAATGAATTTGATGGATAAGTCGAATGAATTGCAATCAAGGGCAGCTTTGGAATTGGCAAAGTTAAATTTACAAGAAGCTCAAGAAAATGAAAAAAGTATGATTAAGTCTTTTAATTCTATAGCTGGTGTGGAATCTGATGTTTTGGAGGATGGTTTGGTTGAAGTTCCTTGGGATTATTTAGAAAATTATAAAGTTGATAAAGGTTATAATTCAACATCTCAAGTAAAGTATTTGGAAAAGGCTGTTGAGGCGAGCAAAGCTAATAGTATAGTTAATAAGAATAAGTACAAACCTACTTTAAAATTGCTTGCTAGTTATTCATCTAATGCTGAAGATAATGAAATTAACCAGTCATTGAAGAATATAGATGATACGGATCGTCCAACTGGGTATGTTGGTTTGAGTTTTTCTATACCGTTGAATTTTTCAGCTATTAGTGATTTTAATGAGTCTGTAAATAAGTCTAGAAATGCTATTAAATTGCAATATCAACAGCAAATTATAAATGATAAAGTAAATTGGAATAATTTGTTGAATAAGTTGGAATACGCTCAAGCTAGATTAAAGCTTGCTAGACAAGTTGAAGATATTCAAGAACAAAAATTGAATAATGAAATTAAGAGATGGAAAAATGGAATAAGTTCTACTTATCAAGTATTGCAATTCCAGACTGAATTTACGGAATCTAGATTGAATTCCTTAAGTATAGCTAATGAAATATTTAGTATAATTGCGAATTTAAAATTATTTGAAACTGAAGAAGGTAATATATAATGAATATAGTTGATTTATCTATTAAAAGACCTATTTTTATGAGTTGTATAGCCATTGTTTTTATGGTTGTAGGTCTAAAAGCATATAAAATGCTTGGTGTTGATTTATTTCCTGATGTTACAATACCGGTTGTTTCTATTAAAACTACATATCAAGGAGCTGCGCCGAGGGAAATTGAAACCCAAGTTACAAAATATATAGAAGATGAAGTAAATACTATTTCTGGATTGAAAAGAATAACTTCAGAAAATTATGACTCATTGAGTGTTGTAATTGCGGAATTTAAACTTGGTACTGATGTAAAATATGCTGAACAAGAAGTTAGAAATAAGGTAAGTCTTATAGAGCATAAATTGCCAGATGATGCTGATAAACCAATTATAGAAAGGGTTGACCCAAATGATCAACCAGTTATAGTTTTAGCTTTAAAAGCTGATGGACTTTCTGAGTCTGAATTGTATGATGTTGCTGATTTATTTGTAAAGACTAAGTTGGAACAGGTAAATGACGTTGGTTCTGTTGATATTATTGGCGGTAGACAAAGAGAAATTCATGTCATTCTCGATAGAGATGTTTTGAAGGAAAGAGAATTGTCTGCTTCTGCTGTATCTCAGAGACTTTCTGGAGCTGGTGAAAATATTTCAAGTGGAAAAGTTAATAGCGGAAATAAGGAAATTGCTTTTAAAAGTCTTGGTGAGTTTGGAAACTTGAAAGATGTTGGAGATACTGTGATTAATCTTTATAATAATGATAATCCAACAAGAATTAAAGATATAGCTACTGTAGAAGATACTTTGGAAGATGAGAGTAGTAGGGTTTATATGAATGGTGAAAAAGTATTAACTTTGCGTGTTTTTAAACAATCAGGAACTAATACTTTGGCGGTTGTCAATGGTATTAAAAATAATTTTGATAAGATAAATTCTGAACTTTCTACAATGAAAGGCTCTCCGCGTATTGAATTGATAAGAGATGGTGGAAGAACTATACAGATGAACGTTAATGATGTTTTTGAAACTATAATAATAACTATTATTTTAACTATTATTGTTATTTATTTATTCTTGCAAAGCGTGTCTTCTACATTCATTGTGTCAACTGCTATTCCAGTTGCCTTGATTGGTGCGTTTGCATTAATGTTAATCTCAAATTTTACGGTGAATATTATTAGTTTACTGGCATTGAGTTTGGCTGTGGGTATGGTTATAGATGACGCTATTTTGATTAAAGAGAACGTTTATAGACATGCAGAAATGGGTTATAAAGGTAAAGAAGCAGCTAGTATTGGTTCTAAACAAGTATTTTTTGCGGTGTTAGCAACAAGTTCCACATTATTAGCGGTTTATGTTCCTGTCGCTTTCATGAAAGGTGTAATAGGACAATTCTTGAAACAGTTTGGACTTGTTATAGCCTTTACGACGATTATAAGTACACTTAATGCTATTACGATGTCGCCTATGCTTTCTGCATATTTGCCAGATAAAATAGAGAGCGAAGAAGAGAAAAAAAGAAGTTTAAAACATAAATTTTTATCTTGGTTTGATGCGTTACAGTCATTAGCTTTAAAAGGATATTTAAAAGTTCTTAATATAGCTTTAAAAGCACCTTTAATAACGATATTAATCGCTGTCAGTATATTTTTTACTAGTATTTTTATATCAAAATATATTCCTAAAACATTCTTGCCTACAGATGATAGTGGAGAATTTGTTATAAATTTTGAATTGCCTGCTGGTTCAAACGTTGAAGCTACTTCACAAGCTGGTTTGAGAATAAATGATATTTTGAAGCAAGATAAAATTATTGATACTTTATTAATAACTGTTGGTGGTGATAATGAAGTTAATAAGGGAAATATTTATGTAAAATTAATTCCTTTTGAGAAAAGAAAACATATTAGCACAACACAGGAAAGAGAGAAGGTTAGACAAGCTTTATCTTCAATAAATGATTTTATAGTTCAGGTTACAAATTATAGCCAAACTGGTAGTAGTGAAAGACCATTTTCAATAAACTTAGTTGGTTATGATATGGACGAATTAAAGAAATATGCTAATTTGTTTATGGATAAAATTAAGAGTGATCCTAGATTTGTTGAGCCTGATACTAACTATAGAGATGGAAAGCCAGAACTTCAAATTGACTTACTTCCAAAGAAAGCTGAAGAATATGGTATTACGACTTCTGGACTTGGATCTGAACTTAAGGCTGAAGTTGAAGGTTTAACGCCTGCGAAGTATAAAATAAATGGAAATGAGTATGATATTAGGGTTAGATTGAAGGAGGAACAACGACATCTTAATGATAATTTTGATAAAATTTACATACCGAATATAAATAATAGGTTAATAAAATTATCTGATGTAGCAACCGCTAATATGACTATTGGTGCTAGTGTTATTAATAGACAAGATAAAGGTAGATATATACAAATATCTTCAGAAATAGCAAAAGGAGTTGGTTCTGGTGATTTAATGAAAGATGCACAAAATATTTTGAAAAATGATTTAAAATTGCCTCCAACAATTAAAATAGCATTTACTGGAACATCTGAAGAATTTAATGAGATGGTTGATTCTTTTGGTTCTGCTATATTACTTGGAGTTCTGTTTACTTACTTGATATTAGCAAGTTTATATGAGTCATTTATAACACCTTTCACTATATTGGTTTCATTACCTTTAGCGATTTGTGGAGCTTTATTTGCTTTATTTATAACACAAGAATCTATAAACTTGATTTCTTTGCTTGGTATTGTGGTTTTAATAAGTTTGGCAACAAAAAGCGCTATTGTGTTAGTCGATTATACTAATCAAAAAATGTCTGAGGGTAAAGATAGAATACAAGCCTTAAAAGAAGCTTGTGAAACTAGATTTAGACCTATTCTTATGAGTGCATTAGCTACGATTATTGGTATGATACCTATTGCTTTAGGAATGAGTGAGGTAGCAAGCCAAAGAGTTAGTATGGGTATTGTTGTAATTGGTGGTATGATGACAGCGACAATGTTTACATTGATTATAATACCTTGTGTGTTTATTTATATAGATAGATTTAGATTGTTTTTAGCAAAATTTGTAGCTAAGCTTTTTAAGTATAATGGAGAAAATTAATAATAGACCTCCTGCAAATAACTATATTTAGTCATTTAAACAAATTCTCCCAGTTTGTTCTGAATATGTGACTAAAGATAGTGTTGAATTATTGGAAAGTTAAGAGGTTTGCTGGAAACAGGTCTATTAAATACTTTGAAATATCCTTGTCTTTTTTGTAGAAATTATTTTTTGAGGAAAAATTTTATTTACAGGAGGTCTATTAGAACTTCAAACTTTAAAATAACTTTTGTAGTGTAGATTTCTAAAACAAAATAACTCCTATTATCTTGAGATAATTAGGAGTTATTATAATTGTAACTTATAAATTATTAATTCATTCCAAAAAGTTTTTTAAACCAATTATTTTTCTTTTGATTGCAATTATTGTTGTTATTGTTATTAATTTTGTATTTGTTAAATTGTTTTTTGTTGTTTACTCTTCTTAGATTGTTTTTATTATTGTTTCCATAACTTTCATTATCAAACTTGTATTTTTTGATTTCGTTATTGCTTACGGAATATAAATTGTCATCATTGAAATTGGAATTAACTTTGCCTGTTTTTTCTTGAGGGTCTAATTCTTTTTTCTCGTCTGGAGTTAAACCTTTTCTTTTCTTTAGATTGTAATTATTGTCTTCCATTGTTGAATTTTCTTCAACAAATATATAAACATTGTAATCTTTTTCTATCTGATAAATGGTTTTTCTTTTGAAATTTAATAAGTAATTTGCTAATTCAGAGGTTGTTTCAACGGTTATGATATTTATTTGTTTGTCTAATGTAGCATATTTGATGGCTCTTAAAATACTCATAGCTATAATTTCTTTGGCTTTGATTTTGCCTTTTCCTTTGCATCTAGGGCAAACTTCACTGGTTCTTTCCATGAAGCTAGCACCGAGTCTTTGTCTTGATAATTCCATTAAACCGAAAGCACTTAATCTAGCAATTTGTATTCTTGCTTTGTCGCTCATCATTGCATCTCTCATGGCTTTTTCAACAAGCCTTCTATTTTTTATTTCAAACATGTCAATGAAGTCAATAACTACAAGTCCGGCTAAGTCTCTTAATTTTAATTGTTTTGCAATTTCTTTTGCCGCTTCAATGTTTGTCGCAGTAGCCATTTCTTCAACACCCTTCTCTTTTATGGCTTTTGCGGAGTTTACATCTATGGCAACTAAGGCTTCGGTTTGATCTATAACAATAGAACCACCGGATGGTAAATTTACTTTGTTATTATATAATTCTAATAATTGATTTTCAACACTATATCTTTGAAATAATGGGGTTTTATCATTGTGTAATCTGATGTTTGGATTTTTGTCTGTTTCAATTATTTTTAATAAACCTTTAACTAATTTATATACTTCTTCACCTTCAACAATAATTTCGTCAACATCATCGGTGTATAAATCTCTTATGGTTCTTTTGATAATATCGTCTTCCGCATGTATGAAAGTAAAGGCTTTTGATTCTAGTGCTGTATCTTTAATTGCGTTCCATAATCTTAATAAGTATAAATAATCTTTTAAAATTTCTTCTGGCTTCTTTCCAACACCAGCTGTTCTTAAAATAATGGACTTATCGGAAGAAACGTTTAAACTTCTTAAAATACTTTTTAGTATTTTCCTATCGTTTATATTTGTAACTTTTTTAGAAACACCGCCTCTTTCTGGGCTGTTGACCATTAAAACACAATATTTTCCAGCAATTGAAATATATGTGGTCATTGCTACACCTTTATTTCCTCTTTCTTCTTTTAAAACTTGAACTAAAACAAATTGTCCTTCCTTGATAACATCTTCAATTTTGTATTGAGAATAATCATGATAACCAACACCACCTTCTGTTTCTTCATCAACTGGATAATTTGATATTTCCATATTATTGTTTTCGTCTTCAGTTGAAAAAGTTGATACTTCTTCAATGCTGTTTTCTGGTTTTTCGGAAATGTTATTTTGATTGTCTGTCTGTGTTTCGTTTTCCTGTAAATTTTCTATAATATTTTCTTTAATTGGATTATTAACTTCATTATTTTGGAAAAATTTAACTTTTTTTAAATCTTTAATTTCCTCTTTTGGAATATTATAATAATCTGGATGAATATCAGAAAATGGTAAAAAACCATGTTTATCACCACCGTATTCAATAAAAGCTGCCTGTAATGATGGTTCAATTCTAGTAATTTTAGCTAAATAAATATTACCTTTTAATTGTTTAAAATTAAAATCTTCTCTATCATAATCTTCTAAAACACCATCTGATAATAGTGCAACTCTTGTTTCTTCCTTAAATGCCCCATCTATTAAAATCTTCTTATTCATATTCTCTCATCTTCTTTTAAAACATTGCATAATGCGATATTTGGCAAAAGCTATTATAAACAATAATACAACAAATTCTCTACAAACCATACCAAAACTGCTTACTTGCAATGCAAATTAATAAATATATAAATGCCTTATAAAATATTGCAAATAAATAACATATATAAAAATATGTTGTTCATAGACTAGATTAAAATATTAAAAAAACAACAAGAAATATAAAATTTTAAAAAAAACTTTATTTTTATTATTTTTACTATAGTTTTATATTATGGAAATTTTTTGTAGCTATGTTAAATAAAAAACTTTTTCTAATTATTTATATTTTTGTTTCAAGTTTCAGTCAAGTTTTTGGAGCTGATGAGGGTTATTTTGATGTACAAAATGGTTCAGAATATTTAGGTTTTGCAAATATGAATAAAGAATTTAATATAAATTCTTTAATGAATAGTGCAATGGTTAATGATTATAAAGCAACTAAAATATTTATTGCTTCGGGTGCTGATGTTAATGAAGTTAATATAGCTAATGTTTCAGCATTACACTTAGCCGCTAGAAATTATGCTTACGAGTCAGCAAAAGTCTTGATAGAGAATGATGCAAAAGTTAATGCAATAGATTTAGAAGGTTGGACACCTTTAATGAGAGCTAGTTTAAATGGTGATAAAAAAATAATGGAATTATTAATATCTAATGGAGCAAATATTTGGGCTCAAAATAAATTTGGTGATACAGCTTTAGTTCATACAGCAATGGCAGATTGTTATGAATGTGGAAAATTAATAATGGAGCAAAAAAATGAACAAACAACTTTAGTCAAAATCCAAGCTAGAAAGTCTTTAAATATTGCTAAAAAGAAATATAATAAAGAATTTATTGATTTGTTAACAAAATATTTATCTGATGGTACAACATTAACAATATCAACATTGGAGGAAAGTGATGATATAAATAAAATTAAAAATATTGAAAATACAGATATAGTTACAGAAGAAAATATTACAAAAATAATATATAAATTCTTAGGTAAAAGTATTACAGCATCTGAATTAGAAGAAATTAATAGAAGTATGAAAATTAACAAAGGACAAGAAAAGAAAAAAGAAATAAAAATAGACAAGAAATCGTCTAATATTGTTTCAGATAAAAATGAGATAAATGTTAATGAAGTAAAAAATACTATTGTTAAAGAAGAAGATAAAGGTGAAAATCAAAAAGATAGAAAAGTAGTTCCTGTTATTTTAGAAAAAAACAACAATGTTGAAAAAGAAAATTCTGTAAAAAAACAAATAGAAACAGTTAAGGTTGAAGAAAAAACTGAAAAGAAATTTGTTTTGCAAAAAGGAAAAACTCCTATAGTTATTGAAAAAGTAGAAAGTACTGAAACAACAAAAGAAGAAACAGAAACAAAACCAGATAAGAAAAAGATGAAATTGCAAACAATAGAAAATAAAACTACAGAAGTTATAGATAAAAATTCAAGCAAGACAGCACTTGAAGAACAAATGATTGAAAAAAGCCAAAATATAAAACCAGTAGCAAAACCTATTGTTGAAGAAAAAATAGAGGAAGAAACTCCTACTTTAATATATAATCTTAAAAGTGATGAAAATATTTTAAATAAAAAATAGATCTTCTAAAAAACAATGTGAGATAAGTATATTTAATATGATTTTTAAAAAAGAAAATATTTATATCGAGGATTTATGTTAAGAATATTCCTTAAAGAAGATTTAGAAATTAATAAAGAAATTAAAATAACCGATAAATTACATCATTATATTGTTAATGTAATGAGATGCAAAATTAATGATAAAATATCTATTGTTAATGGGAAAGATGGAGAATTTTCAGCACAAATTATTTTCATAAATAATAAATACTGTATTTTAAGAATAGAAAAAAAGACTAAAGATTATATTAAAGAAAATTTTTTAGGACTTATTTTTGCTCCAATTCAAAAAATAGATTTAGTATTAAAAAGTGCAACGGAATTAGGAACTACAGATTTTTTTCCAATAAACACTGATTTTACAAATAAAAATATATTAAAAATAAATAAATTTGAAGGAAATATTATTGAAGCTATAGAACAAAGTGAAAGATTGGATTTTCCAAATATTCATAAAATTTGTTCTTTAATAGAAATATTGGAAAAACTAAAAAATGAAGATTCATTAATATTTTTCTGTGAAGAAAGAACAGGACAAAATTCAATAAAAGAAATTTTAACAAATATTAATATTTCTAATAAAAAAATATACACATTAATTGGTCCAGAAGGTGGTTTCTCAAATAAAGAAAAAGAATTAATTAATTCATATAAAAATATTATTTCTGTTAGTTTAGGAGACACAATACTTAGAACGGAAACAGCAACTATTGCTATTATAAGTATTTTAAAAAATTTTTTTTAGAAAAAATAATATAGTCAAACAACTTTCACTTAACCACTAAATAAACCGCTTTTGCAAAAATATACAAGGAGATTTAAAATTTTATTGCGATAGCGTATAACTTAATACGGTGAGACAATAAAATTTTAGAGCGACGAAGGGTGATTAA
>DATIQT010000119.1:0-6244 GCA_035470525.1 Rickettsiales bacterium
GTTTTGATTGCTACCGTTTTTTTGATTTGATTTTTATCTACCAATTTAGATTTTCTTAATTGTTATAGTTATATGTTTTTGTTATAATAAATAAGATAAAAGGCAAGAGTTACTTACTGAGTTTTAATGGGTTTGGTAATATGACAAATTCTTAAAAGAAAAAAGTTCAATAACATCAATAGACAATATAACAGGAGAGGTATTTGAAGAAAAATGATTTAAACATCCAAGACTTAGATCTGCTTTTAGAAGTATAAAATCGAATCTTCCTTATTTATTTGCATATAAAAAACTAGAATGCAAATATTTAAAAATACCAAATACTAATAATGGATGTGATGGTAAATTTGGGAGAGTGAAAATAAAATTAAAAAACCATTCTGGTTTAAGATTAAAAAGAAAGAGTGAAATGTTTGATAAATTGATTAGTTAAGGGACTTAAATTTTTAATTAAGCCAGATAGCTTGACATAGGAGAAGAGAGTGGAAGATTTGACACTACGATATAAACCAACTTAGTATTTACAATATTTAATTACAAAAATGTAGGGGAGTAAGCTAGATAGGAAGAAGTCACAAACTTATCCTGCACATATTTTCAGAAAAACAATACTAATAGAGTGTAATTGTTTATTTATATATCACATTTTTTGAATTCCATAAAGAATCTTTTTTCATTAAGTTTTCCAGTAAAGCTATATCCATTAGGGCAAGTTTTATTATAAATAATATAAGTTGGAACTCCAAAATTTTCGTTATTTCCAAAAAAATAATCAGCTTTTTTACTATCTTTTGTAACATCTATTTTATAAGTTATAATATTAGGATTATTTAAAAAATTCGTAATATTATAACTTGATGAAATTACAATCTCATTTAAATTACATATTATGCACCAACTTGCAGAAATACTAATAAAAACTGTTTTATTATCTTTTACAAGACTATCAATATTTTCTATGTTTATGTCATTTTTCCAAAGCATACTATTAATTTCTAAAGCTTTTCTTTCTTTGTAAAAAGAAACTGGTAGAATTGTACCGGATATACAAGTAAAAATTATTAAAACTAAGACATGTAAAGGTTTTTTTAGAATTTTAAACTGTACTGGAATTGAAACAAAAAATAACATTAAAATAATTAATGGTTTTAAACCAATCTCTTTAAATAGAACATAAAGTAGCCAAATTATAGTTCCAAAGATAGAAATACTTATTAACCAACTTGCCAATTTCAATAAATATTTTTTGTTTTTTAAAAAATCTAATAAGTTTGGTTTAAATTGTATAATTAGAAAAGGTAGTGCCATACCTAAAGCTGTTGCTATGAAACAAATTAGAATACCTATATAATTTGTACTTAAAAGTGCTAAAGTAGCTATACTACCAAAAATTGGCATACAACAAGGTAATGAAAAAAGTACTAAGAAAATTCCAGTTATAAAATTTTCAATAAATAAACTAATTTTAAGTTTTTTAGCATGTTCATATCTATTCTGTAGAAAATTTATAATTCTTGGTGGATAATCTATATGAAAAAAATTTAAAGAATTTAAGAAAAATAAGAATAAAGCAAAAACAATAATAATTAAAAAATAAGTATTTTGAAAATGGAAACCTAAATGGAAATTTTGACCTGTGTATTTAAAAATAATTTCTATTATACCAAAAATGGTAAAAATAAAAACTATACCAAAGCTCGTAGCAAAAGAAATTAATCTTAAATTATGTTTGTTTTTTTCTGTTTGGGAGTATTTTACAATATTATAAATTTTTAGTGATAGAATTGGTAAAATACATGGCATGAAATTTAAAAAAAATCCCGCTAAAAAACATAAAAAAATATTACTCATAACTTTAATCTCTATTTTTACATACTTCTTTCATAATTCTACTTTTATCTCTTTGCCAATCTCGTTCTTTTATATCTTGTCTTTTATCATACAACTTTTTACCTTTACCTATACCGATTTTTAATTTGGCAAAATTTTTATCATTTATATAAAGCATAAGAGGAATTACCGTAGTTCCTTTTAGTTTAACGCTTCCAGCTATTTTATTAATCTCTTTTTTATTTAAGAGTAGTTTTCTCTTACGAGTTGGCTTATGGTTAAAATAATTTGAAGACATTGAATATATAGGTATACTCATATTGGAAATGTAAACTTCTCCGTTTTTATCAACTTCGATAAAACCCTCTTGAATATTAGCTTTGCCAGCTCTTAAAGATTTAATTTCGCTACCAACTAACGCAATTCCAGCATCGTACTCATTCAATATTTCATATTCATGTCTAGCTTTCTTGTTTTGTGCTATTATTTTCATAAGTTGATTCGTAAATTAATAAATTGAGTTTATGATATATTTTTTTAAAATCAATAAAACGCTTTAAATGATTAAATAATTATTTTTTATAAAAAATAATTTCAGCAAAAATATATAATAAAAGCTAGTTTAATTTATTTCCTTGATTATTTAATCCAAACTTCTAATATAATTCCCATAGATTTAATAAAATTTTAATTAAATGGCGAATACTAAGAAAAAGCCTATTGATGGTAATGAAGCTGCGGCAAGAATTGCGTATAAAATGTGTGATATGTTTGCAATATATCCAATTACACCTTCATCACCAATGGGCGAATTAGCAGATCAATTTTCTGCAAGTGGAGAATTAAATATTTTTGGGTTAAAACCGACTGTAACAGAAATGCAAAGCGAAGCAGGAGCTGTTGGAGCTTTACACGGTGCTTTACAAACAGGAAGTTTAGCTTCTACGTTTACATGTTCTCAAGGTTTGTTGTTAATGATACCTAATATGTATAAGATTGCAGGAGAAATGACTCCCTGTGTTATTCATGTTGCTGCTAGAGCTTTAGCTGCTCAAGGTTTGTCAATTTTTGGCGACCATCAAGATGTTATGGCAGTTAGACAAACTGGCTT
The DNA here is from genome assembly GCA_035470525.1 of Rickettsiales bacterium. Taxonomy (GTDB): domain Bacteria; phylum Pseudomonadota; class Alphaproteobacteria; order Rickettsiales; family UBA1997; genus CALXSC01. Next base: position 2,942 of record DATIQT010000119.1, read on the forward strand.
TGCTATGTTATCTAGTGGTTCTGTTCAAGAAGTTCATGATTCAGCTTTAATTGCTCATTTGGTAACATTAGAAGCAAAAGTTCCTTTTATAAACTTTTTTGATGGTTTTAGAACTTCTCATGAAATCAATAAAATTGAATTGATTGATGATGAAGTAATTAAAAAAATGATTAATGAAGATGCTATTCTTGAATGTAGAAAAAGAGCGTTAAGACCAGAAGAGCCAACAATGGGTGGAACTGCTCAAAATCCTGATGTATACTTCCAAGGAAGAGAAACTGTAAATAAATTCTATGCAGAAATTCCTACAATAGTTGAAAAATACTTGAAGCAATTTAAAGAATTGACTGGTAGAGAATATAAGTTGTTTGATTACTATGGTGCAAAAGATGCTGAAAAAGTAATAGTTATGATGGGTTCAGGTGTTGAAGCTGTTAAAGAAACTATGGAAGCTTTAAATGCAAAGGGTGAAAAACTTGGTGTACTTCAAGTTAGATTATTTAGACCATTTTCATCAAAACATTTAGCCAATGCTTTACCAAATACAGTTAAAAAAATAGCTGTTCTTGATAGAACTAAAGAGCCTGGTAGTGAAGGTGAACCATTATTTTTAGATGTTGTTGCTGGTTTAAAGAATGAAGGAAGAAACGATATAATGATTATCGGTGGTAGATATGGATTAGGTTCAAAAGAATTTACTCCTGCTATGGCTAAAGCTGTTTATGACAATTTAGATGCAAAATCTCCAAAGAAAAGCTTCACAGTTGGTATTAATGACGATTTAACTCATTCAAGCTTGGATTATTCAAGTGATTTCAATATTGAAATGACAGGTGTTAGAGAAGGAATTTTCTTTGGTTTAGGAAGTGATGGAACAGTTGGTGCAAACAAAAACACTATCAAAATTATTACAGACAGAGAACAATACTATGGACAAGCATACTTCGTTTATGACTCAAAAAAGTCAGGTTCTACAACTGAATCTCATTTAAGATTTGGTGCAAAGCCTATTAGCTCAAGTTATTTAGTTCAAAAAGCTGATTTTATTGGTTGTCACCAATTCCCATTCTTGTTTAAACTTGATATTTTGGGAAGGATTAAACAAAATGGAACTTTGTTGTTGAATACTCACTATTCAAAAGATGAAATTTGGAATCAATTACCAAAAGTAGTTCAACAAACTATCATTGATAAAAATGTAAAATTATACATTATTGATGCTTACAAAGTTGCTGATGAAACTAAAATGGGTAGCAGAATTAATACAATTATGCAGACTTGTTATTTCAAATTAGCTAACGTTATTCCATTTGAAGATGCAATGAAAGATATTAAAGAAGCAATCGTTAAGACTTATACTAAAAAAGGTCAAGCAATTGTTGATAACAATATCAAAGCCGTTGATGAATCAGTTGCTAATTTGTTTGAAGTAAATTATCCAAAACAAGCTACAAGCAATATTGGAATGGAAGAAAAAGTTGGAAAAGATGCTCCTGAATTTATTCAAAAGGTTACTGCAAAAATGATCGCTGGAAGAGGTGAAGAAATTAAAGTTTCTGAAATGCCTTATGATGGTAGATTTCCAGTTGACACTGCAAAATATGAAAAGAGAGACATTGCGGACAAAATTTCCGTTTGGGACGAAAGCAAATGTATTCAATGCGGACAATGTATTTTCTCATGTCCTCACTCATGTTTGGAATCAAAAGTATTCTCAGCTGAAGAATTGAAAAATGCTCCTTCATGCTTCAAAGCAATTCCAGTAATGGGAGATAAAGAAGGAAAACAAAAATACAGAATACAAATTTCTCCAGAAGATTGTACAGGTTGTTCAATTTGCGTTTTAGCTTGTCCAGTTGGCGCTTTATCAATGAAACCAAAACACGAAGTTATTGATTGCGAAAAAGACAGCTTAAAATTCTTTAATACATTAGAAGGAAAGCCAACTGAAGATCCAAAAGATATCAAAGGCGTTCAATTCAAAGAATCATTATTCAAATATTCTGGCGCTTGTGCTGGTTGTGGTGAAACTCCATACTTAAGTTTAATTTCTAAATTATACGGCGAAAGAATGGTTGCTGCAAATGCTACAGGTTGTTCATCAATTTATGGTGGAAATTTGCCAACAACTCCATGGTCTAAAAACAAAGACGGACACGGTGTTGCTTGGTCTAACTCATTATTCGAAGACGCTGCAGAATTTGGTTTAGGTTTCAAATTAAGTCAAGAAACTCAATATCAAGAAGCTGTTGACTTAATGGAAAAATTAAAAGATGTAATCGGTGCTGATTTAGTTAATGAAATCAACGAAAATTACAGCAAAACTAAAGATGCCGAAATCAAAGCTCAAAGAGAAAGAATTGCAAAAGTAAAAGCTAAATTAGCAAAAGATAAATCTTTTGAAGCAAGACACTTAACTTCAATTATTGACGTTATGTTAGAAAGAAGTGTTTGGGTAATCGGTGGCGACGGTTGGGCTTACGATATCGGTTTTGGTGGTTTAGATCACATTCTTGCTAGTGGAAAGAAAATCAAAGTTCTAGTTATGGATACTGAGGTTTACTCTAACACCGGCGGACAAGCTTCAAAAGCTACAAACTTAGGTGCAAGTGCTAAATTTGCAATGAATGGCAAAACTACATTCAAGAAAGATTTAGGTGCAATAATGATGACTTACGGTAATATTTATGTTGCACAAGTAGCAATTAGAGCAAATCCTGCACAAGCTATGAAAGCTATCAAAGAAGCTGAAGCTTACGATGGTCCAGCAATCGTTATTGGTTATAGCTCTTGTATCGCACACGGTGCCGAACTTGACACAAGCTTTACACAACAAAAGAATTGTGTAGAAAGCGGTTTGTGGATGTTATACAGATATAATCCAGATTTAGACAATCCATTACAAATAGATAGTAAAGAACCAAAATTAGATATGTTGGAGACTTATTTGTATGGTGAAACTAGATATAGTGCTATTAAGAAAGCTAATCCAGAGTTGGCAGCAAAAGATGTAGAGTTGTTGAAAAAACATATTAGTAAGAGATGGAATAGATATAGTCTTTTAGCTGGAAAGAAGTAGAGTGTTGTGGTGTTGGGTCTCCGAACCCAACACCTCAAGAAAAAATATCGTTCAAATATTGAAAAATATAAAACCCCCCTTACCCCCTCTGTCAAGGCAGATTGTTCACTTATTATTGTCTTAACACCTTATCATAAAATTTTCCATTAAATTTTTTATAATAACTATACAACAATAGAGTATTATCTAACATCTCAAATGTTTTTGAATATCTTTTACTCTTT
>DATIQT010000120.1:0-2306 GCA_035470525.1 Rickettsiales bacterium
CAATAATTTTACGAATTGTATTCATAAATTTTCATGGTTTAGTTAGACTTATTATTATAATTGAGCTACTTACAAGGACAAGGAACATTGAATTTTACAATATCTAAGCTAATGCTTTTTTTGAGAATTGTAATTTTTTCATCTTTAGAAATTTCTATTTGAAAGGAGAAATATGAAAAAATTAAAAACTTTTTGGAAAAACAAACTGAACCTTATAAACAATTTATAAATGCTATTGTTATATATATGCAATTAATTATTTAATTGTTGTGTAAGTTTACTATAGGTTAATTTTGTGGGGAGGAAGGCATAGGTTAGTACGCGGTTTGTGCAGAGTGGTGAGGTTGATGGTACTAACTTGTGTCCTTCCTTTTTTTTATAAGAGTTACTCTATCTTACATTGAATACAAATGAAGGATCACTTTAAAAAGTTGGTGGAGCACAAAATAAATTAGAATCTTTGCAATCATAAATTCAGAGCTATGGATTCTAAAAACGAACAATACAACCTTCTATTAAAAGCACTTCTTCCACAGGAGTTATTTGAATATTTTGAGATAGTAAGAATTGATATCGACGATAAAGCAATTGATGTACACCTAGATGAATTAAATCAAATACCAGAAGCATATTTATCGGAAAAATTAATATCCAAAGGGTTTAAAGAATCTGTAGTAATCCAGGATTTTCCAATTAGAGAACGAGCTGTTTATTTGCATGTCAGGCAGCGAAAATGGATGATAGGATCAACAGGTAAAATAGTCGGTAAGGATTGGGAATTAACTGCAAAAGGATCGCGTTACACAAAAGGTTTCGCGACTTTTTTAAAAGAGCTTTTTAGATAATCATCCCATTAGCAGCAGGAGCTTAGAGAAACATTACCATATTAACGGCGATCAATTTGGGCAACAATACAAAGAACATTTAAGTGACTATTACAACTGGGATCAGATGGGCCACGCAGAGTATTGGATGATTTTCCCTCAAAATACAGGCGAATACTTAAGCATAGATGAAACGTCATTATCCAATGGGGAATTATATACAATTGTCACAAACAAGAAGGCTAAAGGCCAGAAAGGTGCATTAGTAGCCATGATCCAGGGAACTTGCTCAGATAAAGTTATTTCAGTACTTCGGAAAATCCCAGAATATAAAAGAAAACGGGTTAAAGAAGTAACCTTAGATATGGCCGATTCGATGAATAAAATTGTCAGGCAATGCTTTCCAAAGGCAACAAAAGTAATTGATCGGTTTCATGTTCAGAAACTAGCTTACGATGCTATGCAAGAAATCCGAATAGCCCATCGTTGGGAGGCTATTAATGAAGAATCTGAAGCCATTAAAATAGCAAGGTTCAATGAATCGGTTTATGAACCAGTGCTATTTGATAATGGAGATACTAAAAAACAACTCTTGGCACGAAGCAGGTATTTACTGTTTAAATCAGCAGACAAATGGACTCCAAAACAAAAAGAGAGAGCTAAAATACTATTTGCTCAATACCCGGATATAGAAAAGGCTTATTCTCTGACCCATTCCCTAAGAATGATATTTACCCATACCAGAGAAAAATCAATTGCTTATACAAAATTGGCTCAATGGTACAACAAGGTTGATGAATCAGGATTTAAATCATTCCGTTCAATCATTAATACCATTTATGACCACTATGAAGATATTTTAAACTATTTCGATCACAGAAGCACCAATGCTTCTGCTGAGTCTTTCAATGCAAAGATCAAAGCTTTTCGTACTACTTTAAGGGGTGTAAATGATATTCCTTTCTTTCTATTTAGAGTAGCTAATATTTATGCATAATTTATCTCACTCCACTAGAAATTTAAAGTGATCCGTAAAAATTATTGAATTTCGTTAAAAGAAAAATATGAAGTGATCCGAAAAATTCAGTGAAATGTTCTTTTTATATCTTATAATTTGTTGATTGTGATGATTCTTTGCAAAGAATTTACTTAACAACAATACTAAATTAAGTAACTAAATTATTTTAAGAATTTTTATTTTGTTGATTTTTGTCTTGTAAAAATGAAAGCTTGTTGTGAGGCATTGTCCAATATTATTCAACCAAATTAATTAACCCATGAAAAAAAATTACTGTAGCCCTAAAAGAAGAGAGGTTATAGCAAGACTTTAAGAAGAGACCTCACAACAAGCATTTCAAAGAACTATAACCTTTTGATGGAACAAATATACAATCAAAATCGTTTCTCCCCAAGAAAAATAGTAATGTAATTTCTAATACTTTTTATTGATTTGAATCTGTTAATTATTGATTAATATCATTA
>DATIQT010000121.1:0-4690 GCA_035470525.1 Rickettsiales bacterium
ACTTTGTCCTGCAAATTCACCTATATTAATACCAACATTAAATCCAGCAACAGTCGGATCTAATTTCAATATTTCATCTTTTCTAATTTTAATTAATTCATTAATTTCAAGTAATTCTTCATTTGTAATTTCAAAAAAACTATCAAAATGTCTTTTTGGAATTATTAGACTATGATATTTGGTAACAGGATTTCCATCAGCAATAATATAAGCTAATTTGCCATCAAGGATTTTTTCCTCGTTAATCAATCCCTTTTCAAATTTACAGAAAAAACATTTATCCATATAAATATTAAAATTTATTAATAATGTATATTATATTAATTTGATTTTTTTATTAGTAAATAGTTTATATAAAATTAATTAATAATGCTGTATATTATCATAATATTAAACTTGATTGATATAATTATTATTCTGGTTTAAATGTAAATTGTTGTAAAATATTTAATATTTATATTAAAATAATTAAATAAAATATGTTGACTTTTAATTTTAGTAAAATTATTGTAATGGTAATTTAAAATTTTATAATACTCTTATTATGTCTCAAAAATTAAAAGCATGTATAATAGGGCTTGGAAGACAAAATCTAAAAGATAATTTGCCTTCAATAAAATTGAATGATAATTTAATTATTTCTAGTATTTGTGATAAAAATGTAAATATATTAAAAGATATTTCTGATGAACTTAATGTTGCTAGTTATGAAGATTTTAATGATGTTATAAAATATGATAAACCAGATTGTGTTTTTATAGCTTTGCCTCATAATTTACATTTCAATATAACAAAATCTTGTTTGGAAAATAATATTCATGTTTTTAAAGAAAAGCCAGTTGCTATAAACTATAATGATGCAATAGAATTAGAAAAAATTAATAAAAAATATAATAATATTTTTTATACAACATCACAAAGAAGATTTTCAAAATTATTTAATTTAGCAAAACAAAATTTAAGAAAAATTGGTGATATTTATAGTGTTGATATGAACTATACTATGCACTTAGAAAATTTAGAAAATTCATGGAGAAGCAATAAAAATTTAGCTGGTGGCGGTGTATTAATAGATATGGGATATCATTATATAGATATTTTATTGTGGTTCTTTGGTTTTCCTGGCAAAATATATAGTAGCATTTCTGATAGAAATTTAATTAATCAATTTTATAATACAGAAGATACAATAAAAATTATTTTTGAATATAAAAATAATAATGTTAAGAATAGTATAGTTTCATTAAATTTATCTAGAACTTATCCACAAAAACAGGAAAGTATAGTTTTTCTTGGAACAAACGGTTATATGGTTTTAACAAAAGATATATTAGAAATTTATAATAAAAAAAGTGAATTAATTAAACAATACCAAAAAGATGAAAATGAAAATGTATATTCTAAGCAAATCAATTATTTTGTGGATTTAATTATTAAAAAAGAAAGGAGAAAAAATTATTTAGGGTCAATTACCGAGCATATCAATCATATTAAATTAATTGATTATATTTATCAAAATAGTAATTAGGGGTAAAAAATGTTAAAAGAAAAATTTAATAAAATTAACGAAAACGGAAATTTAATTGCTTCTCAAGAAACTCAGAAGTTTATAAAAAAAACTTTTAATTTTGGTTATGAAACAAAAGAAGCTATATTGCAAGATTTAGATGATGAGGTAGAAGAGTTGAAAGATGAACTACTTTTAGAAGATAAAGAAAGAATAAAAGAAGAATTAGGAGATGTTGTATTCGTATTGTGTAATCTTGCAAACCAATATGATATTAATATTGAAGAAGCAATAGAATATTCAAATAAAGAATTTCAAAGAAGATTTATTTATATGGAAAATAAGATAGGAAAAGCAAATATAAAAGACTTAAAAACATCAGACATTGTTAAATTATGGAAAGAAGCAAAAATGAATAAAGGTAATTAATATGGAAAAAAAATATAGTCATTTTCAGCACCCAAATGTTGATATCTTAAAAGGTAAAGATTTTTTAACAAACGATTTATTAACATATCATGGTGGTACTTTAATTGATGAAGTAGAAAAAAGATTTGCTAAAACTTTTGGTTTTAAATATGCATTATCAACAGCTAGTGGAACTACAGCAATCTATACAATGTTTAAGTCAATAGGACTTAAAGAAGGTGATGAGGTATTAGTCCAAGCTTATACTTTTTTTGCAACAGCTACTCCATTATTTTTACTTGGATGTAAACCAATTTTAGTTGACACGTTAGATAATGGTAATATAGATCCAAAAGATTTAGAGAAAAAAATTACCAAAAAGACAAAAGCTGTTGCAATAACTCATTTATGGGGTATTCCATGTGATCTTGATAAAATACAAAAAATAGTAAAAAAACACAAATTGCTATTAGTTGAAGATTGTTCTCATTCTCATGGTGCAACATACAATAATATTAGTGTTGGTAATTTTGGAATTTGTTCAGCATGGAGTGTCGGTGCTAAAAAAAATATTAGTGGTGGTGTTGGAGGTATGTTTTGTACAAATAATTTAAGTTTATACCAAGATGCAATATTATTAAATCATTTTAATAGAAAAGATAAAAAAGACATTTTTAATAATAGTCCAAAAAAAGATTATGTGACTACCGGAACTGGTTTAAATTTAAGACTTCATCCATTCAGTGCCTTCATGATAAATGAACAATTAAAAGTATATGATAAAACTTTTAAAGAAAAAAAAGAAGTTGCTGAATTTGTAATTGAAAAATTAAGTCAAATAGAAGGTATAGAATTACCTTATATTCCAAAGGAAGCACAACAATCATATTATGCTTTATCTTTTTTATATAATAAAGAGGCTTTCAATAATTTATCAAAAAATGAATTCATTAAAATGGTTAATGAAGAGGGGGCTATAGAAATTGATACTCCAAATACAACTTGTCCTTTGAATAGTTATAAAATCTTTCAAAATAGTTTGGATAATTCTGATAATTTTTTATCAAATGAGTTACCGAATGCTTATAAATATCATAGTAAAGTATTCAAAATGCCAGTTTGGTATGGTAATGAAAGATTTGAATATGCAAAATTTTATATTAATGCAATAAAGAAAGTTTTAAAAAAATAAAATAAATAGCTAATTGATATTACAAAAATTTAATAATTGACATTTATTAGTAAATAAAATAACTATTATATTATTATTATTATTATTTTATTTACTAGTCATTTAAATTTAGACTATATGGAAAAAGAAAGTATAAATATTTTCATCGGTGAAAAACTACGATATTTGAGAGAATCAAGAAAGATTACTCAAACTAGTTTAGCTAAAGCTTTAAGCGACAATAAAAGGCAAATGACATATTTTACTATTCGTAGGTATGAAATTGGTGAATCTCCATTCAATATTGAATTTCTATTAAAATTATGTGATTTCTTCAATGTTGATTTGAATTATTTTCTTAGTGAGAGAAGAAAAATTGTTTTAAGATCAGAAGATAATAATGACATAATACTTTGTGTTGATAGAAAAAACAAAGGTAAAATATTACAGTTCTTTAATAATTTAAAAGATTTGTCAGATACAAAAGCATTTACTACTTTGATAAATTTAACATCAGATATGGTTGAATTAAAAGATAAAGACAAAAAATAATGAATTATTTCAAATATAGCATTTAACGAAACTATTGAAAACAATAACTCGCTTTTGCAAAGAGATATTATAAAATTTAATTGAAGTAATATACGATATTACGAGATTAAATTTTATAATATATCAAAGCAAAAGTTAGAGTTAGTGTTTGTAAATTAGTTATAGTTAATAAGACTGTCTAATAACTATGCAATAGTTTTGTTAAATGCTATACTTATTACTTGAGCTATTTGACTATTGGCAAGTTCTTTTAGTTGCTTAGTTGAAGTAGAGAAGATTCCAGAAATACCAGAAGAGGCTTTTCTGATCTCTTGAGTTGCGATTGAGAAGCTATCTTTTAATTGATTACGCTTAATTAACTATTAGTTGGAACATAATAAAATTCGCTTGCACAAAAAACAATTAGGAAAACAACTTGTGCATCGTATAACTATAATACGATGTAAGTTGTTTGACAACATTGTTTGAAGTGCAAGGTAGGATTTTATGTTGTAATTAGAAGCTAACTAAATGTATTATTGCATCAAAGTCTCCATTGGCAATATTGTTTATTGTATTCGCAAGTTTAGTCAGATTTGTTGTAATTGAGTTTAATAGTTTCTGTAGTTTCTCACTGAGTATTGCTTCAGAGAATGTATTAAAGTTTTCTACTAGTAGTTCTTTTTGATCTTCTATGTTTGTTTTTAATGTATTTTTTAAATTCTTATTTGTAGAAGCTAATGGTTTATTCTGAAGTGTTTCTATAAATTCTATATTGATATAAGTTATTATAACTCTACTTTTTAATAAGCAATACTCTTTTATTGAAACCACCTCGTTCTTTAAACTTTTTCATTTTAACATCATTTAAAACATTTTTATCAATTTTACTAAAAATACATATACTATCAATAACTTCAAGTACATCAGCTAATTCTTCTATTCTATTGTCAAATGTTTCAGCTTTTAAAAACTCATCAACTTCTTCACTTAGTTTGTCATTTAAAAATTTAAAATATTCTTCATCACTTTGAATTATCTGTACTTCAGCTATTCGTCCCTGCGATTGAATA
>DATIQT010000122.1:0-13623 GCA_035470525.1 Rickettsiales bacterium
TCTTTCGTAATTGTTACCAATCCCTTTTGGAATAGACCATAGATTGTATCCACATTACTTAATAAATTAATCATACCTTGGTTATGTTGCACGGCTAGATTTAGAATTTTAAATTCTAAATCAGATAAGTACATTTCTTCAATAACACCAGTGTTATTGTCAGTGATTGATAAAAAATAACTATTGTTATCTTTATCTATTTTAGTTGTTTTATAATTTTTACAATTCATTTTTAAATTGCATTGTTACCCACAATCTTAAATCTATATACTTGATTTTTAAAGTGTATGGATTAATATGATAGAAATAATATTAATAATTAACTTAAAGTTTATTATATGGTCAAGGACAAAGATTTTTACTATAAGAAAAGTAGATTAAATCAGCTTAGAGGGTTTTGTAATGTTGTTCAGTGTGGTTGTTCTGGAGTTAAAGCTGCGGCTAGAGCACATATAGAACCAACAGCAATTTCAAAACAAATTTCAGCATTAGAAAGAGATTTAGGAATTAAACTATTTGAAAGAGCAAGAGGACATAGATTATCTTTAACAAAAGAAGGAAAAATGTTCTATGAATTAGCTGTTAAACAAATGCAGGGTATAGATAGTTTGTTTAATAATTTCAATACACAAATAAAAGAAAAAAATCGAAATACTTTAAATCTTGGTCTATACTATACAGCAGCAAGTTATATATTTCCTAAACTTATAGGTAAAATGTTAAAAGTTCCAAAATTTAAAAATTTAAATGTTAATATATTAAATATATCAAAAGATGAAGCTATACAAAAACTTATAAATAAAGAAATTGATTTAGCATTTTATCCAATAAATGTGAACGATATAATACCTACAGAAATAGAAATTCAAAAAAATATAATTTATAGTCATGCAATAATTTGTTCAAAAGACCACCCACTTGCTAAAATCAAAAATATAACAAAAGAAGATATTGAAAAGTACGATTTTTTAATTAGAGATATAAAATCTTCATTTAGCATCTTTGAATATATAAATTTAAAAAAAGCAAATATGGATTTTAAAAATGCAACACCAGAAATAACTATAGAATTAGTTAAATATACAAAAACAATTACAGGTATTCCAGAAATTATATTTGATGAAGAGAATGCCAAATTAAATCCAAATATAGTTTGTAAAAATATAAATCATCTATTACCAGAAAGTTATTTTTACATAATGAAACTAAAAAATTCTTTAATGAAAGACTCTGTGAAATGGTTATTAAAAGAACTTAGAGAATTGAAAAATGCCTATAGTTGCACTTGACTTTTATGTCAAAAATTATAGTGTATTTTCACAATAAAAAATTATTTATAATGAAAAAACCATTTCTAAAATTCAATGTTGGTTTATCCAACAGCTATCAAACAATAAAAGAAGAAGCAGAGAAAATAGAGTTAGCAATAGAAAATGGTGTAGAATATGTCTCGCAAATAAGTGTAGAAAAAACAAGACTACTTGATATGTGGAAACTTGTTTCAAGTTATAAAACAGAAAAAACAAAATTTGCTAGTGTTCCTCTGTATGAATCAGTTTTATTAAATGAACCATTAGTTGAAACAATAGAAAGGCAATATAATAGTGGTGTTAGACATTTTGTTTTGGATTTTGTACCAAGATATTTAATAGAACAAGCAAACTTAGATAAAAATTTCAGAATAAATTCAAGAACTGGATATTTTTTAACTGAATATTTTAAAAAAAATCCTAACAAAAATGAAAATCCTTGCATAGAAATAATAGATTGGGTTAAGAAATTTCAAAAACAAAATAAAGATATCCAATTTGTTTTTAATACAGTTTTAAGACCGGGAAATTGTGCAAATTATGGTATTAAATATTTATTAGAAGAGATAAAATATTATGAAAAAAACAACTTTTTAAGCAAAGATGCTATTTTAGAAATTGGTGGACATATAAGAGTCAATAATTTTAAAACTGTTATAAATGCTCTTGGTGATACAAAAATATCTTTAATGGGTCCGCTAATAACAGATACAACGAATAAATACGACCATATAACAAATATAATAGGTCAAAATATATTTGCTTCTATGTATAAAAATGTTGTCGGTTTATTAGTTATTTCACCTTCGGAACACCTGCATTTACCAACTTTGGAAGATGATAAAGAAGCAATTATTCATGCAAGATTATGTCAACACCAAATTGGTTTATTATATGAAGATGAAGAATGTTTAAAAGTAGAAGATGAATTTAATAAAAAAACTATTGCTTGTAATATTAAAAAGAATTTATTTGGTGATATTAAAGGATTAAAACCATGTGATATGTGTGGAGATTTTTGCCCTTTAAGAAAAATTAAAAAATAGATTTGCAAGAAGGAGTTTGTAATTCTTTGTGGTGTTGGGTCTTCACTTTAGCAAATAAAGAAATAATTACAATGGAAGATTTGAGCAAACATGATTTTTTAGTGAGAGGTAAAAAAGTATCTTTTGCAATTGATAATTATAATTTAAAACATTCTAATATATCTCTTGGAGATTGTAGTATTGACACAAGTGTAGAGCTTGTAATATCTACAAATGGTATAACTGCGATTCCAGAGGAAATGTTTACACATGGAAATTTAAAATATAATCCTAATATAGTTTGTAAAAACATAAACCATTTATTTCAAGGGGCTTATCTTTATGCATTAACATTAAAAAATTCTATTTTAAAGGATTCTGTAAATTTTGTATTAAATGAACTTAAGAAAGTTAAAACTGACTAACCCATTAAATCAATAGCTGATAATAATGCTTTTCTAAGACCTTTTACATCAGAGTTTTGTATTTCTTTTTCTATTGATATTCCTTTCTTTGCTAGACAATAAGAAATTTCAGGTTCTGGTGTTATTCTGAGATGCCCATTGGTTCTACATACATTACAACCGATAAAACAATAATGATAGAATAGTTCAATACTAGTACCATTTGCTGTTTTATATTCAAGTTGCGAAGCAGATATCATTTTCGGAGATCCAAACCAATCATCTAATTTTGCTTTTATTTTATCTGATGGATAATAAAATTTCATAAAATCACTATCGGTAATTATTATTCCAAATAATCTTATTCTATCAATTCCCACATTAGACATTTGATCTAAATGTTCTCTTAAATTTTCAATATTTACACTATTCACAACGACATTTAAAGATGTGTGTATATTTGTTATTCTTTTCAATTCTTGAATTTTTTTAAAAATATCTTTTGGAGAATAATTTGAGCCTGTTAATTGCTTATATTCATGTTCATCTAAACTTGGTACACTAACTCTCATATATGCCAATTTATCCGCTACAGATGATATTTTTTCCAAAAGTGAACCGTTAGTAGTTAATGTTGTTTGATATTTTTCTGAACATATTTTGATTATTTCTACTATGTCTTTATGAAATAGTGGTTCACCGCCTGTGAGTTTCACTCTTTTAACTATTCCCTCAGATGCTTCAAGAATAGTTGATATATCTTTAATACTAAAACTTTTTGCACTTTTACATGCCATTCCCTCATTAAAGCAATAAGGACATCTAAAGTTGCAACCCTCTGTAAGAGATATTCTAAGTCTGCCTGCATCAAAGTTCTTTTTATGGGAATCATTCTTTTCCCAATATTCTTGAAATGCTTTTATACATTCTTCGGATTTATATTCTTCTAATGTCAACGGATTAAGTTTCTTATTATAGTGCATAGACTCCCATATTAATTTGTGTTAATAATATAATTATCGGTATAATTTCTAGCGGATTATACTATATTTTTTTAACAAACACCAGCTATAAATTCAATGATTAAATTATATTTAACTATAAAAAATATTTGTATTCATAATTTTAAGCCATTAATTCAATGTTTGATAATATCAAGAACTATTATTGCAAAATGAATTAATTTTTGTGGTGTTGGGTCTCCGAACCCAACACCTTGTAATATCAGAACTTCAAATTTTAAAATAACCTTTTGATAGCAATAGGTGTTGGATTCGGAGATCCAACACCACAAGGGGGTGGAGACCTAACACCACAACAAGGACAAAGGTGAGTTCTCTGCGGGAGTAAATATGTTAAGATTTATAATTATTCTATACAATTCAAATATTTAAAAATAACTCTTTAGGTTCTAAATCTTTATCAACATTAGTAACTTTAATTCCTAACTTTCTTGCTGTACTAACAAACTGATCTTTTATATCTCTTTCTCTAACATTATAAACTTTATTAAAACCAGAAATTATTTTCTCTTCATTTATTGAGGCTTTAGGTATAGGACGAACAATTTCAACAAATCCATTTTCACAATTGATAGCTAAACCTATTTTTTTCAATTGTTCAACATAACTATTAAAATATTTAGTAAATTTATCAATATCTGTAATTTTTTGTTTAATAGTATTTTTTAGTTTTTCTTTGTATTCTTCTTCATTTTTTATGTTTTCAAGTCTTAATTTGCATTCAGCTTCTTTTTTAATCTTAATCGTATCTTCAATATAATTATGCAAATCTCTGGAAATATTTACCAAATTACTTATAGCAATACTAAAAGGCCGCATCCAATCACTATTTCTGTGATGAATAGTACCTTCTACATTTTTCATTTTATGAAAACATTGAAAATAATTTCTTAATTCAATCGAAAAATAAATATCTCTTATTCCTGTTTGCTTTTGTTCTAAATACCACAAATCTTCTATAAGATTTTTAAAATGGTTTTCTAATAAACTTTCTTTATTTGAATTGGTTGTTGAAGTATTGCAATCGGACTTTGTAGGATTTATTATTTCTTCATTATCTTTTTCTTTTTGAATAATATTATTTTTATCGTCTAAAGTTTCTTTTTTATAACCTTGATTTTCTTTAGATACATAATCTCTTTCGTTAAGTTTTTTTGAATTTTCTTCTTGAACAATATTATTTTTATCATCTAAAGTTTCTTCTTTATAACCTTGATTTTTTTTAGATACATAATCTCTTTTATTAAGTTTTTTTGAATTTTTTGCTTGTCTCTCTTTTCTATTACTATATCGTCTCTCTTTTTCCTTTTCTTTTTCCTTTTCCTTTTCTTTTTCTTTTTCTTTTTCTTTATTCTCTAACTCTTTTTTAATTTCTTGACCTATTAAAATAATTGTTTTGATAGATTCTTTATTGTTTTCTTTTAAATTGTTATAGCTTGAATCGTCAATTATATTTTTTATTTTATCAATTAATGTTATAACATTTTCATATAAATGAATCCTATTTGCGGAATCAAGATGTAAATCAATAACCTTAATTAAAATTAAAAAATTTCTAATATAAAAAAAATTAATTCTAAAGTCTTCTGAACAATCAATAAATCCTCCTTCTTTTTTATTTCCTCTTCTTTTTCTTTTTTGTAATTCTGACTCTAATCTTTTTCTCTCCTCTTTTTTTTTAAGTTCTAAAAAACTTTTAAATTTTTCTTTTAATATTAAAATTAATTTTTCTTCCTCTTCTTTTATTTTATTAATATTATCTGTAATATCCTTCAAATATTCTTGATATTTTTTTAAGTGTTTATTCTTATTAAAATTATTTTCCGGCAAATTAATCAAAATATCATCAAAAGAAGTACTGTTTATAAGATTAATTTCTGTTTCCAAACAACCCTTAATAGAATATAAAAAACTTTTTACAATATGTATATTTTTTTCGCAAATAGCACCTGATGTTTGTGATTCTGTAAGGTATTTTTTTATTTCATATCCTTTATAATTTAAATTATTTTGGAATATTTCTTCTAAAGTTTCTTCAGTTTCTAATTTAAGCAATTCTTTTGTTCTCGGTATTATACGTGAACAAAAAATTTCATTTATTTTTTTGATTTCATCTGCTACATTAAAAACTTCTCTAAATCTAAAGGAAATATTATCAAAATTAGGACAGATCTCTGCCATTCGTTCATGTAATTTTTGGCATTCTGAATTTAATTCTATTTGTTCTTTAGTTTCTATTATTATGTCTACTATAGAGACTTTTTTTTTATTTTTTTCATTTTCCATTTTTTTTAAAAAAATTAATTTGGAGAATTATATACTATATTTTATAAATAGTCAAAGAAATATTGATTAATATAACTTAAATGCGTATTATATAAATATATTAACAATGAATAGTAAGTTTTAATATATAAATAAATTATGTCGAATCCAACAAATTTTTCTTTTCTTCATCACTTAAAAAATCAGCACTTGCAATTTTATTCCAGTAACTTTCTCTTGTGACGTTGGGTCTTCACCACCAACACCTTGTAATATCAAACTTCAAACTTTAAAATAACTTTTTAATAGCTTTATGTGCTGGATTCGGAGATCCAACACCACAACAAACATTTACAAACTCTTTCCTGCTTAAGATAGAAAGATATGAAAATATAACAACAGAAGCTTTTTTATTTATACTAAAATTTTTGCGCTACAAAAAAACAATTTTTAGTATCTTTATTATTTCTATCTTTATAATTTAGAATTTTAAATGTTTCTACTTGAAAAAATTTAGATAAAATATAATTAATAAAACCTGAATTATAAAAATATGTTTGATAATCAAATTTACCTTTTTCTGGAATAGTTATAAAATTATTACACGAACCTTGCTGATTTAGATATTTATTATAATTCCTTGTGATCGGACAAGACAAAATAAATTTTCCATTTGTTTTTAAAATATTTTTAACTTGTTTACATATATTTTCAAATTCTGAATAAGAACATTCAATTATATTATTTGGAAAAATGACGACATTAAATTTTTTGTTAAAATTGAGATTATTATAATCTTTTACTTCAAATTTGCATTTGCTTTTCTTTATTTCTGCTGCTTTTTTTGCATAATTTATCGCTATATCTGAAAAATCAATTCCTAGAACATTCGCTCCAAATTTTTCTTCACAAAAAAAACTAAATCTTCCAGCATTGCAACCTAAATCCAAAATTTCATCTCCTTTTTTTATAACTTTTTTAAATTCATTATAAAATCTCTCAACAGCAAAATTTGAAATATTTGGTTTTAGTGGATCATTAATATCTGTTATGCCAGCAGAATTATAAAAATCTTTGTTTGAATTCTCTTTATTTGTTTTATCCATTACAGAATTTAATTTATTAATAAAATTGTTTAAATATTCTGCAAATTCAATATAGCTAATGTTTTGTTTTATATGGGAAAACATCTCTTTTTTAGAAATATTCATTCTAATAAGTCTAAAAATTTCAGCTTCTAGACCGTTTATAAAGATTGTATTATCGCCTTCTGGTAATATCACAATTATTTCTTCATAATCCCTATAATTTAACTTTTTTATCTTTTCCATTCTTAAACATATTATTTTTAATAAAATCAGTAAGTTTACATTTATTTGCTAAATTTTTTTTATTACTATTATATTCTTTAATATATATCGCATTACATGTACCACAAAATCTTTTATTTGGACATGTATCGCAAGGAGTTGGCTTTTCTATATATTTAATTCTTTCTAAATATAAATTGTTCCAAGCCTTTTCAAAACCTTCTTTAATACTAAATTATTTGCTATATTTAATAATGTTGGACATAAAAACATGTCTTTTCATAGTTAAAATTATGTAATTAATAAAATTAACTAGTCAAGCCCCTTTTTATTTAATTCCCTCTAAGAGTTTCATTCCAACTTTATCTATTTTTACTTTTACAATTTTTCCAATTAAATCTTTATCATCACTTTCAACTAAAACAGTTTGCAAATAAGGACTTTTACCAAAATAACTTCCATCATTCCTATCAGATAAACTCTCGATTAATACATCTAAATTCTGTCCCAATTTACTTTTATTAAATTCCGCTTGTTGTGTTTCAAGTAATTCTTGTAAAATATCAAGCCTTTCACTTTTTATATTTTCATCAACTTGGTTTAGCATTTTTTCACCAGCAGTATCCGGTCTAATACTGTATTTAAAAGAAAAAGTCATTGAATAATTTACTTTTTTACATAATTCCAATGTCTCTTCAAAATCTTTATCTGTTTCACCTGCAAAACCAACTATAAAATCTGAAGAAATTGCAATATCTGGTCTTGATTTTCTTAATTTATCTACAACATCTAAATATTGTTCCACAGTATATCTTCTATTCATTGCTTTTAATACTTTATTTGAACCACTTTGTATTGGCAAATGAATAAAAGGCATTAATTTTTCTATATTTCCATGAGCATCAATTAAATCTTGATTTACTTGACTTGGATAACTTGTCATATATCTAATTCTTTCAATACCTTCAATTTTAGATATTTCAAAAATTATATCAGCCAAACTTTTTCCATTGAATTTATAATTATCAACATTTTGTCCTAATAAAGTAATCTCTTTAACTCCACTATCTTTTAAAACTTTAGCTTCATCAATTATTTGATTAAAATCTCTTGAATACTCCCTACCCCTTGTAAATGGTACAATACAATAAGAGCAAAACTTATCGCAACCTTCTTGCACTGCAATCATTTCACTAACACCTTTAACAATTCTAGTTTGAGGCAAACTTTTAAATTTTTCCTCAGCTAAAAAATCTAATTTCACACCACCTTTAGCTCTAACAAGTTCAGGTAATTTATGATATGAAGCAGGTCCAATAATTATATCAACCATTTTCATTCTTCTTTTAATTTCATCAGCAGAAGTTTGAGCGACACAACCAGCTACAACAACAATTGTGCCATTCTTTTTTATTTCATTTATTCTTCCCAACTCTGAAAAAATCTTTTCTTTAGCTTTTTCTCTAATACTACAAGTGTTTATAACAATTAAATCAGCATCAACTAGATTTAATGTTTCCTCATAACCTTCATTTTTCATGATATCAAGTATCCTTGAAGTATCATAAACATTCATCTGACAACCAAAGCTTTTGGCAAAAATTTTTTTCATAAATCTCCTTATTCAAAGGGAATTCTAAATCATTTTTTACTATAGTCAATTAAAGGAATTAGATTGGATTTATAATTATTTTAATTGACTATACAATTTATATACACTTAATAAGTTAAAGTTTGATAAATATATATAAAGAAGATATTTTAATTATATTATAAATCTAACAACTTTTTCTTTTCTTCATCACTTAAAAAATCAGCACTTGCAATTTTATTCCAATAACTTTCTTGTCTTGAAGATAATGCGGAAATTTTATCTTTATCATAATATAACTCAATATCTTCACCAAACATAGGAATTAACCAATTATTTAATGCGGTTAAAATATTTTCAACCATTGGCAAAATTGTTTCCTCCCACATTGCTAATCTTGCTTCTGTCAAGTTGCTATAAGTATTATCACCGGGTATTCCTAGTAATTGTGATGGCACACCAAACGCCATCGCAATATCTCTAGCACAAGAATGTTTTGAATCTAAAAAATCCATATCAGCAGGACTTAAGCTCATTTCCTTCCATTCTAATCCACCCTCTAATAATAAAGGTTTGCCAGTATTTTCACTGCCAGAAAATTCTTCATTTAATTGTCTTTTTAATCTATCAAATTGTTCATCTGATAAAAATGCAGGATTATCACCATCACCTTTTACCATTAATGCACCGCTAGGCTTTGCACCGTTTTGTAGCATGGCTTGATTCCATTTTGAAGATTCATTATGCTGGTCTATTGCATAACTTGCAGCTTCAACAGGAGATAAACCATACCAATCGTTAATTGGGTTAAAAGTTTTAATATGTAAAATTTCAGATTTTCCAGTTAATTTATCAACATAAAAAGTTGATTTGTGGCTATTAACTTTATATTCATAAGCTATTGGAATACCGAATTCCCCAGCCACTATACTCATTCTGTCAGGTCTTAAAATAAACAACTCTTTTGGATTTTGAAAATTCTCACTTCTTAAAAATACAGCTTTTACAAAACTATTACCTGAGATTAATTTATAAGAATATAAAGCTTCAAAAAATTCTATTCTATTTTGTATGGGATTTGGATTATTTAGTAAATCAAGTATCTGGTGGCTACAAATATCTTCATTAGTTTGTTTATTAAATAATAGGAAAGGAATAGAACTGGCATTTCTTGCTAACATTGAAATACATTTATAACTTACAACATTTTTAATATAAGCTTCTCTTGAAAACATTTCGTAATTTCTATCAGACCAAACAGCTTTTCCAAGTGGTTGATAGTAGGATCTAATCTCATTAATTCTATTTTTTTTCTCTTTAAAAATATTTTTTATTATATTCATATACATAAAAGTTTTTAGATGATTAAAAATTAATTATTGGTTTGAAAAACGGAAGCATAAAAACTTGCCTTTTAATAAAATATTTTTATAATTTAAGCGTACAAACATTAATATAATATGAAAACAAACAAAACCGGATTGGCAAGAATTTTAGAAGCTTTTAAGTATTCAAAAGATGGATTTGTATCAGCTTTTAAAACTGAAGAAGCATTTAGAGAAGACATTTTATTATGTGCAGTTTTATTTATAATAAGTATATTATTACCTATTTCTTTCATTGAAAAATTGTTCTTGTTTTCTTCCTTGTTTTTAGTTATATTATGTGAGTTAATAAACACCGCTATAGAAACAATAATAGATAGAATCTCAGAAAAAATTCATCCATTATCTAAAGTAGCTAAAGATATAGGCAGTTGCATTGTTTTAATATCGTTTGTATATTTAATATTAGTGTGGTTTATTATTTTGTATGAAAATTTTTTATAATTTGTATGACGTTTAATTTGATTGATTTAAAAATTTATTCTCCTATAGAAATGTTTTTTGATGAAAACATTAAGAAATTGACTTTCCAAGGTAAAGAAGGGATTTTAACTATTTTGCCAAACCATATTGATTATGTTTCATCTTTTGATACAAACGTTATAAATGTAGTCGACAAAGATAATAAAGAAAAATTTATAGCTTTAAGTAATGGAATATTAACTAAATATGCTGATAAAATTAGATTAACGGCATATAAAGTTATAGTCGGAAACAATTTAAATGAACTTAAAGAGAAGATAAAAGAAATTTCAAAAAATGAAGGTGAATTAGAAAAAGAAATAAATAAAAATCTTAAACAGCTAGAATATTATATGTTGAATAACCTAACAGAATTAAAATGAATAATTTAAATAAAGAATTAGAAAAATCCATAGAAAGAAAGGTAACAAAAGTAGAAGAAATTAATATAAAACCTTTATTTTTTCTTTTGTTATCAGTAGGTATTCAAATTGTTATAGTTTATATGTTTTTTATATATTTAGTAGGAGATTTATTAGCTTCTTATCTTGGATTTAATAATTTATACTTATTATCTATAATTTTGGGGACTTTAGCTAATATTAATGCGGTTATAAAAATAGTAAAAGGATTTAAAAATGTTAAATAATATGATATTTCATTTTTTTATAGGTTTTATAACGGGGGTTTTAAATTTTTTTAGTTTAAAATGGACAATAAATAAAATGTTACAAACAAAAGATATTTCTATTGTAATAAAAAGCTTTATTTTAAGAATGACTGTTGTTTGTGCTGTATTTTTTATTTTTTTGAATAAAGATTGGAAAAATGCAGTTTTAATGGTTATTGGATTTCTTTCGATTAAATATTTAATTATTTTATCAGACAAAATAAGAGGCATGAAAAAATGAATATTACAACAGATGCAATGATAATGTGGAAAAATGACTTTTTTACAATAAATGATACGATTTTTTTTACATGGATAATAATGTTTTTGGTTATTAGCTTAGCTTTAGTTCTAAGAGTTCTTATAACAAATGAAAAAAATTTTGGAAGACTACAGAACTTTTTTGAAGTTTTAATAACTGGTATAGAGGAGCAAATTGAAAAAGCAGGTGAAATTGATGTAAAATATGTTTTTCCTTTTATTGCTACAATTTTTATTTTTATTCTAGTTGCTAATTTGATTCATATAATACCATTTTTTCATTCACCAACAGCTTCTTTATCAACAAATATTGCGCTTGTTATAATTGTTATTCTAACTGGAGTTAGTTATGGTATAAAAAGAGTGGGAATTTTGAATTATTTAAAGAAATACACAAAACCTTCATGGATTATGTTGCCAATGAATGTAGTAGGTGATATAGCTAGTAATTGTGCTTTAGTTGTTAGATTATATGGAAATATTATGAGTGCTATGGTAATAGGAATGATAATTGAAGGAATTGCTTTTTTATCAATAGGATTTCCATTGTTTTTGAATTTTTTGGATCTTATAAGCGGTATAATACAGGCTTATATATTTTCGATGTTATCACTAGCATTCATAATGTCAGCAGAAGATTAATATGAAAAAAATTATATTTTTATTTTTAGGAGCTATTTTATTATTTTCTTGTTCAAGCAAAAAAGAAATTACAGGAAAAAGACAAGATGTTTTTTTTGATTTAACAAAAATACAAATTTCTGCTAAAAAACAAAATATAACAATATCAAAACCAGAAACATTTACAAATTATTATGGTGATAGCTCAGTACTAAATAAAAATATAGAAAATTACAAAGTAGATGATTTCAATTTTAAAAATTTTTCAATTTCAAGTAAAAGATTATATGTAAAAAATTATTATTTTTCTAATCCAGCAATTGTTGATAA
Source organism: Rickettsiales bacterium (assembly GCA_035470525.1). Lineage (GTDB taxonomy): Bacteria > Pseudomonadota > Alphaproteobacteria > Rickettsiales > UBA1997 > CALXSC01. Next base: position 12,657 of record DATIQT010000122.1, read on the forward strand.
TATTACTTATTCACTCGATACTAAAGGCAATTTAATAGCTGAAAAAAATGATGAAATTTTATGGAAAACAAAAATAACAGAAGAAAATGATTTTATTAATTATTATGGTGGAAAAATTTCCTTTTACAATAACACAATCTTTATTACATCAAGAATAAATGAAATTCTAGCCTTAGATAAAGAGGGAAATATAAAATGGAGAAAAAAAATAAATGCTGTTCCAATTTCAACTCCAGTAATAGAAAATAAAACACTATATACAATAACTAACGATAACAAGCTTTATGCTTTGAACACAGAAGATGGAAGAATAAAATGGATACATTATGGTACAAACAAAGATTCAGCAATTTTTGGTTCAGCAAATCCAGTTATATATAAAAATTATGTTATAGCTTCTTATTCATCTGGTGAATTATTTATATTGGACAAAAACACTGGTGAAACAATATTTAACACAAAACTTACTGGCAAATATTACTTATTCTCAAATTTTGAATTAACAGACATAGACACTACACCGCAAATTAAAAACAATATATTAGTAGCTACAGCAAACAATGGTATAACAGTTGGTATAGACCTAATTAATATGAAAATTCTATGGAAACAAAACTTATCATCATTAACAAACATTTTAATAAATGATAATTTTGTGTATTTAATGACAACAGACAATGTTTTAGTAAACATGAATTTGAAAAATGGCAATATTAATTATTTCACACAATTGCCACAATATGCTAATCAAAAAAAGAAAAAAGGCATTGTATACTATAAAAGTATTATTTTTGTAAATGATAAGCTTTTTGCTTTCAATAATTTAAAAGAATATATAACCATAAATCCAAAAGATGGTAGAATTGAAAAAACAGAAAAATTACCTTTTGATTTTTATGATAAGCCTTTCTCATTAAACAATAGAATTAGTGGTATCGCTTTTAAAAGAAAAACATTAAAAGTAATT
>DATIQT010000123.1:0-2997 GCA_035470525.1 Rickettsiales bacterium
ATGCTTACTGGTCTTTATTATCGGTAGGAACAACAGCATTTGTTTATGGTGTTAAGAGTAGACCATTGTTTATTCCTACGAATAATGATTGCTTTGTGATTAGTTATAATTTGGTGTAGATTAATAATATTTATTTAAATCCTTTTTCTACATCATTTAAATTTAAGAAAAACCATTGTAAAGCAATTAGACTATGAGAATTAATAATTTTATTATTTTTTAACATGCTTCTTACTTCGTCTTTTGAAAATAATAAAATTTTTGTTTCTTCATTTTCACTTTTTAAACCAGCATATTTGTTTACATTGGAGCTATCAAATTTTCCGCAAAATAAATGTATTTCTCTCGTTGAAAAACTAATTTCTGGAAAAAAAGAACCAATTTTTAATATTTTTAGTATTTCAACATTAGCTTCTTCTTTTACTTCTCTAGTTATTGCATTTTCCATAGTATCATTTTTATCAACTAAACCAGCAACTATTTCATACGGACAATCAATATTTTTCTTTATATAACAACCTGGTCTAAATTGTTGAATTAATAGTAGTTTATCATTAACATTATCATAAAGAACTACCGCAATAGCATCCTTTCTTTCAAAAATTTCTTTTTCACAAGTTAACTTATTTTTTCCATCAAAACTTTCAAATTCAAATAAATAATTATTGATTTTATTGAATCCGGCATAACAACTTTCTTTTTTTAAAATTTTTATATTTTTCATTGACATTAACATAAAATTTTTATATAATAAGCAACATTAAAATGCGATTGGAGTTAATATGCAAGAAATTTTTGATAGAAAATGGACAGATAAAGTCCAAGAAAAACCTAATGAATTCGCTTTTGAATTATTAGAACATTTTATGGTTAGTCCATCTTCATCTGTTTTATATACAACATTTAGATTCTCTACTAGAGAAGGTTCAATAGAAAAACCAGATGAACTTAATTTAGAATCTTTAAACTTAGTTAAAAGATTTATTGAAGATTCCCAGTTAAAAGATATTGTGTTTTTTGGTGGAGCATTAATTAATAATATATTAAGAGAGGATAAATCAGTGGATGATTATGATCTTATGATTATTGGAGAAATTAATAGACAGAGGTTTGAAGAAGCTGAACGAAAGTTAGTACAAAGCGGTTATGAAATAATTGGAGGACACGAAGAAACGACAACAAATTTGGCTATGAGACAATTTAAAAAGGAAGACAAGATTTTTGAATTGTGTCTTAAAAAAGATACAGTAACAATAGATAGTTTTGGCACATTTGATGTTGATAATATTTCTGTTTTAATTGATGGTGAAAAAGTATATATTAATAGTATATTAGCTATTCAATCCTTAAGAAATAAAACTATGCAACTCAAGGAACAAACTAATAATATTTTTAGAATATTAGGAAGAATGTTAGTTCATATAGCTAAATATGGTACAGAAAAATTTTATTTAAATGATGAACATTCCATATTATTTACAGTTAGTTCTGAAATAGAAACAAAAAAAGAAAATGAAGGAGTTTTTATTTATTTTAAAGAACAACCAAAACAGGCAAAAGCGGAATGCCTTGCTAAATTCTTGTTTATGATGTCAAGGGTTAATAATATTGAAGATTATGTAAAAAAAATAAATAATAGTGGTTTACTAGACAAACATTTTCCAATTTTATCAAGAATATTAAATGATAAAAACTTTTTAAGCTTTTTAAAAATTGAGAGTCAAAAACCAATAACTGAAAGAACTCTAAATACTGATGTAAATGTTTTTGACAAGATTTGCCAATATTGTCATACAGATGATAAAAAGGATTTTATAAAAGAATGTGAAATATTAAGTTTAGCGAGAAGTACAAAACAATCGCCAATTGTTAAAAAATTAGAAAGTTTAACTTGCAAAGAAAGTTGGCTAGAATAATATTTAATAAAATAAATTTAAACAAAATATGAAAATTACAATTTTAGGTTCAGGCGGAGCATATGGAACTCCAAAAGCATTAAATAGATATGGAGAAATCAATATAAGTGATAAAAAAAATTTTAGAACGAGAAGTAGTTTGTTTTTTGAAGATGAAGGAAGCAATATTTTAATTGATTGTAGTCCTGATTTTAGAATGCAAACTTTGCAAAATAATATATCAAAAATTAATACTATTTTTATTTCCCATGATCATGCTGATCATATAATAGGTATTTGGGAATTGACAGACATAGCAAGTAAAACAAAAAGTGAGATAAAAATATGGGGAGAAAAAGATACTCTAAATACTATAAAATTAAGATTTCCATTTATTTTTAAAGATGGATTTCACGAAATAGGAGAAGGTAAAATAACTCTAAATGAATTTGAACCATATAAAGAAAAAATGCTAGAATTCTCTAATTTTTCAATAATTCCGTTAATTTTTAAACATAAAGTAATAAATTCATATGGATTTAAGTATAAAAATTTTGTATTTACCCCAGATTTAAATGAAATACCACAAGAAACTGAAAAATATTTATATAATCTAGACTTATGGATTTTAGAAAACAATAATTTAATTTCAAAATTAAATGGGCATAGCCATATTGAACAAAATTTAGAAAGAATACAAAAATATAAGCCTAAAAAAGTAATATTAAATCATTTATCAGAAAATATTGACTATGAAAAAGTTAGCAAAATGTTGCCTGATAATGTTGAATTAGCATATGATGGAATGGTTTTTGAAATTTAGTTACTAAAATTAGGACTATATATTGTTAGCATAATCATCATTCAAACCTTTGAGGGCGGAGAGTTTATAAAAGAGTTTATAGAATACTCAGACCATACTGTACCAAAAAAGACTTATCAAAACGGATACATTAAAGGTCTTGTAGTTGATCTCTCTGGACCCAAAGAAAAACAATTCAAAGGTTTATTGGGAAAAGAAAATCTCTCATTTGTTTATACTTCACCAGAAAAGACTTATAGCGGAACTGGTTATATTGTATTAAGTGGAGATAGTGGCAAA
>DATIQT010000124.1:0-5951 GCA_035470525.1 Rickettsiales bacterium
TAAACCGCTTTTGCAAAAATATACGAGGAGATTTAAAATTTTATTGCGATAGCGTATAACTTAATACGGTGAGACAATAAAATTTTAAAGCGACAAAGTATATTAAAGCAAAAGTTAGGTTTAGTTGGTGGTTAAGTGAAAGTTGTTTGACTATATTTGTTGAATGTTAAATTTTTAATATTATTTAATTAATTGATTAATTATAGATTTTATTATGACACTTTATATAAATAAAAATTCCATCTTAGAAAAGATAAATGAGAAACCTTTTGTTTTAGAAAGAGAAATTCAAAAAATATTTGAAAAAAATCTTAAAACAATATCTGGTCTTACTTTTGTAAAAAGTGAATTTCCTATTAAAGATAAACGTTTAGACACACTTGCATTTGATGAACAATCAAAAGCATTTGTAATTATTGAATATAAAAGAAATAGAAATGAAAGTGTTGTGGATCAAGGTTTTACTTATTTAAATCTTATGCTTGAAAACAAAGCAGAATTTATTATGGAATACAATGAAGAACTTGGTAGAAAACTTAAAAGAGACGATGTTGATTGGAGTCAAACTAGAGTAATCTTTGTTTCAACATTTTTTACAGATAATCAAATTCAAGCTACAAATTTTAAAGACATAGCTATAGAACTTTGGGAAGTAAAAAGATATGCTGATGATGTAATTTCTATAAATTCTATAAAAAAATCAAAATCAACCGGTATAAAATCTTTAGCTAAAAATGATACAATCTTAAAAAAAGTCACAAATGAAATTAAAGTCTATACTGAAGAAGAACACCTTTCAGGGGCTTCAGAAGAAATTGTTGAACTTTATGAACGTTTTAAAGATGCAATTTTAAATCTTGCTGATGGAATGGAAATTGAGCCTAAAAAAATATATATTGCATTTAAAAAAGATAATTCAAATGTTTGCGATATCTCTATTCAGAAAAAAAGTCTAAAAATATTTTTAAATGGCAAAAAAGGTTCTTTAGATGATCCTAAAAAAATAGCAAGAGACATTTCAAGTGTTGGTCACCATGGAAATGGAGATTATGAACTTGCTATTAGTGATGATAGAAATTTGGAATATATAATGAGCTTGATTAAACAAATTTTATTATGAATGAAATCGGTAATTACTTTGGCTTAGAAACTGCAAACTTATCTATTGATTGGTTAAAAGATAAAGTAGGTTTAAATTCCGGTAGAAATGCTTTGCGGTATATTGTACGAGCATATCAAATTAAAAAGATTTATGTTCCTGCTTATACTTGTGCTTTTGTATGGAGTGCTTTAGAGGCTGAAAAATGTGAATTGATATTTTATCATGTTGATAAAAACTTTATGCCTGTGAGTGAGTTTGGTGATAATGATTTTATATTATATAATAATTATTTTGGTGTTTGCGGTAAACAGGTTAAAATACTACATAAGAAATACAAAAATTTGATTATTGATAATACCCAAGCTTTATATAGTTTGCAAAAAGGTCTAGCTTCATTCTTTAGTTTAAGAAAATTTTTTGGTGTGCCCGATGGTGGACTTGCTTGGTGTGATAAAAAATTGAATGAAAATTTTGAAACCGCTGTATCTTATCATTTGTGCACTCATTTATTAAAAATTTATGATAAAGGTATTGATGCTGGATATATAAATTTTATAAAAAACGAAGTTGTTCTTGATAGTGAGCTGATTAAAAAAATGTCTAATTTAACTAGAATACTTTTGAAGAATGTGAATTATGAAAAAGCAAAACAAATTCGTTTGAATAATTTTAAAATTTTACATGAAAAATTAGCAACAAGTAATGAGTTAAAATTAGATTTAGCTAAAGATGATGTTCCCATGATTTATCCTTATGTAATTAATAATGAAACATTAAGAAAAAAAATGGAAGAGAATAAGATTTTTCTTATACCATGTTGGCCTGACATTGATAAACATTTATCTAATGATGAATTATATTTAAAAAAATATTTGCTTACTTTACCTTTAGACCAGAGGTATAAAGAAGAAGATATGAAAAAAATTTTAACATGTATTTTGTTTTCTTAACTTTGTTAGTTTTAAAAACAGAATAGACCTATTGCATAAATAATTTTTTGAAGAAAAATTGTATTTGTAAATTTATTTCGCAGGAGGTCTAATAAATAAAAATTCAGCAAAACTATTACTAAACACCGTTATAAAAGGTTAAACCTTTGATAGCAATGTCGAGATTATTCTATTTCCTTTAAAAAAGCTTTTTCTAATGATGTTTGTGAATGTTTATTTTTTAATTCATTAGGTGTTCCAATAAATACAATTTTAGTATTATTCAAAATAGCAATTCTATCACATATTTCATCAATATCAGAAAGAATATGAGAACTAAAAAAAATACTTCTATTTTTAGATTTACTATCTAATAATAATTCTTTTAAATTAATTCTAGCTTTTGGATCTAAACCACTCATCGGCTCATCTAATATAACTAATTCAGAATCACCTAGAAAAGTTGAGATTAAACCTAGTTTTTGCATCATACCTTTTGAGTATTTAGAAACTTTCATTGTTAAAGCTTTTTTATCTAAATCTAATAAATTCGCTAGCTTAGATATTTTTTCTTCTAAATTATAATTTTCAGTATTTTTATTAAAACTATTAAAAATCTTTAAAAATTCCACACCTTTTAGCATAGATGAAACTTGAAATTTTTCTGGTAAATATCTTAATTTTTCTCTACTTTTTGTTTGTGTGGAACTGATGCCTAAAATTTCGGTTGTTCCCTTGTCGCTGTCTAATAAATCCAATATGATTTTGATGAGGGTTGTTTTTCCTGCTCCGTTTAATCCGATTAGTCCAAAAATCTCATTGTTTTTTATTTCTAAATTGATGTCATTTAGTACAACTTTGCTTCCAAAACTTTTTTTTATATTTGAGATTTTTAGAGGACTAACTGACATATTATTTTTTAGTTTGAGCTTTCTTAAAATTCATATAGAATAATATACCTATTACTATACTTAACAAATAAAGTGTACCCAATATAGAAAGCGCTAACCAAGGTTTTATAACCAACATAATTATCCATAAAGAAGATGCGATTAAGACTAAATGTTTATATTTATCACCAACTTTTATTTTTTTGAAACAAGGAGTTGGAATTGTGCTTGCTGCAAATAGAGCCATTATTAATGTATTTATCATAACAAATGACGGACTTGAGAAAAAACCATAACCAAATTGAAAGCTTAATACAAGCGGGAAAATTACCATACAAGCGACTGCTGGTGCAGGCATACCTGTAAAAAAATATTTTACTAAAGGATTTTCTTTATTTTCAACTTTTGTTGCTACATTAAATCTTGCTAATCTAATTGCCATGCAACAAGCTAAAAGTAATACAAGAGACCAAGGTAACATATCATATCCAAATTCATTCATTTTCCAGTAATAAACTACAAAACCGGGAGCAACTCCAAAATTCACAACATCTGCTAATGAATCCATTTGAATACCAAAATCGCTCGATACATTTAAAAATCTAGCAACTCTTCCATCTATACCATCTAAAAAACAAGCAAGTAATATAAATGATATAGCACTCATAAAATAACCAGAATAAGCTAATTTAATTGATGTAACACCAAAGCACAAAGCTAATAGTGATATCATATTTGGTATTAATTTAAAAAAATATAATTGCTTTTCGTTATTTTTATTCATTTTTTTCCTTATTTTTTATTTATACAGCCTATTACACTCTCACCACCAATCATAGTTTGGCCGACCTTAACTTTGATTTTAACTTCTTTTGGTAAATATACATCAACCCTGCTTCCAAATTTAATGCAACCAAATCTATCACCAGCTTTTACTTTTTGACCGTCTTTTAAATTGCAAACTATTCTTCTAGCAACCATACCAGCAATTTGAACAAATATCACATCAAAACCTTGTTCTGCTTTCATCAAACAAAGTTGTCTTTCATTATCATTATGATACTTATCATTAACTATATTTAAAAACTTACCCTGAATATATTCTACTTTTTCTATTGTACCATCTATTGGAATTCTTTGAACATGAACATTAAATGTACTTAAAAAGATACTAACTCTTTGGAATTTTTTGCTTTTTTCTATACCTAAACCTTCTGGTGCAGAAATTGATTCTTCTATTTGGTCTACAATACCGTCGGCAGATGCTAGAATTAAATTATCACCGTCTGGCATTACTCTTTCTGGATCTCTAAAAAAATAAATTATGAAAACTGTTAGTACAACAGCAACCCAACCCAAAAAACTACTAATCAACATTAATAAAAATGTTATAAAACAACTAACTGCTATTATAAAATAACCTTCTTTATTAATAGGAACTATTACTTTATTTAATGCATCTTTTAAATCAGACATCTAATACTAAATTATTTATACATAAAATAAGATATAAAAGAATTATTAATAGTCAAGATTATAATAATCTAATTGTAGCAAAAATTTCTATTAGAAGATAGCAGACATTTGTCAATAATAGTGGGAAACTATTTCTAATTACTGAATAAAAAACGCCAAGTATTGTTGCTATAATATATGTTATATATAAAAACAAAAAATTTATATTTGGCATTACAACAGCTACATAGATACTTGTATAAATATTTAATACAAAAAATATACTTTCTATAATAAACAAAAACTTACTTTTTTGCCAATCTCTTTTAATCCAAACTAAACATCCAATAATTTTCATATAAAACCTCATCTTAATAATTTTATTATTAATTTTATATTTTTCAATATTTAAAAAACTTGCAAAAATTTTTATTAAATGTTATATTATTTTCATTAAGTAATAATAAAAAAATTTATGTCGGATACAATAGAGCTTGATCTTGGAGGAAATCCAGAAAAAACAAGAGGATTTTTTGGTTTTGGTGGTATAGATGCTTATTATGTTAATGATAGGAAACATATAGAAAAAGAGCAATTACAAGAAATTTATACTATTATTTTAAATGGAAAAGATAAAGAAAAAATACAAAATGATTTAAATAATTCAGAAATTGTAAAAACATTAGAAAAAGAAAAAAATGGAGGAATTATTGGTGCAACGTTTGGAAAAATTGTTGAAGGTAAAACTAAAATTGATTTATTTGCTTTTAATACTAGTGTAAAAGAATACCCTACTACAATTAAAATAACATTAAATAGTGGTGATGTTATTATGTGGGATTTACCACAACAAGAATTATATAAATTAGCAGGAGACAAGAAAGAAAAAATTGAAAATATAGAAGGTTTTGAAGATAGTTATAAAATAATTTTACCTAGAGAAGGTAATTTTTTAACACTTAATATTAAAAATGATAAAGAACCTCCTTTGATTCCTGGAAATCCAATTGAATTTGGTAACCATACACCTAGTGTGCCACATTGTAGGTAAGACAGTAGTAGTGAGACAAGTAGTGAAAGTGTAAGTGGAAGTGTAAGTGGAAGTAGAAGTGGTACTAGTAGTACAAGTAGAAGTGGAAGTGGAAGTAGTACCTAGACCAACAGTATTCTATAATTCTACTAAACAACTTCAAGGAGAAACTGTTAATCAAATTACTAATAGTGGTGATAATAATATTCCTAAACAACTTCAAGGAAAAACTATTAATCAAACTAACAATACTGAAGAAGACAAAAAAACAAAAGTAAGTAATAATAATACTTCAAGTAAAAAAGATGAAAATACTCAAATAATTCTTCAGTAAACTAAAAATCACTTTTTCAAATTCTTTGTTGTTTCTATTATTAAATCTATATTCACACTCTTTTAAATGAATATAAACTTATCTTCTTTAAAACCATTAAATTTATTCATTCTATTTTTAGCATAAGCCCAGAATGATTCTATACCATTAACATGATTTTTCCCTCTAGCAAATTCATTCTCTGAATGGAATATTCTATAGTGATCATAAC
>DATIQT010000125.1:0-8280 GCA_035470525.1 Rickettsiales bacterium
TAGCACAACTAAAAATAGATGTTTGTGTGCTGATAAATCAGACACAAAACACTTAATTATTTTTTTAATTTCGTAATTGGTTAAACGAGTATATTTTATAGCTTAAATGTTTATTATTAATAAATATACTTGTCAAGCTCCCAACATAATATAGTCATTCCTAAATTGTAGTAGATTGATTATGGTTATTTTTTGTTAAAAATGTATTATCTTTTTCTTGCGTTCTTTTTAAATTTAGTTTACTAACAAAACCTTTTTTTGGTAATTCCAATTCTTTTTTATTTTCAAAAATTAAAATAGTTTCTTTTAAACCTTTTTCTTTAGCTTTTTCAGCGATTTCTTGAAATATTAAAGTTAAATGTAATCTAGAAGGCTTAAATTCTAAAAATTTATCATATTCTTCTTTATAATTAATACATTCTTTTTCTATAACATCAGAAGAAAAATTAAAATAAGAGAGTGGAGATTTTTCAGAATTTTTTTTATTTATAATTTTATTTTTTTCTCCTTCTTTGATCTCATAGAATCTGAAACATTTTTTATTTACTGTTTGTCCAAATTCTTCTTTTTCATAATTAGATAAAATAATAGCATACTGTTTTTGTGTATCTTTATCAGTAAAAACAACAGCCTCTTTTTCCTTATTGAGATAATTATTATTGTTTTTTGACTTTTCTTCCATATTTAATTTTTTTATTAAACTAATTTTAACAATACTATATATTTCAAATGCTGTCAAATAATAATTTTTATTTATGTATTGAAATTAAAAGATTTAATAACTTATAATTAATATGGATATAGTTTTTACTTATGTTTAGTCTATATAGTTAATTAAAAAATATTTATAAGATTGATTATTTTATAAAAAATAATAGAATAATTTATAGATTATAAAAATCTATTGGGAGATTTAATGGGAGAGGGTTTGAATATAAAGTTTGACTATGAGAGTTTAGTTTATAATTTTGAGTTATTAAGAAACATTACTGGCTATGTGGAAAATACGATACCAGTAGTTAAAGCTAATGCATATGGTGTTGGTGCAAATAATATTGTAAAAACTCTATTAAATTTAAAGGAACCGCAAAAAAAATATTGTGTTTATTCTGTAGATGAAGGTATTGAGTTAAGAAAAAACTTTCCTCAATTAGAAATATTTGTTTTGGGCGGTATTTTGAAAGGCGAAGAAGAATATTTTAAAAAGTATAAATTAATTCCTGTAGTAAATAGTTTTAATCAATTAAAATTATGCCAAAATAATGATATTAAAGATTTAGCTTTGCAATTTAATACTGGTTTAAATAGAAATGGTATCCAATTAAAAGAAATTTCAAAAGTTAGAAAGTTTATTGATGAAAATAAAATTAAAGTTTTGATGATTGTAAGTCATTTTGCATGTGCTGATGATTTGGGAAGCCCAATAAATCAAGAACAAATAATAAATTTTGAAAAAATAGTAAAATATTTTCCAGAAAAGAATATTTTGAGAAGTATTTCTGCAAGCGACGGAGTTGTAAATTTTGAATTAGGTGAATTATGCAATACCTGTAGAGTAGGACTTGGTTTATATGGTTATTATAAAGGTTTTAAACCGATATATTCAATATATTCTATAGTTAAATATGAAGGAAAAAATTTATATATGCCAATAGGTATTAACAATGGTTTAATGAGCGAATACAAAAAAGGTTATGTTTTTATTAATAATCAAAAAATAAAAATTAAAGAAATTTTAAATGGTAAAACAATTCTTGAAAGTGATGATAAAAATATTGAAAATGCTTCTATTGAAATTTTAGGTGAAAATATTTCAATGAAAGAATTTGGAGAAATGTCTGGAACTGATATAAGAGATATAGTTGCTAGATTAATTTCAAACGTTCAAGAAAAACAAAAAAATAGTGAAAATATTTACAGAATTAATGCAACAATAAAGAACAATGAATTTATTAGTTTTTACTCAACTATCATTGAAAAAAGAATAGTTGAAAAAGATGGTATTGTTGGGTACGGAGCAACCGAAAATGTAAAAAAAGGTGATAAATTAGCTACTTTTGCTGGCGGTTATTTAGATGGTTTGCCAAGATGTATCAGTGGAAAAAAATGTTTTGTTTATATTAAAAAAATTGATGGAAAATATGCTAAATGTGAAATTTTTGGCAAAATATCTATGGATCAAACTATTGTAAAAGTTGATGAAAATGATTATAGAAATATTAAAATTGGAGCAAAGGTTATAATATTTGATAAAGAGCATTCAATAAAACAATTTGAAAAAGCTACAGGAAAAAGTAGAAATGAGTTATTTTTTTATTTAAGTAAAAGCTCTAGGGTTAAATGTTTATGTTTTTAGAAACTTCTTTAGATCTTTCCTTTAAAACTTTCTCTTTCCAAGTTTTAAGTTTATTTGAATTTCTTTTAATTGAATTTATTTCAATTTTTTTATTAATCCTTTCTTCATGTTTTTGGTTTTCTTCTTTAATAATTTTTTCTAAATTTGGTTTTATAATGGTATTTTTATCTTTTAATTCCTTATTTATATTTTCTGTTAATGCTTTGTTATTCACAAATTCTTTATTTTCATTTTGTATTTGACTATCAACTTCTAAATTTGTTTGTTGTTTTGTAAAAATATTTTTGTTTTCTTCTTTTTCTTTGTTATCTCTCTTTATATCTTTAATATTAATATCTTCTTTTTCACGTTTAATATTGACATCTTGCTTTTCACCTTTAATAAGATTAGTTATTTTATTTAGAGATGTTTTAATAATTTTTAATAATGTTTCGTTAATTGGTGTTTTTAAAAAATCCATCTTAAATAAAGGTTGTCCCAAAATACCATTTTCTTTAGAAATTTCATTAAATGCATTTTCTATTATTTTAATACCTTCTAATTTTTCCTGTTTTTTAATAGTTTTTAAAAAACTATTTTTAAATATTGTTATTGTTGGGTTTGTTGTTTTAAAACCATTTAAAAGATTATTTTTTGTTTTTTTAGGGATTGTGCTATCTACTAGTAAACACATCATGGACATTATTTCCATTCTTTCTTCTATTTTAAGTTTTAATTTATCTTTCTTAACAAAATCATTTAAGAATTCTTTATTTAATTTCACTATAGTTATTGTTTTTTCTTTTTCTTTTGTTGACTCTGCCCATATTTTACAAAGTTTCGCCTGCGCATGCATTTTAAACAATTTCAATTTTTCTTCTTTCTGTAGATTTTGTATATTTGTAAACATTAAATAATTTTTCCTTTTAATTTACATTCTTCATTTAATAAAATAAACAAAACACTGTCAATATCATTCATAGATAATTTGTGTAAATGTTGTGCTAAAATTGGTTTTTGCTTCCAAAAAATATTCTCTTTTGTAGCAAGTTGTTCAAAACTAATACCATTTTGTAATTGATATTTATACAATTGTAATTTCATAAAATAATTGATTGCAGTTCTTACAATCATTACTAGAAAAACACCTTCTGAATATAAATTTTGTAGCTCTTTGAAAGCCATATCAAAATTTAATGAAGCAAAACCATTAACAAAATCATTTAAATCAGCCTCCGAATTATCTTGGATACAAGCTTTTACATCTTCAAGAGTTAAATTTTTATCATTATCTTTATATATAATTAATTTTTCTAATTCACTTAAAATAACCAATCTATCACCACCAAAACTTTCAACAAGATACTTCACCACATCTGAATTATATTTAAATCCATTTTCTCTTAATTTTACATTTACTATTTGTATTATTGTATTGGAATCATCTTTATAGCAAGGAATACCTGCAAAATATTGATTATAATCAGCAAATTTCTTTAAAGTTGATTTACTATCTAGGTCATCAGATGTTATAATTATAAAATTCTCTGTATTTTGTGGTTTTGAAAAAATCTCTTCTAAAAGTTTTGAAACTGAATTTTCTGCATCTTCAATTAAAATAACTTTTTTATCAGTAGAAAATAAAGATGATGATTGATATTCATCTGACAATACGTTTGGTTTTTCTTTTATAGTTGAATGTGAAAGAGTAATTAATGATAAACTATTTTTGTAATCTGGCAATACTTTTTGTAAAATTTCATTTTTTCTAATTGAAATTAATCCTGTATCTGGTCCATAAATCACCACACCTCTAAGACTACTATCAAAAGTCTTTATAAATTCATCAATTTTATTTGATTGTATTTTCATTTTTTTTTATACTCTTTTATCCTCATAAAGATATATATTTTTTTTAAAGTTTCAATAATTTTATTGACTTAAATTTTATTAGTGCTATTTTACTAGAAAGTTATTGATTTATATATAGATATGAGTGTAAGTGGAAGTAAATTACCTTTAATGAGGAAGGCTGCTGCGGTTTGGTTAGTTGATAATACCGCTTTAACATTTGAGCAAATTGCTGATTTTTGTGGAATGCATGAATTAGAAATTCAAGGTATAGCTGATGGAGAAGTTGCTGGTGGTATCGTTGCTCAGAGTCCAATTGATAATGATCAGTTAACAAAAGAAATGATTGTTGCTTGTGAGAAAAATCCAAATAAAAGATTGGAACTAAAAGAGCAAATAGTAGATGAATTGGATATTACAACGAAGAAAAAAGGTAAATATACTCCTATAGCTAGAAGAGGGGATAAACCAAGTGCTATAGCATATTTATTGAAATATTATCCAGATATTACAGACACTCAAATAAGAAAATTAATTGGAACAACCACAACAATGATTAATTCAATTAAAGAAAGAACACACTGGAATATAAAAGAAATAACACCAAGAGATCCTGTTTTATTAGGACTTTGTAGCCAATCACTTTTCAATCAAGTAATTGACGAAGTTAAAAAAACTTCAAAGAAATAATAAAATAGTTTAAGCCAATTTGGCATTATTAATAAAAAATGTGAGAGTAGAAAATGGTTAATTTTTTAACTTTAAATGGTAGCATTAGAAATGACTTAGGTTCAGCTAATACTAGAAGACTTAGAAAAGAGGATAAAATCCCAGCTGTTATTTATGGAAATAATGGTAATGAAAATATTTATTTTTCAGTTTTAAAAAAAGATTTTGAAAAAGAATATTTAAAAACTAATATACAATTAAAACCAATTGAATTGGATCTTGATGGAAAAAAATATAAAGTTTTAGTTTATCAAATAGATTTAGATCCAGTTACAGATATGCCAAGACATGTTGATTTTGTTAATTTAGAAGGTAAGAAAGAATTAAAAGTATGTATACCTGTAAATTACACTGGTTCAGATAAAGCACCCGGTATTAAAAAAGGTGGTTTCTTAAATATTTTGAAAAGAAAAATCGAATGTTTTTGTACATTAGAAAACATACCAAGTTCAATAGAAGTTGATGTTAGTAAAATGCACATTGGTTCAAAAGTTAAAATCAACGATATTACTTTACCAAACAATGTAAAAGCTACTGAAAAATCAAATTTTGATATTTGTAGTATAACTGGTAGAGGTAAATCAACTGATGAAGCAACTCCTGCTGCAGCTGCGGCAACTGCTGCAACTCCTGCCGCTGGAGCAACAACTCCTGCTACAACTACAGCAGAACCTGCTAAAAAGTAAAATATTGATTTACTAGTTTTGTTGGTAGTTTAGATCTATAAAAATTGCCTATGAAATAATTTTTCATAGGCAATTTATATTTTATAGAGATAATATAGTAGACCTCCTGCAAATATAGTCAAACAACTTTCACTTAACCACCAACTAAACCTAACTTTTGCAAAAATATACTTTGTCGCTTTAAAATTTTATTGTCTCACTGTATTAAGTTATACGCTATCGCAATAAAATTTTAAATCTCCTCGTATATTTTTGCAAAAGTTAGGTTTAGTTGGTGGTTAAGTGAAAGTTGTTTGACTATATTTGCAGGAGGTCTAATGATTTATGTAACAGAAAAATATTCATCCATATCTTAACGCATCTATAGGGTTTAATTTTGTAGCTTTAATAGCAGGTGCTATACCTGAAACTATACCAACAAATATAGCTGCTAACACAGAAATTATGATAGTAAATAAACTTATAGGAACTGTTTTACTAAAAATATTTCCTCCAATTTGAGATAAAATAATTCCCAAAAACATGCCGAATAAACTTCCTATTGCTGATATTAAAATAGATTCTATTAAGAATTGGAACAAAATACTCCTATTTGGTGCTCCAATAGCTTTTCTAATACCAATTTCTTTCGTTCTTTCTGTAACAGAAGTTAACATCATATTCATAATACCTATACTTCCTACAAACAAAGAAATAGAAGCAACTGAAGATAACAAAATAGTTAAAACCAAACCAATCATACTTATTTTTTGAACCATTTCAGTTAAATTAACAATTTCAAAATCAGGATCTCCATTTACAGAAATATTATGTCTAACTTCTAACAAAGTTTGTATCCTTCTTTCAACTATTTTCATATTTTCTGTTTTATCAAAAGTTACAAAAAGAATAGCTACTCTATCTGGAAATGCGTTACTAGTAAGTCTATTTTTAAAAGCTTTAACAGGGAGTAGAATAACATCATCTTGATCGTTTCCTCTACTATCAGCACCTTTTTCTTGTAATATTCCTATGATTTTAAAAGGAACTCCTTTTATTCTTATATCTTTTCCCAAAGGTTCTTCACCATAAGGGAATAACTTATCAACAATAGTTTGTCCAATTACTGCAAAAGGACTGCCACTGTAAACATCTTTTTCTGAAAACATATTTCCTCTAGCTATTTTAAAACTATGTATATCTAAATATTCAGTATTAGTACCATAAACGGTGGTATTCCAATTATTAGATCCAGCAACAACTTGATAACTTGAAGAAACTAAAGGAGCTACATTAACAACATCTTCTACCTCTTTAACAGCTTGCATATCCTGCATTGTTAATGTAGGCATTCCTCCTCTTCCGCTATGAATACCACCCTTATTTGATGATGCAGGAACAACCAACATCATATTTCCACCAATACCTTCCAATTGTTTATTAATTTCAAGCTGAACAGCTTGACCAGTGGCAACCATCAAAACAACAGCACAAACTCCAATAACAACACCAAGAATAGTTAAAAAAGATCTTAACTTATTTGATATTATTGAAATCCATGCCTCTTCTAACATTGGCAGAATCATATTAACCTAAAAGTTATTATAATAGGATTTTTTTATATTTTATATAATTGTCAAGAAAATACACTAAAAAAATTTTATAGGACCTTCTGCTTCGCCTTTAATAAATTGTTTTATATAAGGATTATCAGTTTTGTCCATTTCTTTTACAGTTCCCTGCCATATTATTTTACCTTGATACAACAAAGCTATTTTATCAGCAATTTTCCTTGCAGAAGAAATATCATGAGTAATTGTAACAGTTGTAGCACCAACACTTTTTGATGATTTTATTATCAAATCATTAATCACATCAGACATAATAGGATCCAATCCAGTAGTTGGTTCATCAAAAAATATTATTTCTGGGTCAGCGCAAATAGCCCTAGCTAAAGAAACTCTTTTTTGCATACCACCAGATAGTTCGGAAGGATATAAATCAGCTACCGCCTGACTCAGACCAACCACTTTTAGTTTATTTATAGCAATATCTTTCGCATCATCTTTATATATATTTTCTGAATTAATCAATCTAAAAGCTACATTTTGCCATACTGTTAATGAATCAAAAAGTGCACCACCTTGAAATAAATAACCAAATTTACCTAACATTATATCTTTTTTAGTATAACTCATTTTTGTAATATTCTTTCCATCAACAAATATATCTCCTTTGTCTATATCTAATAAACCAGTAATAGACTTAATCAACACAGATTTTCCAGAACCAGAACCTCCTAAAATAACCAATGATTCTTTATCGTATATTTCCAGATTAATACCAGTCAAAACATGCTTATTATCAAATGATTTATACAAATTTTCTATTTTAATTTTAGGAGTCATAATAACTTTATTACTTCATAAATAAAGAATATTATAAACAAATAATTTTTCAATAGACCTTCTACAAAAAAATTTGGTAATTAAAGCATCTTTATATGGTATTCAGAAATCAATATTAGCATTTATATTGTAATAATGAGCTTTATATTTTATTAGGGGCTAGACAAGTATCTCTCTAAAAACTCGCAACTTAAACCTGATATTTGAAATAATTTTTAAATAATTTCCAAATAACTTTTTCTAGTTCTTCATTACTTAGTTTTCTGTTATTAAATCTAAATTCACATTCTTT
>DATIQT010000126.1:0-13142 GCA_035470525.1 Rickettsiales bacterium
GACAATAACTGAACTGACTTAGGCTGTCATTCCCGCGAAGGCGGGAATCCAGTAATTTATCAGAACCATTTTCACATGGAAAATTAATAACATTTCTTAAATCCAAATTATTTTTATATGCAAACTCTCCTAAACCTTTCAAATATAAAGTATCAAAAAAATCTTTCTGTTCTTTATTTAATTTTATTGTCTTAACATTAATTTTTTCAGGCAAAAAGAATTTGTAATAACTAATTCCGGCTACTAAATGCAGATAACAAAAAGCTAAATCTAAAACTTCTTTTTCATTTTTATTTAATTCTCTTAATTTTAAATTGTTTGGATTAAAATTAATTTCTTCAATAAATTCAAATTCATCATCAACATTATAAAATAATTTTAAAATGTTGTCTTTATATTCATATTTTGAAAAATTAAATTCTTTATAACTCATATCATTTTTTTGGTAAAATTCTTTTTCCTTTTAAATTAAAATCTTTACAGAACTTCAATATATGATTTTTATTTAATAATTTCTTATCTAAAACAAAAGGCAATTTATTTTTTTTAACAAATTCATTAAGTGTTTTAGAAAAAGAATCACCTTCAAGTTTAGCTAAATATTTATAATCTTCTTTATTTAAAAATTTCTTAATCATTGGAAAATGATAACTGCAAACCTCTGAAAAAACTATATTATTTTTGGAAATATTTAAATGCTCAACAACAGAATTTTTAGATTTATTTTTATTTAAACTAAAATGTAATTTTTTGTTAAAAATTAACCAATGATCAGCATTAATTAAATAAGGAAAATTTTTTATAAAATAAATATCTTTGCCGTCATAGTGTAAATTTAATATACCAAAAACTATTGCGTCTTTTTCATTTCTTGGCAAAAAAAACATTTTCTTTAATTTATCAGCTTCATAAGTCTGATCAGCATCTATTTTGATTAACCATTCATTTTGAGGCAATAATTTTAATGCTGCATTATAATATTCATTAATTTTTGATTCATTATGTCCTTCTTCAAAATTTCTTGGATCATTTAATGGAAAAATTGTATATGGACTTTTATATGGTATAAATCCTTTGTTTAGCCTACAAAATTCCAATATATATTCTTCAGTTCCATCATCACAATCATTAAAAGCAATAACTCCTTTTTTAATAGCTGGCAATATACTATTTAAGCAAGCTTCTAATGTTTTTATCTCATTTTTTACCCTAATAAAAGCCCAAGGTTCAACTGGTTTATTTCTATTTTTTATGTTTGTATTAGTAATTACAACTGACATCATTTTTCTTCTAAAAGCTTTTCTATTTACTTTGTTTGGTATAAACCAACAAACAAAAAAAGTTAGAAACTTTTTAATAAAAAACATAAAATACCTTATATTTTTGATAATTTATCCAATATTGCATTAACAAATGATATAGCTTTTTTATCAAAATATTCGCCCGCTATATCAACATATTCATTTATAATAATTTTTCTATCAGTATCTGTATATTTAAATTCAAACATAGCCAATCTTAAAATAATTTTAATCAACTTATCTATAATATTAAGATTATATTTTGTATCTAAATTTTCACTCAATATTGAATCAATAACATCAATATGTTCTACAACTCCATAAATTAATTTATTAAGAAAATTCATATTAATATTTTCCTTATACTCTTCAGAATTTTTTTCAGAAAATTCATTAGATATATAATATTCTTCTAAAAAAGCCTTTAAGCTATCTAAATCTTCATTTTCTTTGGTATCAAAAAAATAAGAAAATAATATTTGTGTTGCAAAAAATCTTGAAAAAGATTTTTTATTTATAATTTTATTTTCTTCCATTATTTTTTTCTTGTTTATTTATAAAAATATTTTAGTCTAATGATATTAAATGTTTTATAATATTCAATAATTATGTTAAACAAATTTACTCTATTTTTATTATTATTTATAATTTGGATCACTTCTTTGTTTTTATCTAATACTGTTAATGTTTTATTATTAATAACGGGATTTATAATTAGTATAATAATTACTTTATTTGTTTTTAAAACTTCAATAATTGGTCAAAATACGGAATTTTTATTTTTACAATTTGGTTTTTATAAATATATTTTTGGTAAGATAATAAATCATATTAAAAATGTATTTATAATTTGTTCAAAATTTTATAAAAAAGACATAAAATTTACTTCAATATTAGATTATGTTTTTTTAAATAAAGATTCCGATGCGGAATCTGCGTTAGTAGCTAATTTATTAACATTAATTCCGGGAACAATGGGAATTTTAATGAAAAAAAGATATTTAATAGTTCATTCATTAGATGAAAAATATTTTTCTTTATCTGAAATGTATAACATTACAGTAGAAGTCGGAAAAATTGATGATGATAGTTTAATTTAATAAGTTAGGTAAATATGATATTAATTAGTATGTGTTTATTTTTTATAATATCTATAATAAGTATAACACAAGTTTGTTATACAAAAGATTTTTTTAATAAAATATTGGTATTTTTTTATTTTATATCGAATTTTACAACATTTATTTTATTATATTTTCTTTTTTCAAACAAATTTAGTTTTATAATAAGTATGGTATTTCCTTTGATCATTTTAAATACCGTTTTAGTTTTATTATTTATTAAAAAGAAAATAAAAAGTGAGGCATAATGGTAATTTTTGAATTTATTTTGACAATAATAGCTTGGTTATTATTTATTACTGGGTGTTATATAACAATATCTTGTTTTATAGGATTAATAAGATTTAAAGATTTTTTTGTTAAAGTCCACACAGCAAAAATAGGTAATATTTATGGTATTTCAATAATACTTTTTTCAGGGGCTTTAATTAGTTTTGATATAATAATTTTTGTACAAATGTTTTTAATAATAATTTTAAATATTATTATGACAATAACAACGGTTCATGCTCTTTGTAGAGTTGCTTTAAATAACAATATTAAACATGAAGGTTTATCTAGAAGAAAATATAATGAAATGCTAGAAGAAAAAAAGAAAGAAGAATTGGAAAAGAAACAAGAATTACAAACAACAGAATAATTTATGATAAATATTCCAAACATAAAAGGACAAATTTTAACAAATTCAAATTTGGCAAAATACAGTTGGTTTCAGGTTGGTGGTAATGCAGATATAATCTTTAAACCAAAAGATATTGATGATTTAAAATTATTTTTATCTAAAGTAAAAATGCCAGTAATAGTAATAGGTGGTGGTTCAAATCTTTTAATAAGAGACAAAGGTTTTAGAGGCGCTATAATTATCCTAAAAGATACTTTCAATAATATAAATATAAATAATAAACAATTAGAAGTAGGAACCGGAGTTTTAAACTCAAAATTATATCAAATCGCAAAAGAAAATAGCATAGGAGGATATGAATTTTTAGGAACAATACCTGGAACAATTGGCGGTGCTACAAGAGGAAATGCAGGTTGTTATGGTTCAGAGATAAAAGATCTTTTAATTTCAATAGAAGCAATCGATTTTAATGGAAAATTATATAATTTTACAAATGAAGAATGTAGATTTGAATATAGAAAAAACAACTTAAAAACAAACTTAATTTTCACAAAAGTAATTTTAAAAAATCATATTAAAAAATCAAAAGATGAAATTGAAGTAACATACAAAGAAATGCTGGAAAAAAGATTAAATTCCCAACCACAAGGAGTCAAAACTTGTGGATCAACATTTAAAAATCCAAAAGAAAAACCTGCATGGAAACTAATTCAAGAACTAGGTTTTCAAAATAAAGAAATCAATGGTGCTAAAATGTCAGAAAAACATGCAAATTTCATGATTAATACAGGAACAGCAACAGCAACAGATTTAGAAAATTTAGGAAATTTAATTATAAATGAAGCAAAAGAAAAACAGGGTATAGAATTAGAATGGGAAATTAAAATTATTGGTGAGAAATAATTTAGACACTGTTATCAAAGATTTAACCTTTTTAAACTTGCTTATACGAAGAAATACAAGGAATGTAATAAATTTATTGTGACGGTGTATGTTATACATTTAGCAATAAAATTTATTAGACCTTCTGCGAAATAAGTTTTAAATATATTATTATTGATCTAATATAAAATATTTTCTTGCTTTTTAAAAAGTTAATATCTACAATATTGATGTTATAGAAGCGGGCGTAGCTCAGTGGTAGAGCACAACCTTGCCAAGGTTGGGGTCGCGGGTTCAAGCCCCGTCACCCGCTCCAATTTAATCACACATCCTTATATTTTAAAGAATTTTTATATAAAATAAAAACTGTTAGTAATTTTTGTAAACAATAATATCTTTAGTAAGGTTTAATATTACAATTAATATATTTAAATAAAATTAATTTATTATATTATTTTATTAATTATTAATCTTGTTAACTTGTTAATAAATTAATTATTTTATTTTCATACATTGAAATTATTAATCAAATTGCACTATAGTTATTAAAACTTACTAAATTTTTCATGTTAATATTATTGTTAATAAGTTAGTAAACCTGTTAATAACTTTTTATTAACAGACTTATTAACAGGTTTATTATCAGATTTATTAACAATTATCTTGTATTTTTTATAGATTTTTGTATTTTTTATATGAACAAAATTAAAAACAAATGATAGTAAGTGTTTTAATTCCATTAGCATTAAATGAGCCATTTTATTATAATTCTGACATTGAATTAAATATTGGTGATTTAGTTTCTGTACCTTTTGGAAATAAGTGTTTTAATGGACTTGTCGTTGAAAATAATATATCAGTTAAAGATGGAATTAAATTAAAAAACGTTAAAGAAAAACTAAATTTTCATTTTAATCGAGAATTAATAGATTTTATGCAGTGGGCATCAGATTATTATCTAATACCACTAGGTAATGTTTTAAATATGATGATAAGTCCTCTTGGATTTGTTAAAAATAAATTCACTAAAAAATATAAAGTTTCCACGTGGAACAATGATATAAAAGTTACTGAAAAACAAAAATTAATACTTAATTTTTTACAAAACAAGAAATCCACAAAAGAAGAAATTTTAAAATCATGTTTAGTAAGTGAAGGTATTTTAAAAAAATTAATTGAAAATAATTTAGTTCAAGAAATTTTAGAAGAAAAAAAATTGACACAAAATATTAGTGAATTTAATTTAAATGAATTGTCTAAAGAACAAGAACAAGCTTTTAATTTTATTCAACAATATAAATCGTTTCAACCGATTTTGCTTGAAGGAACTACGGGATCCGGAAAGACTGAGGTTTATTTTCACTTGATTGCAAAATTATTAAAAGAAACGAATAAACAAGTGTTAATTTTGTTGCCAGAAATTGCTCTAACAACTCAATTAATTTCTCGTTTTGAACAACAGTTTAATTTTAAACCAGCTATTTGGCATTCTGAAATTTCTCAGAGTCAAAAAAGTGATATTTTTGATGGTGTTTCATGTGGAACAATTCACGTCGTGCTAGGAACACGTTCATCTCTGTTTCTACCATTTAATAATTTAGGATTAATAATTGTTGATGAGGAACACGACGCTTCGTATAAACAAACTGACAATGGTTGTTACAATGGAAGAGATTTAGCAATTGTTAGAGCAAAATTAAATGACATTCCAGTTATCCTATCTTCTGCTACACCAAGTCTTGAAACTTTAATAAATATAGACAAAGGCAAATATAAAAGAGTTTTTTTGCCAAGCCGTTTTGGAAACGCAGTACTGCCCGATGTTGAAATTATAGACTTAAAAAAACAAAGATTAAAAAGCGATAAATACATTTCAAAACCACTAATTGAAGCTATAAGTGATAATCTCAAAAATCATAAACAATCAATGATTTTTATGAATAGAAGGGGTTATTCACCAGTTTTATTATGCGGAGAATGTGGTAATAAAATACAATGTCCAAACTGTTCTGCAAATCTTTCATACCATAAATCAAAAAACAGATTAATTTGTCATCACTGTGAATATTTCATAGAAAGACCAAAAACTTGTTCTTTTTGTGGTAGTGAAAATTTAATTGAATTTGGACCTGGTGTAGAAAAAATAGAAAAAGAAATTAAAGAATTATTTCCACAAGCCAGAACAATCATAATGGCAAGCGACACAACAGACACAAACAAAAAGCTTGAAGAAGTTGTTAACAAAATTTTAAACAATGAAATTGATATAATCATTGGAACTCAACTTGTTGCAAAAGGTCATCATTTTCCAAATCTCACAGTTGTTGGAATAGTAGATTCTGATGCAAGTTTATTTGGTGGAGATATTAGAGCAAGCGAGCGAACTTATCAATTATTAACTCAAGTTTCAGGTAGGGCAGGTAGAGAGGAATCAAAAGGAACAGTTTATTTTCAATCTTACAATTCAAACAATTTAATTTTAAAAGCAATTAAAGAGAATGACAAAAATTTATTACTTGATTTTGAAAAGCAAAACAGAGAATTAGGCAATTTTCCACCTTACGGTAAAATGGCAACAATTTCAATTTCATCTTTAAACGAAACGGTTGCTTATAGAACAGCGAAAAAGATCGTAGCTAAATTCCCAGTAAGCGAAGAAATTGAAGTATTTGGGGTATCTCCGGCATTTATGCCGAAGTTGGCTAAAATGTATAGGTTTAATATTATTGTTAGG
Source organism: Rickettsiales bacterium (assembly GCA_035470525.1). GTDB lineage: Bacteria > Pseudomonadota > Alphaproteobacteria > Rickettsiales > UBA1997 > CALXSC01. The sequence continues at coordinate 6,661 of DATIQT010000126.1, forward strand.
ACAAAGTTAAATGTGAATATTCAGAAGTTGTTGAGAAAGTGCGTGTTGAGTGAGAAGTATAATGGGAATGTGAGAATTAAGGTGGAGATTGAATAAAATTAATTATTAATAATATTGAAAATTCATTAGATTAAATTATTATTTAGGTTAGATAGGAATAAATTATAGAATATGGACACATCTAAAATAGTGGTGAATGGAATTGAGATAAGAGTTAAAAAAATAAGTAATGATGATTATTTGTGCTTAACTGATATGATAAAAGCAAAAGATGGTGGATTCTTTGTTGCAGATTGGCTAAGAAATAGAAATACTGTTGAATTTTTAGGTATTTGGGAAGAATTAAATAATCCTAATTTTAATTATGGCGAATTTGCCACAATTAAAAGTCAAGTAGGTTTAAATAGTTATAAAATAAGTGTTAAAGAATGGGCTCAAAAAACAAATGCAATTGGACTAATTTCAAAAGCTGGTAAATATGATAGTGGAACTTATGCACAAAAAGATATAGCCTTACATTTCTGCACTTGGATAAGTCCAGCATTTCAATTATATGTAATTAAAGAATTTCAAAGACTTAAAAAAGAAGAGGCAGAACGAGGTAATATTGATTGGAATTTACAAAGGCTTTTCACAAAAGAAAATTATAGATTGCATACTGAAGCAATAAAAAACAATATAATACCGAAGATAAGTATTGATAAATCCCAAGAGTGGATAATTTATGCAGACGAAGGCGATTTATTAAATAAAGCTGTATTTGGCAAAACAGCTAAACAATGGCGAGATGAAAATCCAGAAGCACCGAAATCAAGAAATATAAGGGATTATGCAACAGCAGAACAATTATTAGTATTGACTAATTGTGAAAGTGCTAGTGCTAATATGATAACAGACGGAATAAATAAAATAGAAAGGTATGAGAGATTAAAAAATCAAGCGACGAAAGAACTTGAGTTTTTTAATAGAAAAGAAAATAAATTAATAAAAGATGATTTATTAAAAATAAAAAAGAAATGATAAATTTTATGGTATTGGATCTTTGAATCTAATCACATAAAGAAGTAATTTTCACTTTTTATTTTGAAAAACTTAATTTATTTTCCGTTCCATTAATAAGTCTTTGAATATTTGCCCTGTGTCTAAATATTATCACAATAGCTAATAATGAAGATATTATATGAAAATTCAAACTTTCATTAAAAAATGGCAAATATGAAATTATTACAAATAGTATTGTTGCTCCAACAGTGCCTAAAGATACATATCGTGTAATTGCTACTACCAATACAAAGAAAATAATAGATATTAAAGCCATTGGCCAATTTACCATAAACATAACAGATATAGCAATAAGAGCACCTTTTCCACCTTTAAAATTAAAATATAATGGCCAGTTGTGTCCCATAACAGCACCTACACCTGTTATAAGAGCACCTACATAATTTGTCATGTCCCCTTGATAAAAATAGCCAAGTTTTGATCCAATTAGACAAGCTAATACACCTTTCAATATGTCACCTATAAGAACAATTAAAGCAGCTTTTTTTCCAAGAACTCTCAAAACATTAGTAAGACCTGCACCTTTGCTACCATAATTTCTTACATCTTTGTCATATAATTTGCCTACTACTATACTTGTATTTACACTTCCTAGAAGGTAGCCTGCGATTAAGCATACAAAATTTAATATTAAATTAGTCATTTTTTCTTCCTATATTGTTTGTCTTTTTACGCTATTATTTTTAATTTAATAATCAATAATTATACATTAATGGGTTTTTTAGATTTTATTTATAATTTTATGTATATTTTCTGGATTCCCGCATTCGCGGGAATGACAGAAACACTGGTGTGAATGTCATTCCCGCGAATGCGGGAATCCAGTGTTTTGATGTAATTAATATTATTTCTTGCAAAATAATTTCCCCTATATAACATTAAATTTGCCTACGGGCAAGAGTGAGGGCTTAAAACACCCAAAACCATTTTACTATTGACCAGTAGGCTTCTGTTTTATTTATTAAAATAAATAGAGCGGAGGCCTGCGGTTATAATAGGTCATTTATGGCTTAAAAGGCTGTAGGGGCTGAATGGTTCAGTTGTTTTAACCTCCGCACTTTTCAATTTTTTGATGGTGCGATTTTTATTAAATATTAATAAATAAAAGGTAAAAAAATGATGACTGAAAAACTAAAAGAACTAAATAATCTTTTGAATGAAAAAATTGAAGGCAATAGTAAGAGTAATCCTCAAACTATTGTTAAAGATGAAGTAGATGAAATTGAAAGAAAATTACTAGAAGAAAGATTATTTAAGTTAGAAAAGAAGGCTTTTTTGTATGTTGCTAATAATTATTTTAATGCAAAGTGCGATTTAGCTACTATGCAAAGATTGTTGAGGTATATTGAAAGGACTCACGAAAGAAGACGTTCTAATGAGTGTATGATTAGTAGAACGGAGAATTTGTTGGAGAATGTGGTTAGGAAGAATGGGTTTTGATGTTTGATTCTTGTGGTGTTGGTTTTGAGATTCAACACCACAAAATACTAAAAAACTTTCAGACTTTAATCTGTAAAACATTCATGAGATATTCTATTTGTTAGTGTTAAAGCATTATTTTTTTCATCATAAGTAAATTCTAAAATTTCACAATTTTTTAGTGGTGCATAATCAGTTGGGTTAAAATTACCAAGTAATTCTCTCATAGCCATTGCGTGAGAACCAATTCCTATAACATTGTGTGGATTTTGCTGACATATTCTAAATAATGCACTGGAAATTCTTTTTCTGACTTCAAATTTGCTCTCACCACCTATATATCTCACGTCTGAATTAACATCTTCTACTAAATCCTTATAATTTAATGGCATATCACCCTTGAAAGATTTTGGAGTGTTTTTTAATTGACCTTGATCTATTTCTTCTAATCCTCCGAATATTTCTACATCATTGATACCGATAATAGAACCTACTATTTTTGCTGTATCATTGGCTCTTTGTAAATAACTACTATAAAGATATTCTATGTTTTTGTCTTTTAATAGTTCTCCAAGTATTTTAGCTTGTTCTCTACCAAGATCAGTTAATTGAGGATTTACATCTCTGTTTTTATTTAGATTTGCTTCGGTTTGTCCATGTCTAAATACATAAATTTTTTTCATAATATATAAATATTTATACGCTGAAGTAATTGTATGCTAATAAAATTTTATTGCAAGAGGTCTAACAAATTCCATAAGTAAAAACAGGTAAAAAATAGGTAAAGCATTTTACCTATTCTTATAATATCTAACTTCTTTTCCCACCTTTTTACTTACCAATAATTTTTTCTCTGCTAAATCCTGTAAATCTTTTATTCCAGTTGGTTTTGATATATCAAATAAATTCATATAATATGTGAGCGTGATGTAGAAAAATCTATTCAAATTTATATCTTTTAATAGCTGTTCTTGTCTACTATTTAAATCATTATCAAAACTGATTTTATCAATATTTTGTTGTTCTTTTTCTTTTTCTTCAAAGTATTTTTCAAAGAGTTCTTTTGCTTCAATGATTTTTCTTAAGTTATAATCAATAAAGTAATTTAAATCATTGTCGTCTTGTTCTGTATATAAAAAAGCATTGTCATATTGCTTTCTGGATCTTTTTATCAAGCTTGATAATGGATAATAAGCAAAAATATCTAGTTTATTTTTTAGTAAAAACCAGTAGAATAAACATCTCGCAAGTCTTCCATTTCCGTCAACAAATGGGTGTAAGTAAGAAAACCAAAAATGTATCATAATTGCTTTTATTATGGGGTTTATATCGTAATCTTCTCTATTGGCAAAATCTATTAAATTTTGAATTTCTTTTTCTAAAAAGCCGGTGTTTGGTGCTTTATATGTGTATTCATTTTTCAAATTATCTCCAATTATGATTTCATCTTCATTACTTCTAAATGCTCCTTTTTTGTTGTCTTCTATAGATTTGTCATTAAATGTTAAAATTATATGTAATTCTTTTATAACCTCTAGAGATAAGGCTGAATTTCTGTATTTATCTTGTAATGAGTGCATTGCATTGAAATTATTCAATATCATTTGATCGGAAATTGTGGACGGTTTTTCTTCACCTAATATTATCTTTTTAGCTTTACTTCTTGTTGTGTGGGCTCCTTCAATTTCTGATGAAGAAATGGATTCCTCTATAAAACTTGATTTTAAATAACCATCTAAGTTTTCTTTAATTTCTTTTAATGTTAATCTGTTTAAAATTTCTTTGAATTTTTTAGTTTCAAAGTACTTAAAATATGTGTCATTTTGTGATTTTATCGGACTTTCTAAATAGTTTGTATTTCTTTTGAATTTTGTTAAAATCCAAAAATCTATTGGGCTGTAATTTGTGGGTATCCAATCTTTATATTTTAAGTCAGACCAGTACAAATAAGTAGGATTTTCTGTTTTCTCTATAAGAGAACTCAAAGGAATATTATTCTCATTAATATTATTAAGATATTTTTTAATAACATCGTTATATTTTTGTTTGTCTATAATTGGTTTTTCTATTTTAAATTCTTCCATTGATTATTAACAGAATTGTCCTAATATAAATTTAATACTTTATATTTTATAAGTCAATATAGGTAAAAAATAAGTAAAGTATTTTACTTTTGAATATAAATATTGATTTATTTTTTATAAATTCTATTATTTAACAAGGTTATTTTAAATATTAAAATGGATAAAGAAGCATTAATTCAATGGTATAAAGAAAATAATATTGATGATATTATTGAAGAAAAATCTTGTAATCATTTTAATGTTCCATGTGAAACAAAACAAATGACGGTAGAAAAACCAATGCCAAAGAAAGAAGTTAAAGCGGAAGAAACTGTTAAGTTTAATGTTGATGAAAATAGAACTAATTTTAATTATATATATCAGAATTTGGCTAATAAATATAAAAATGATAATATGAAAATGGAAAGTAAAACTGGCGGTGTCGAGGAATTTATTAGAAAATCACGGGAGTTGGCTGATAGTGCAAATACAATAGAAGAGTTAAAAAGTATCGTGGAAAATTTTGATGGGTATTTGGAGATTAAAAAGTTAGCACAAAATACTGTTTTTGGTGAGGGAAATATAAAGCCCGATGTTCTAATTTTAGGTGAAGCACCGGGTAATAATGAAGATATTGAAGGAAGACCATTTTGTGGACAGAGTGGTGAATTATTAGATAATATGTTTAGAGCTATTGGTATTCCTAGAAAGGATTTGTATATTACTAATACTTTATTTTGGCGACCACCGGGTAATAGAACTCCTACGGAAGATGAGGTTGCGATTTGTAGGCCGTTTGTGGAAAAGCATATAGCGTTGATAAATCCTAAAATTATTGTGTTTATGGGCTCTACGGCTTTAAATTCGTTGATTAAAACGGATTTAACGATTACTAAGGCTAGAAGACAATTGTTTGATTATACAAATCAATATCTTAATGGTAAGAGTATAAAAACTACTCCGCTTTTTCATCCATCATATTTGCTGAGGCAGTCTAATAAGAAAAAAGATGCTTGGGGTGATTTGTTGTTTGTGAAAGGTGTTATAGAAGAGATATAAATTGTATTTATTATTAGGTAACCGTTTCAAAGGTTTATAAATTTTATTACTAGATGTATAACATATACCGTCACAATAAAATTTATGACCTTCCTTGTATTTCTTAGTATAAGCGAGTTTAAAAAGGTTAAACATTAGACCTCCTGCAAATAGAATTTTGAGGAAAATTATTTTAAAATTATAATTTGATTTACTGTTAAGTATTGAAATTGTTCAAATTTTATTTGCAGGAGGCGTCTATTTGATAACAGTGTCTAGATCTATTGACTAATTAATATATTTTAATATTATTTATTTTGGTGAAGAGGATAACCGCTGGTCTTTCTAACAATTTTGTTAATATGAAGACGAGAGGAAAGTCTGGACTCCATGAGAGTATAGTGGCGAAGAAAGATCGCCATCTGTAAAGATAGGGATAGTGTTTAAAGAAAATATACCGCCTGTAAAGGTAAGGGTGATAAGATAAGGTAAGAACTTATCATGGAAGTAGGAATACTTTTCATTGACAAACCCCACTAGGAGAAATACCAAACGTAACCGTCTATTAGTAATGATAGAATGTGTCTCTCACATTAGGTTGAGGTAGGTAGATGGATTTTGCAAGCAATTGCAAGACTAGATTAATGGTTATCATAACAGAATCCAGTGTACATCTTCACCATTTGGTTTTTATTAGACCTCCTGTAAATAAAATTTGAACAATTTCAATACCGTATTAAGTTATACGCTATCGCAATAAAATTTTAAATCTCCTTGTATATTTTTGCAAAAGCGGTTTATTTAGTGGTTAAGTGAAAGTTGTTTGACTATACTTTGAAATTCCGAGGGTGTTGCTTGTTTTCGCACTTCACTTCGTTCAGTGGAAAGACTACACCTTCC
>DATIQT010000127.1:0-2230 GCA_035470525.1 Rickettsiales bacterium
AAAGGAAAATGTTATGTTTAAAACAGATATTATAAATGCAATAGCTTCAAAGACTGGCAATACAAAAACTAGTGTTGAAGATATGTTAGATAGTTTTGTTTCAACAGTTATTGAAACAGTAAAGAAAGGACAAGATGTAAATTTAATCGGTTTCGGTAGTTTTAAAGTTGTAAATACAAAAGCTAAAACTGGTAGAAATCCAAGAACTGGAAAAGAGATTAAAATCCCAGCAGGCAAAAAAGTTAAATTTACTATTGGCAAAACTCTTAAAGACTCAGTTAAGAAATAGTTAATTTAAAATTAATGAAATTAACTAAAAGTTAATTGGCAAAACGATCAATAGTAAAGTGTATAAAGACTATCATGTAAAAGTGATAGTCTTTTATATGGTCACAAATTGTTGCCATAGAGATCAAATAAATAAAAAAGAAATTAAATCAAAAAATAACCATGTACAAAACCATCTCCAAAACTACCTCTTGGGAAGAAATCTCCAGAGCAGAATACGGCACTACAAATAGAGCTAATGATTTAAAGAAATTAAATAACGACTATACCGGAAATGTTGTAGTTTATAAAAAAGATAAGTCATCAAGTAATAATGTGAATAACCAATCAAGCAATGACTTATATCTTGAAATCAACAACTTAAAAATAGAAAGTTTTATTCAAATTAGTTTGATTGACTCTATAACAGATATTAAATCCGTTATATTATATTTGCATAGAATAGATGATATAAAGATATTTGATAACTGTACTATAATTTTAAATAAGACCAACATCTTTTTCAAAGGTTATATTAAAAACATAACTCCTGTCCTAAATGCAGAAAAGCTTTATTACATGGTCCAGATAAAATCATATGCTGGAATCTTAATAGACAGTGTAGTACCTTTTGAATTAGAATACATAAACTCAAATTTAAAAGAGATAGTTAATCAAATATGTTCTTGTTATAACATCAATGTAGAATTCAGTAGTAATTCAAATGATACTTCTATTATTGAATACACAATAAATAATGAAATCAACAATTCAGCTACAGCAAGAATCAATGAATCCTGCTGGAGTTTTATAACAAGATTATGTAATTCAAGGGGATTGCTTGTCAGAGATTTAGGAAACGGAACAATAAGCATTGGAACAATAGGAAATACAGACACAAACAATAAATCTAAATACTCTTTCATACTCGGAGACAGCACCATCTCAAATTGGCTTCCTCTTTATAATTATGATAACCTAGCAAGATATTATGAAGTTTATTCACAATTCAATACAAACTCAAAAGAGCTTATAGTATTTGAACCAATAAAACTTCCCATAACAAAGAGAATTATAAATAATGAAATCAACGAGGGTATAATAAGTAACTATGCTAATTGGTTAATATGCAGAGAAATAGGTAAAGCAATAAAGGTTCAGTTAGAAATAAATGGAAACCTATCAGAAATTAACACAGGCGATTATGTGAATATTCAAAATAATAAAATAGGATTTAAATCAGAAACACAAATGCTTATTGAGAATAAAATAATAAACTACCCAAATAAAACAATTCTGACTTTAACATTGCCATGTGCTTATAATGGAATATTACCGGATACATTACCATATGTTTAAACTAACTATTCTTGAAACTTTTATAAAAAACACTTTCAGAGTTATAAAGGGAGAAACTTACAAAGACTCAATCCATCATGCAAAACAATATAGTAGCGGTGGAGATGATTATAACCCTCCAGTCAACACAGAGACCATAGCCTCAGCAATAAATAATAATGAAACAGAAACAGTAATTCTTTTATACAATGACGGAACAAGTAGAATTACAAGTTCTGGAGAAAAGAGAATCTACTCCACAAATGAACTTGGATCAGAAATCAAAGCAAGTATTCATTTAAAAAATGATGGTAGCATTGAAATAAATTCAACAAACACAATAACAGTGAATGCAACAAACATAAATGCCACAGCGGAAAACATAACATTAAACGGAAACTGTAATCTTGGATCAGACAGCGGAAAAGCGGTATTATTGGAAACAACAGTTATAAAAGATAGTCTAGGTAAGCCCTGTATAATGGGGGTCTGTCCCCAATTCTGTGTCAAATCCATTTTACTTCAAATCCAACTTCAGCCTATCTTTAAAGTATAAATCCAATTGCGAAATTATCAAGCTCCAGTTTTGAATTGGTTGGTTCCATTTTTGACTTATATTTTGTAT
>DATIQT010000128.1:0-9389 GCA_035470525.1 Rickettsiales bacterium
TTGGTGGTTAAGTGAAAGTTGTTTGACTATATTTAACAATGAAATGTATAAGTATACTATTTCTATTAAATACTTTGAAATATCCTTGTCTTTTTTGTAGAAATTATTTTTTGAGGAAAAATTTTATTTACAGGAGGTCTAATGTATAAAATTATTTGTAAAACATCATGCACTTAATCAATTCTATTAAACAAATAATTTTAAGAAATTTAGATTAATAAATTCATTTATTAGACCTGTTGCATAAATAGACTTGGTGCATAAATTATTTATGCACTAGGTCTATTGAAGATGTTTTGCTTTGGTCTTCTTTTGCCTATTTATGCCATCAGATATTTGAGTATTATCTAAAATTTTATTTAATTCAAAATCTGTATTTAGATTTTTAGATTGAGGCAATTTATTGTCATTATTCAAAGCTATTAAAAACATTAAAAGTTTTGAAATTGACTTTCCCAATTCTTCATCTCTAATTTCATTAGGTTTATTATCTAGAGATAAAATATCTAATGAACTTGTTTTTCTAAAAATTTTACCTATTATCTCAGTATCAGAAATAATTATTTTTGAATCATCAAAAATTTCATTTATACTACTAATTTATGAAGTAAAAATTCCTGATATTACTTCATTTAAACTTACTTTTTTAGTTTCCATAACAGCCCCCTTTTTTATTAAATAATATTTATTTAATTTTATTCTTCTTCTTTACTTCCTCTAGAAAATTTCTTTCTATCAATAGCTGACAAATATTTCTTTCTCAATCTCAATGTCTTTGGAGTTACCTCAACATATTCATCATCTTCAATATAAGTCATCATTTGCTCAAGAGTCATTTTAACTGGAGGAGTCAAAACTATATGTTCATCAGCTACAACAGATCTAACGTTAGTTAATTGTTTTGTTCTTTGAACGTTTACAACTAGGTCATTATCTTTTGCGTTTTCTCCAACAATCATACCTTCATATGCCTTTTCTTTTGGTCCAACAAACATAATTCCTCTATCTTGAATACCAAATAAAGCATAAGGAATTACTTCGCCTTTATCCATACTAATTAAAACACCTCTTCTTAATCTTGGAATTTCGCCTTTGTATTCTTGATAACTATCAAAAATTCTATTTAAAATACCAGTTCCTCTAGTATCAGTCATAAACTCGCTTTGATAACCAATCAAACCTCTTGAAGGAATAGTAAATATCAATCTTGTCTTTCCCATACCAGATGGTTTCATTTCTTTCATTTCACCTTTTCTTTTGCTGAGTTTTTCAACAACTACACCACTGTATTCATCATCAACATCAACAACAACTTCTTCGAAAGGCTCTAATTTTTTACCATTTTCTTCTTTCATAATAACTCTTGGTCTACCAACAGTCATTTCAAAACCTTCTCTTCTCATTGTTTCAATAAGAACACCCAACTGTAACTCTCCTCTTCCGCTAACTTGGAAAGTTTCTGTATTTTCAGTATCTTCAACCCTTATAGCAACATTAGTTTCAGCTTCGGCATAAAGTCTATCTCTAATCAATCTTGATGTTAACTTATCACCTTCTTGTCCAGCAAGCGGAGAAGTATTTACACCAATAGTGATTGACATTGTAGGTGGATCAATAGGGGTTGATTTTATGATATCATTATTATTTACATCACAAACAGTATCAGAAACTGATGATTTTGACAAACCAGCAATAGAAATAATATCTCCAGCTTCAGCTTCTTCCAAATCAACTTTTTTAATTCCTCTAAAAGCTTGAATTTTAGTAATTTTACCTTTTTCTACAACATTTCCATTTAAATCCATAGCTTTAACTGGCATATTTACTTTAACCTTTCCACTGTAAATTTTTCCAGTTAAAATTCTACCCAAAAATGGATTAGCGCTTAATGTTGTAACCAACATTTTAAAGACACCTTCTTCTACTTTTGGTTCTGGAACATGTTTCAAAATCAAATTGAATAATGGTTCAAGATTATCTCCCTTTTTAGCAGGATCATCAGTACACCAACCTTCTCTACCTACAGCATAAAGTACTGGGAAATCTAATTGTGTATCACTTGCACCTAAATTGCAGAATAAATCAAAAATTTCATCAAGAACTTCATTTGGTCTGGCATCATTTCTATCAATTTTATTTATCAAAACCATAGGTCTAATACCTAATTTTAATGCTTTAGAAAGCACAAATTTAGTTTGTGGCAATGGTCCTTCTGCTGCATCAACCAACAAAACAACACCATCAACCATAGACAAAATTCTTTCCACTTCACCACCAAAATCAGCATGTCCCGGTGTATCAACTATATTAATTCTTGTTCCTTCATGTTCGATAGAAGTAACTTTAGCCAAAATAGTAATACCTCTTTCTTTTTCTAGATCTCCACTATCCATGACTCTTTCGGCAACATTTTCATTTTCTCTAAATGTTCCGCTTTGCTTCAACATTTGATCTACAAGTGTTGTTTTACCATGGTCAACATGGGCAATAATTGCTATGTTTCTTAATTTCATACTTTACTATTTTTTTAATAAGAATAACAGTTTAATATTTTAATACATAAAATTATTAAAGTAAATAAGATTTTAACATAAATATTGGATTAGGACAGTATTTATCAATATTTATTAAGTCTTTTCCAGAACAATAACCTTTGTGAATCCAACCATCTGTATATCCTTTTTCTGTTAAAACTTGTAAATGTATATGGTAAAACCAATTTCCATTCTCAAAAAAATCTCCAATTTTAGCAAACTTTTCACCTTTTTTAATTATTTGCCCAACTTTTGGTAATTCGCTTCTATTTAAATGTCCATACAAAGTGTAGAAAATTAAACCACCAACACTATGTCTTAAAACAATCATACCACCGTAATTTCCATCACCTTCCTCATATTCAGACAAAACAACCTTGCTATCTAAAGGAGAAAATAAACTACTACTAACAGGAGCTGTTATATCAACACCTAAATGATAAACTCTATTTTCAGTAACCATTTGAGGATATTTTTTCAATAAAGTTGTTCTGTCCTCCAAATACCCAGACACTGCCCAACTTTTTCTGCTTTGTTTTAACTCATTAAACATATAATTATTAAACTCTTTTTGAGTTTGTGAATTACAAATTTTATCAACGTTATTATTTTCTTTTGAAAGATCTATATATACGGGCAAACCATTTACCTGATTGTTTAATATAGGAAATATATTTTCTTCCAATAAATTAAAAGGATATATTATGTTCATTTTTATGTTTTTTTATTATTAATAAGGGTTATATTCTAAAAAAATGTTTTAACAACATTTTTTTAGAATATTTAATATTTAAATTGATTTATTATTATTTCTAACATCTTCCAAAGTTCTTAGTCTTTCAACAAAAGTTCTTTGCGAAACACCGTCAGGAAGACTGTCTTTAATCAAATGATTATGCTGTCTTATTCTAACAGAATTTCCTTTAGAAATATCACTTATTAAATCATTCCTAGCTTCATTATCATTAAAATTACTAACTTCATTAGTTCTTCTATTTCTAATGTGACCATTTAATCTTTCCGTTATTAATTCTGTTTCTTCAACACTTCCAATAACAGTTCTAATTTTTACCATACTTTGAATATGAGGAACAATAGGTAAAGGAGTTCCTAAAGACGTAATATTATTGTTATTATAAAATTTTTCTTTCTCATTGTCAGAATTAAACAGAGCAGGAACTAATTGAGCCTCTTGTATTACTTGTGATAATCCACAATTGTTTTGTTGACAATATCTTTCTATCGCTACTGCATTTTCAACTGCGAATATTCTACAATTATTATAATCATTCTGTATTTTATCACGCAAAGTATAAATTTCAGCACTTGGTTGTTGTTCCCTAATTAAAGTTAATAAAGGGAAATGATCGTGATCTGGAGTACCATTAGCATTGTATGAATCAAGCAATAAAAAAGTATTATTCTCTCTTATCAACGAAACAGTATGTCCATCTCTATGAACAATATAAAATCTTCTATCTTCACAATTTTCAGATAATACCGTTCTTAAATTACCACGCATTGTTTCCGAAAAACTAGGACCACCATTCATATTAAAATCTATTAATAAATCAGAGTTTCTAAATACTTTAGGTTCTTCTCTTTTTCTTCTGTAAAAATATGTTGCTAAACCAGCTTCAGTCAATGTATCAACTTTGCCTCCGTGAACAACATCATCATGTTGCCTATAAAAAACAGGCATTTCTTTAGTTAAATTTTCAAAATTTTCCATAATTTTTTCCAATAATTTTTTTAATCAAATAGTCAAGGTGTGTCAAAAAATGACATATTATAACACACAAAAAGTACTTACAGATTATTTGCCCCTTTGAAGGAGCTTCTTATTGTTCTTATTGAAAAATTTGCTGATTAAAGACAAAGGAAAAGTGCAACTAAAAAATATTTTTTGCAATAAACAGAATAAATAGTAATTTTCTAAATACATAAATTACTTAAGCACTTCCCCGTAATTTGAATATATCTTATTTTTTAGGTTTTGTCAATAAAAAATATATATTTTTTTGGGGAATAAAAATTTAATACTTAAGTTTTGCAGGAAGGATTTACAAAATCCTTCCTGCTATAAAAAAATTGGAAACGATATAATTTCCGGACAAATCGACAGACTAACAATTACAGAAGACAAAGTATTCATAATCGACTACAAAAACACAAATTATCTACCAAAACAAGTTCCAGAAAAATATAAAAAACAATTAGAATTATACAAAATTTTACTAGAAAAAATTTATCCAGATAAGGTTATTGAATGTTATATTTTATGGACGAGTTTTGGAAAAATTGAAAAAATAATATCTTAATTACTTAACTCCCACTCATTAATTAAATCAACAAAGGGGAGCTAACATTACTTCATACCCTCAATCACCTTACTCAACCTCTCCACCTTTTTCCTACCATCATACTTCACCCTACAAGTCTTAATCACATAATTAAGCGTATTCCTATACCCAATTATATCAAACTTATTTTGCAGACCATCAACATAACATCGCAATATTTCCCTCACACTCTCCATCAAATCCTCATTAATTGCATTATTTAGTTTAACTTTTCTCTCAAAATCCTTATCTCGTTTAACAAGACACAATTTATCATTCAAGTTTTTCTTCATCAGTTCATTCATTTTCACCTCATTTTTAATTAATAAAAATCGCACCATCAAAAAATGAAAGTGCGGAGGTTAAAACAACTGACAACATCAGCCCTTACGACCTTTTAATTCATACAAGTATGAATTATTATAACCGCAAGCCTCCGCCATATCTACTTAATTGTAAATACAAAAAAGGCCTGACGATCAAATGTAAATGTTGTTTTGGTGTTTTAAGCCATCACTTTTGCCCGTAGGCAAGTTTAATGTTATAAATTATAATTTAAAATACAATATAATTTGTTAATTTATTTAAATAGAAATTAAAAATGCTTTTCTGCAAACCCATTCCTCACCGTTCAAAATAAACCCAATCAAACCATCAATAATTGTGGTTAATGTATATTATTTTGAACCTTAAGGAAGGATTTACAAAATCCTTACTGCTCAAGGATAAAATTATTTAGATTCTAAAAAAATATTTATATTTTTTTATAAAAATAATAATTTTTTTATTAGAATCTAAAAATATCTTGTAAATAAAAAAAATTATTTTATTATTATTCCGATTTAAATAAAAATTAAAATATAATGGCTATTAATAGAATGACTTTTAGTGCTGGACCAAAACTTATTCCAACAATATTAAACGATATATCTAATGTTTCAAGAGGCGGATTAGATTTACAGCCAGATTATCAAAGAGATTTTATTTGGAATAAAAATTTCAAAGACAATTTAATTCATAGTATAATAAAAAATTACCCAATTGGTACAATATTAATAAGAGAGTTAGACGGAATTCCAAGTATAAAAGGAGCCCTTCAAGAAGTTGTTGACGGGCAACAAAGACTTAGAACTATATGTGAATTTTTTGAAAATAATTATACTGTAAATGGTGATGTAGCAGTGCAAATTGTAGAATATATAAAATCTTATTTAGGTGATGATTACAAAGATGAAAAAATATTTAATAAATTCAATAATAAGACTGTGAGTTTTAAATTTAAAGATTTACCTTCCGTTATACAAGAAAATATGAATAAATATCAATTGGCTATTATATCAGTTTCTCATGCTAACGAACAACAAATTACTGAATACTTTAATTTTGTTCAAAATCAAGAAGCTTTAAGAGCAGCTGAAATTATAAATTCTATTCCAGATAGTAAATTAAAAAAATATCTTTTAAATAAAGATGAAACGGAAGAATTGATGAAAATATTAAATTTTCCTGATAAAAGACAAGAATTTCAAAAAATTTTTTATAATATAATTGGTATATTTGATAAAAAATTATCACTTGGTACAACAAATAAAGAAATAATAAAATATGCTTCAAACAAAAAAGATGATTTACAATTGGAATCAAAAACATATATAAATAATTTAACCAAGAATTTAAGATTCATTCTAAATATAAAAAATAAATCGTTTGAAACTAATAAAAGATTTATAAAATTTATGTTGTTATTATGCGGATTTAATTTATTAGATTTTGAAAATAATTCAATGAATATTTTGGAAAGGCTAGAAAAAATAAACAAAGCTATAAGAATTTTTGCCTCAGTTAAAAATGATGTAGTTGATGAAGAATTTAAAGATTTTAATGACGAAGAAAAAAAGCATTACAAATATATAGAAAATATTACTCGTGGAAGTCAAAGCTATGAGGCGGTTTATAAAGCATGTCAAATTTTAGCTCACAAAATACAAAATGATAAAAAAATAATAGAAATAAACAAAAAACAAACTACACGAATCTAAATATATATATGATTTCACTTTTGCAGGAAGGGGTTTGCAACCCCTTCCTCACCATTCAAAATAAACTCAATCATAAACCATCAATAATTGTGGTTAATGTATATTATTTCTTTTGCAGGAAGGGGTTTGCAACCCCTTCCTCACTGTTCAAAATAAACCCAATCATAAACCATAAATAATTGTGGTTAATGTATATTATTCTGAACCTTAAGGAAGGATTTGCAAAATCCTTCCTGCTATAGATAAATTTATAGCCCCCTTTGTCAACGGAGTTGACAAAGGGGGGGCTAATTCAATTCTAATTATCTCTTATGGTACTAACTTCAAAAACCTAATGCCAAAAAAATTATATTATTACTATTTAACTTATAAAAATCGCTTGACTTTCCATAAAGTTTATTTTAAAACCATAATATACCATAAAATACCATAAAAAGTATTTTAAAAAGTAACAAAGAAAAAATTGAGTATGGCGTTATTTTTATCAACATTTGAGAATAAAGTAGATACAAAAGGAAGAGTTTCTGTTCCTTCTCAATTTCGTTCTATGTTGCAGGGTAAGGATTTTTCTGGAATCGTGTTATATCAATCATCGATTAACAATTGTATTGAAGGCTGTAGTATAGAAAGAATACAAAAACTCAGTGAGACAATTGATGATTTAGACCAACTTTCTAGAGAAAGAGATGCTTTCGCTGCCGTAATTTTAGGTGGTTCAGCACAATTGCCGTTTGACTCTGATGGTAGAGTAATTTTGCCAAAGAATTTAATGGATTTTGCTGAAATAACTGAAAAAGCGGTATTCGTTGGAAAAGGTCAGACTTTTGAGGTATGGGAACCTAAAAAGTTTGAAGAGTATTTGAAAAAAGCTAAAGAGCAGATTAAGAATACACCATTTTCAATAAAGAAAGCTTAATAAGGGCGGTTTAAATTTGGGGTTATATGATGAATATAAAAAAGGGCGGTAAAACAAATTTGGGAGAATTAGTTAGTTTTTGGGAGTTCTAACTTAGCTTTACCGCTGAGTAAATTCTATTTGGAGTTTTAATAATGTCAAGTACAAAAAATGAAAAATTTTGAAAATCACATTCCAGTAATGCTAAAAGAAGTACTACAATACTTAAATCCAAAAAGTAATGAGCTTTATGCGGACTGTACTTTCGGTGCTGGAGGTTATACTGAAGCAATATTAAAGCAAGCAAATTGTAGTGTTATTGGATTAGACAGAGATTCATCAGTTCAAGAATTTGCCAACAAAATAAAAAAAGATTTTCAAAACAGATTTGAATTCTACAATGTAAAATTTAGTGATATAGAAAATATACTAAATGGTAGAAAACTAGATGGTATGGTTTTAGATATAGGTGTTTCATCTATGCAAATAGATAATGCCGATAGAGGTTTTTCGTTTCAAAAAGACTCAAAACTTGATATGAGAATGGGAAATAACAGTTTATCAGCTTATGATATTGTAAACAATAGCAACGAGCAAGAACTTGCAAATATAATTTATAACTACGGGGACGAAGTAAAAAGCAGACACATAGCTAAAAAAATTATAGAAAAAAGAAAAGAAAAACCAATAGAAACAACATTTGAGTTAGCTGATATTGTAAGATATTTCTATCCAAAAAGAGAAGGAAAGATAGACCCAGCAACAAAAACATTTCAAGCAATTAGAATTGCTGTTAATGATGAGTTAAGTGAACTTAAAAAAATTTTAGAATTATCAAAAAAAATACTAAATAAAAATGGTAGATTAGTCGTTGTTAGTTTTCATTCTTTGGAAGATGAAATCGTTAAAGGTTTTGTAAAAAAAGAAACTAACAAGGGGATAAAAAAAGATAAATATTCGAAGGATAAGAATACTTATAACTTTAATTTATTAACCAAAAAGGTAGTAGTTCCAACTGAGGAGGAAGTTCGAAAGAACGTTAGAGCTAGATCCGCAAAATTGAGGGCTTTACAAAAATGCTAAAATTTAAACAATTTTTACATATTTTTCAAAATTTTCTTATAATTATCAGTATAATTGCTACAGGATTAATGTTTTATGTAAAATACAAAATGTATATTATATCAGGCGATTTAAATGCATTAGATAAAAAAATAGAAAAATTACAAAAAGATAAAGAGTTACTAAATATTGAATTAACATACTTAACTTCAACAGAAAGATTTTTAAGTTTAATAGACAAAAATCCAGAAATTTTAAATAATAAAGATGTAATAAAATCTTCACAATTAAAAACAAAAAAAGAATTTGCAACTTCGTCTTTAACAAAACTGCAAAATCAAGTATATTCTGACAATAAAGTAGCTAAAAAGTAATAGACCTCCTGCAAATAAAATTTGAACAATTTCAATACTTATAGTCAAACAACTTTCACTTAACCACCAACTAAACCTAACTTTTACCTTAATCACCCTTCGTCGCTCTAAAATTTTATTGTCTCACCGTATTAAGTTGTATG
>DATIQT010000129.1:0-5682 GCA_035470525.1 Rickettsiales bacterium
CTATTGAGATTTGCTGTGTTATTACTGCTATTAGTTTTTATGTCTAATAGTGCTTGTAGGACTACCGCTCTCCATAATGATCTATATTTATCATATCTAACTAGATTATCTTCTAGCTGGACCTTTTGTTGTTCTAGCATACTAATTTACCTTAATTTTAAGTTATTAATTTAAAGTTAATGATTGACGGTTTATTCTATTGAGAATAATCTTCTTATAATCTCTTCAACCACTGGAACTGTTACTGCATTACCTAAGCATTTATATCTCTGTGTATCGCTGATTCCATCAGTCCAATTATCTGGAAAGCCTTGTAATCTTTCACATTCAAGTGGTGTTAGTTTTCTTATGTTATATCCATTATAAGTGCCTTTGCTTGATGTGGTTTGATTGTTTTGAGTATTTACTTCATTTATTTTATTGTTGTTATCTTTTTCAATAGCATATAATCCAGTCTTTGCACCAACACCGCCAGCATTAGCTGTTAGTGTTGTTGAACTACCATTTGTTCCATATACTCTATAGCTTTGGCTTACTGAACCTATTAATTGTTTTAAGCTTGTTCTATTTGGATTAAATCGTCTTTTGCTGATCCGCCCACTTTCAAGCAGTTCATTTTCTCGGTTGTTTTGTGGAACTTCGCAGAGAAGCCTCTGTTGTGTTCTTTCTGTCGTTGATTGTATCTCAAGAGAGCATCTATTCGGTCTTGTGATAGGAAATACTTTAGGTGGACTTTTGATGGATTCTCTATTATATCCGACAAAGTATATTCGCTCTCTGTTCTGGGGTAGAAACCAGCTACTATTAACAAGTTGCCATTGTCCATCATACCCAATGTTGCTAATTTCTTGCAGTATGATTTCAAAGGTTTTGCCTTGTTGGTGGTGGAGTAATCCCTTAACATTCTCAAAGATAAAATAATCGGGTTTGAGTTCTTGAATAAGTCTAATTGCTTCAAAGAAGAGAGAACTTCTATTTCCTTGAAAACCGAGTCCTTTGCCTGCAACTGACAGATCTTGACAAGGGAAACCAAATGTAATGAGATTAATTTTTGGTAATCTATTTGTAATTTCCTTTGTGATTGTTTTAATGTTTCCAAGTCCATTTGATTGTGGGAAGTGTTTTTCATATATATTTATGCAGTTTTTATCTATTTCAGAATAGTAATGATTATTTAGTTTTATTCCTGTCTGTTCTATACCCTTTGCAAATCCACCTATACCAGAGAATAAATCAAGATAGTTGATTTCATTGTTTGACATCATAATAAAAGAATTAAAAAAGGATTAAATAATCAAAAATTAAAGCAGTCTATAGCTATTATCCCAGACACAATAATTGATTATATTTTTATACTAGAACTAAAATGTTTATTATGGAACTCTATTTTTTTAATAATTTAATTTCAACTTAAAATATATATTAAAAAAAATGTTTGTAGTAATTGTATAAATTGCTATTGACATATTTTGATTGGTTTATCTCTTATTTTTTCCGTGTTGAACATAAGAAAACACTTGAAACTTAACATTATTTATGTTATACTAATCCAAGTGTTTATTATATAGGTTATAAATTATTTAGTGAAACTTGTATATCTATAAGTAACCTAATCAAAAAATTATTTTATGGAGTATAAATGAGTTCACAAGATTTAAAAAACTTAGATATAATTTCAATAACAGATTTAGCTATTGAATTTGAAACTTTAAAAAAATCATCAAACAAAGAAAATTTAAAGGTCTTTAATTCTCATTTTGAATGTGTTGGCACAACTACAAGATTGATTTGTCATAGATTGGGACTATATCATGAAGTGACGAATTGTTTTATAATTGATGAAAATAATAATTTGTTATTACAAATAAGAAAAGACAAAATGGCTGAAACCTATGATTTATCAGTAGGAGGTCATATAAACTTAAATGATAAAACTCCACTTGATGCTTTAATTAGAGAATCAAAAGAAGAGTTAAATTTTGATCTTAACAAAAATAATATACAAAAAATTATAACTTATAAAAGATATGGCTATACAAACATTCTAAAACCAAGAGATACTAATAATGAATTTAGACATTTATTTTGTTATAAAATAGATAAAAATGAAAAAATCAAATTAGAAAACTATTTTTCAGAAAGAAAAAATTCAGAAGCGGAATCTTTTGTTTGGGTTTCAATAGATAACGCAATTGATTTAATAACTCAAGGAAAGGCTTTTGATGGGTTGCAATATTCAATTTATTATTTATTGAACTGGATTAGAAAAAATAAAAAAATATAATAAGGAGAAAATTAAATATGAAAAAATATAATAAGGAAGAAATAAAAGAAATAATCAACAATATTGTTGAGTCTGTAGGAGATGACCCAAAAAGAGAAGGTTTACTTGACACTCCAAGAAGAGTGGTTGAATCTTATTCAGAAATTTTAAACGGCTATGGAAAAGACCCAAAAGAAAACTTTATAGCATTTGAAAGCGATTATGCAGGAATGATTTTGTTTAACGATATAAAATTTTATTCACTATGTGAGCATCATTTTTTACCAATAATTGGAACAGCTGTAGTTGGCATTATACCATCAAAAGAAACAAGAAAAGTAATAGGTTTTAATAAAATAACCAAAATAGTTGATATTTTTGCTCATAGACTTCAAATGCAAGAAACTTTAACAAAACAAATCACAGACTGTTTAAATGAATTATTAAAACCAGAAGGCATTATGGTTTCAACTACAGCTAGACATCTATGTGCTGAAATGAAAGGGACAAAAATTCCGCCTCACAATGTAGTATGCACTGATTATAGAGGTTGTTTTGAAGATGAAAAATTGAGGCAGGAATTTTATCAACAACAAAGTTTAGCGAGAAGATATGAATAGAGAACTAAAAGTATTTTTTGAAACTACAAATTATTGTAATTTTAAGTGTATTTATTGTTTTGCAAATACATGTCAAAAAAATTCAATAATTTTACCTTTTGATAACTATAAAAAAATAATTGATGATTTATCAACTCTGGACTGGGACTTGTCAATATTGCTTGAAGGTGGTGAACCATTGGTGGTAGACAATATTTGTGAATATGGAAAATATGCGAAAAAATATGCGAAAAAAGTTGCTTTAGGAACTAATGGAAGTCTTATTCAGAATCTAAATCAAAAGCAATTAGATGATATTAAAAATACATTTGAAGAAGTATCATTAAGTTTAGATGCTACAGACCCTGAATTATTTAAAAAATTAACGAACCATTCTATAGAACCAGTTCTAAAAGGAATAGATATTCTAAACGAAAATCAAATAAAAATAAAAATATGTGCCGTAATAACTAAATATAATGTTGAATTTGACAACTTAGTAAAATTTTGTGAAGAAAAAAATATAAAAAGCTTAAGATTTTATTGGTTTATACCAAGAGAAACAAACGACCACTCACTGCTTCCATCTGAAAAAGATTACGAATATATGTTAGAAAAATTGAAAAATTATAATGGTAATGTTGACATAAAAATTAATAGAACATATACTCCATTTACAAATTTAGTTGTTTCATCTAAAGGAGAAATAAAAATTTGTGCTGATTCGGAAAGAAAAAATATGCAACTAATTGGTTCTTATAATAATTTTATTGATAAATTAAGAATGCTATTAAAATAAGATGTTAAACGAATTCTTCCTTGAAAAATTTGAGAAAATAAAACCAGAAGCTGAAAAATTTTACAATCAGAGAAAAGAAATAACTAATGATTTTAATTTTGATGCAACTCCTAGCACTTATAGAGTTTTTAGAAGCACAAAACAAAAACCAAGTATAGTGTTTAAGACTTGGGCTTTTAATACAATAGGAAACATTGGATTATTTGCTGTGATTGGAGCTAATGAATTTTTTATTGATATACTTTCTATTAATGACAAAAAAAGTTTCAACGAATTTCATAAAAAATATTCAAATGCTTTATCTGATTTTTGGATAAAAGAGCAAAAAGAAGCTTTGGAACTCACATATAAATATAAATTATTTGATTTGTTTTTGAAATCTTTAACTATTTGTAATTTCAATAATGAGAATATAAATAAACAATTGCTGAAATACTGTAATATTCCGCTAGATAGCATTACCCTAAATGGCTTAGATAAAATTACAGACGGAAAACTAAATTTGGCAGGGAAAAGTATGGGATTTGTTAAAACTGAAGAAACATATAATGAACTGCAAAATATAGTATTAGATATATGCAAAAGAACAAATAATTATCCTCTTTATTTTGATTTTTTCAGTAAAATAATATAAAAATTATTTATTTAAGTATTTTAATTTTAGGTTCTTAAATTCATCCATCACCCATGAAGCAGGTTTTGACAACGGATAATTTTTTAATTTCATAACTTGAAAAAATGCTTTATCCTGTATTAAGTGTTCTATATTTCTAGTTTCTATATCTGGATCGTTAACATAGATGTTATTTTTTAAAAACATTCCGGATATTTCTGATACAATAGCTATATTATCAGTATGCTTTACAATCTCTAAAACAACTTCAGAAAGAAGTGAACCAACTATATCAATATTGCTTCTTTTTGTTTTAAAATAACTAGCAACATTATTATTGACTTTTGTTTCATTATTATTTTTTAAGAACTTATAGTTTTCAATATCTTCTTTTGTTATTATATCTTTTTTTGCTAGTGCATGTGATTTACTGAATATTAAAAAAGCACAACTTTGCATAAAATTTATTGCTTCTATCTCTGCTGGAGTTTCATCTTTTGAATCTTGAATATAAAAAGCTAAATCAATATCTTTACTTATTAATTTTTTAATAGCTTCTGCTTTAGATATATTATGTATACTTACTTTTAAATCTTTAAATTTTTTTAATTTTAACATTCTCTCTAACATGGGCGGAAAAATAAAACTTGCAACAGCCTTATGCATAGCGATATTCAAATGATTATCATTAATATCTCTTAATTGTCCCTTGAAGTCATCAACCAAACCATCAATCCCATTAATATATTTAATAGCTTCTTTATAAAATAAATAAGCTTCTTTTGTAGGTCTTATTTTTTTATGCTCTGATCTATCAAACAAACTTACTCCCAGTTCTTCTTCCAAAGAAGAAAGTTGCCTTGAAAGTGCAGAATGTTCAAGATGTATGTTTTCAGCAGTTTTTGTTATTGAAAAATCATCTGACTGCATAATAGCACAAAATCCTTTTAACTGAACTAATTTTATCGTCATAATCCCCCATTTTTTTAGAATGTGATTTTTTCACACATTGTGATTTATATGCAAAAATAACATTTTAATTTAAAAAATCAACTAATTATTGTATAATTAAGAGGCGTATTATTGACAGGGTTGTTTATTATACAACAACTTTTTCAAGAAAAAGATTATTAAGGTTATTAATAGTTATGTAGGGGAATATGAATACCTATAAAAATACGATCAAAATAATAGAATGCTCAATGGTAGACCTTACTATTCTAACACTAATAATATGTGGGGGTGTAGTAAGATGAAGACTTAAAATGATTAATGGCTATAAATAAATTAGTTTAAAAAATTAGATTTTAAGTAAGGTTAGCCCGCAAAATAATAGATATATAAGAAGCTACACCTCAAAAATACTAAATAACAAAAAACTAAGTGTGAATTATTAAAGTTAATAAAT